>NZ_JBFAUT010000047.1:0-73495 GCF_040679475.1 Actinoallomurus sp. NPDC052274
CCCTCGCGACTCTACCGCCCGCCACAGCCACCCAGAGCCCCCCCGGGGCTCCTCGCTCCCGCAGGGAGCACGGCTCGCCGGGCGCCCCGGGCTCCCCCGGACCCGGGACGCTCCTTTCCGGTTAAGCCCTGATCTTCGCGCGCCGGCCCCGGTTCTGCTGGACCGGAATGCGCAGCGCCGGGGCGCAGTCGTCGCAGGCGAACACACGAGAGTCATCCGGCAGCCGGCCGACGTGGACGCGTGGTCGAGGCCACTTCTTGTGGCAGATCACGCATGCCTCGCCCCAGCGCTGCTCGATGGTGAGACCCTCCGGATCGAATGTCGGTGTGGAACGGGCCATGACGTCCCCCCAACTCCTCGGCTCCGTTCGGCCTCCTTTCTATCGGTGTACCGGTGAGGCGTAAGTGTGGGAAACCACAAGGCGGGGCAAAGCCTCGGAGAATTGCCGGGCGCATACGATTCTCCGGGATTAGTCCTGGGTTTTGGTCAGCACGCAACTGTCGTGGAAGCGAGCCGGAACTCCGATCGGCGTGTCCCTTCTCATCCGGGCTGACAGCGGAGCGTGAGCTGTGCCATTCTGCTGACGATGCGGAAGTACGTGATCATGGGCGTGCCGGGAAGCGGTAAGAGCACCCAGGCCGCCGCGCTGGCCCGCGACTTCGACCTGGTGCAGATCAGCGTGGGCGACATCTTCCGGTGGCACGTCAAGCAGCACACGAAGATCGGCGCTCAGGTGCGCCGGGTGATGGCGGCCGGGGAACTGGTCGGCGACGACCTCGTCGAACGGATCGTGCGCGACCGGCTGGAGCAGCACGACTGGAATTACGGCTTCATCATCGACGGGTTCCCGCGCAGCCGGCGCCAGGCCGAGTTCTTCCTGGAGAGCTACGACATCGACGGCGTGATCTACCTCGACCTGCCGGACTCCGAGGTCCGCCGCCGGGTCCTGTCCCGGCGGCTGTGCTCCGTCTGCGGCATGGACTACAACCTCATCGAGGACCGTCCGAAACGAGCTGACCGCTGCGACGTGTGCAACGGCGAGCTGGTCACCCGCGAGGACGACACGCCGGAGGCGCTCGCGGCCCGCCTGCACGACTACCACGACAAGACCGACCCGGTCCTGGAACTGTTCCGGCGCAAGGAGTACGTCTTCACCGTCGACGCCCGGCATGATCCGGAGACCGTGCAGCGGGAGATCCGCGAGCGCCTCGGCCTGGACGGGCGGCCTCCCGTCCGGCCCGCGGAGGATCGTCGGGACCGGCCCGCCGAGGACGGTCGGAACCGGCCCGCCGAGACGGCGGGTTCCGATTGACGCGCCTGACGCCGCGTGGTGGCGTGGAGGGGTGAGCGAGCGCGGCGAGCGAGTCATGAGCGCAGCGCCTCTGGTCGCTCCGGCGGAGGAGGCCGCATGAGCGACGCCGAGGACCTCGTCCGCCGCGCCCGCGCGGAGAACCCGCCGGGAGGCAACCGCTTCCTCGAGCTCCTGGAGGCGTCGGCCGTGCCGCGCGAGCGGCTGGCCTGGCTGGCGGGGGAGCAGTGGCACATCGTGAGCAGCGACCGCCGCAGCTTCGCCCTCGTCGCCGCCCGGTTCCCCGAACCACCGGCGGGCGACCTGTTCCTGGCGCTGGCGGGCGGCGAGGGCACCGCGCTGGGCCTGCTGACGGGGTTCGCCGCCGCCCTCGGCTGGACGGAGGAGGACCTTCGGGCGTACGAGCCGCGTCCCCTCGCCCAGGCCTACCCCGCCTACCTCGCGTGGGGCGCGCTGTCCGGCACGCGGAGCGGCCTCGCCCTCGCCATGCTGGCCAACCTGGCGGAGTGGGGCGCCTACTGCGGGCGTACGGCGGACGCCCTGACGGCGGGGTACGGCCTCGCCGAGGAGGCCGTCGCCTTCTTCCGGTACTTCGCCGCTCCGCCGCCCGGCTTCGCCGAGCAGGCCACCGCCGTCATCGCGCAGGGCCTGACGGCCGGTGAGGAACCGCGGGAGGCGTTGCGGGCCGCCCGCCTGCTGCACGCCTACGAGGCGGCGTTCTGGGCGGCGCTCGCCGAAGGGCTGTGACGCGGAGGGAGCGGCCGCGCGATGCCGAGCATCGCGGACACCTCGGCGAGCTCCGCCTCGAACAGCGGCTCGGCGTCGTCGAGGATGAAGTGGACGTGCCCGAACGCCTCCATCGCGACGAGCCCGTAGAGCCGGACCCAGCAGCCCGCGAAGACCCGGATCAGGCCGAGCGGCAGGCCGGCGCGGTCGAGACCGCAGGACGTGCTGAAGTGCTCGAGCTGCTCGCGTAGCCCGGCCGGGATGTCCTCGTCGGCCGGAATCGGGAACCGCTCGCGCCGCCACAGGTCGGTGAGCAGCGTGAAGAAGACCGCGCCAAGACCGCCCGCCGAGGGGATCTCGCCCTCCCTCCGCGGTTCGTAGCCGGGCGGAGGAGCGCCGAAGACCATCGTGAACTCCGGCCGGTGGTCCAGTGCCCAGCGGCGGAACGCCCGCGCCGCGGCGGCGAGGCGGCCGCCGAGGTCGTCGGCGGGCACGGTGTCCCGGGCGGCCTCCAGCGCCTCGCCGATCTCCGCCTTGTAGCTCTCGATCATGGCCGCGAGGAGGTCGTTCAGGCTCGCGTAGTAGCGGTAGAGCGCCGGGGCGGTCATGCCCATGTCGCGGGCGATGGCCCGCAGGGAGATGCCCGCGGGGCCGTGGGCCCGCAGGTGCTGACGCGCCGCCTCCTGGATCTCACGCACCGTGGCCTCGCGCAGGCGTTCGCGGCGGGTCGTCACGCTTCTCCTTGACGATAGTTAACGACGTATGCTTCCGTTTACGATGTTCACCGTAAACGGTGTTCACTCTGCTGATCGGCGTTACCTCACATTATCTCGGGGGAGCGGACCATGCTCGAGTCATCCGGCCGCCTGATGCACCGCCGACGTCGGTGGGTGCTGGCCGCGGCCGCCGTCTTCGTCGTCATCGCCGCCGTCTGGGGCACACAGGTCTTCGGCTCGCTCAAGAGCGGCGGCTTCGAGGACCCGCATTCGGAGTCGGCTCGGGCCACCGCGCTCATCGACGAGCGGATCGGCCCGCCCGCCGGAGACCTGGTCGTGCTCTACGAGAGCGCGTCCCGCACCGTGGACGATCCGGCCTTCCGCGACGCCGTCACCGGAACCCTCGCGCGGCTGCCCCGCGACCGGGTCCGGGGTGTCACGACCTTCTGGAACACCGGATCGCCGGCGCTCGTCTCGCGTGACCGGCACGCCACCTACGTCGCCGTGCGGCTGAGCGGCGCCGACGTGTTCGCGCGGGTCAAGACGTACGAGAAGATCCGGGACGGGTTCACCGCTCCGGGCCTGACCACGCTGCGCGGCGGCACGGTCGCCGTGAACAGCCAGCTCCACGAACAGACCTCCAAGGACCTGGCGCGCGCCGAGATGATCTCGATGCCGATCCTCCTGGTGCTGCTCGTGGTCATCTTCGGCAGTGTGGTGTCCGCGTTGCTCCCGCTCGCCATCGGTGGCGTCGCCATCCTCGGCGCGTTCACCGTCCTGCGCGTGGCCGCCATGACCACGGACGTGTCCACGTTCGCCGTCAACATCATCACCATGCTCGGGCTCGGCCTGGCCATCGACTACTCGCTGTTCATCGTGACGCGTTTCCGCGAGGAGCTCGGCCGGACGGACTCCGAACGGGAGGCGCTCACCCGCACGATGGCGACGGCGGGCCGCACCGTCGCGTTCTCGGGCGTGACGGTCGCCATCGCGTTCGGCGGCCTGCTGCTCTTTCCGCAGATGTTCCTGCGGTCGATGGGGCTCGGCGGCATCGCGGTGGTGCTCGTCGACATGGCGGCCGCCCTCACGGTCCTGCCGGCCCTGCTCGCGGTCCTCGGCCGCCGGGTCGACGCGCTGCGCGTGCTGCCACGGCGGCAGGGCGACCGGGAAGGGCGCGGAGCGTGGTTCCGGCTCGCGCACAGCGTCATGCGCCGGCCCGTGGCGTACGCGGTGGGCGTGACGGTCGTGCTGCTCGCGCTCGGCGCGCCCTTCCTCGGCATCCGCTTCGGCAGCGTGGACGTCCGCGCACTGCCGAGCGGCGCCGAGAGCCGTACGGTGGCGACGGCCCTCGACCGCGACTTCGCGCACGGCTCGGTCTCGCCGATCGACGTCGTGGTGACCGGTGGTGTGTCCCGCCCGCAGGTCGACGCCTACCTCGACCGGCTGCGCGCCGTGTCCGGGGTCGCGGCGGCGGAGGTCGCCGACACCGGCCGGGACGTGACCCACATCGCCGTCCGGTACGGCGCCGACCGGCAGTCCCGGCAGGCCCGCGACCTGGTGGAACGGATCCGGTCGCTGCCCGCGCCGGGCACGGTGTACGTCGGCGGGGAGACGGCCCAGCTGACGGACATGCTGAGCAGCCTGGGCCACGTCCTGCCCCGGGCCGCCCTGTTCGTCGGCGTGGTGACGTTCGCGCTGCTGTTCGCGGCGCTGGGCTCGATCCTCCTGCCGCTCAAGGCGCTGGTGATGAACGCGCTGTCGCTGAGCGCCGCGTTCGGCGTGATGGTCTGGGGCTTCCAGGACGGCCACCTCGCGGGCGTGCTCGGCTTCACCTCCACCGGCACGGTGGAGGCGTCGCAGCCGGTGCTGATCCTCGCCGTGGCGTTCGGGCTGTCGATGGACTACGAACTGTTCCTGCTCAGCCGGGTCCGGGAGGAATGGCAGCGGACGGGGGACAACACCGTCGCGGTGGCCGCCGGGCTGCAGAGCACCGGCCGGATCATCACCAACGCCGCCCTCCTGCTGGCCGTCGTGATCGCCGCGTTCACGACGTCGGGGATCTCCTTCATCAAGCTCATCGGCGTCGGACTGCTCGTCGCCGTGGTCGTCGACGCCACCCTCGTACGGGCGCTGCTGGTGCCCGCGACGATGCGGCTCCTCGGCCGGGCCAACTGGTGGCTGCCGAGCCCGCTCCGGCGCCTCCACGCCCGGGTCGCCCTCCGCGAGTCCGCCTGAGCCGCTCGGCGGGGGACGCCGCTCAGGCGCCCGCTGAGACCGCCTCGGCAGGTCGCCGCCCGCCGGAGCCGGATAAGCGGCCGGTCTCGGTCCCGCCCTGACCGGGTCAGCGGCCGGTCTCGGCCCGCAGCCTCTTCTCGAAGCAGACGCTTCGCACGGGCTGCGGGCCGAACGATTGGATGGGGACGTACCCGCTGAACTCGCACAGCCCCGCGTCGCGCGGGTCGATGGCCACGAGACGCGCGGTCCGGCAGCCGCGCCGTCGAGCGAGGTCCTCCGCAGCCCGCAGCAGCAGCCGGGACACTCCGAAGCGGCGGAAGTCCGGCCGTACGTAGACGTGGCCGACCTCGGCGATCTGATCGGCGGATGACGGCCCGCCTTCGTGACCTCCCGCACCGTTCACCCAGCGCAATCCGACGCAGCCGATAAGTGTCGTGCGATCCCGGGCGACGAGGAAGGTCGTTCCCGGTTCGGCCGGCGAGTGGCGGTCGGTGGTGCCGTCGGATCGGGCGGCCGGTTCGGCCGTCCGTCCGCCGTACAGGTCGATCATGATCGGGTCGTCGAACGACGCCTCGACGAATTCGACGCGGGAGCTGCTGCCCATGCCGGGCCACAGTAGGGAATCGGCCGCCCGCGTGCGGGCGGTTCACGGGCGGTGGCGCCGAGCCGGGTCGGACATTGAACGACAAAAGGGAAGAGGAGCGCTGCCGGTGTGGCAGCGCTCCTCGATTACATCAACGCCGTGGCGGCGCCGACGTCACTGCTTGCCGGCGCCACAGCCCTGGCACTGGGATGCGGCGTCGCTGTTCCAGGTGCTGCAGACGCTGCAGGCCCAGCCGGCGAGGATCGCCATCTTGCGGAGGGTGACCTTGGCCGTCTGAACGATGTTCTGTCGCATGAGAACTCCCGGTCCGAAGTGAGCGCTGACCTTTTATCTGCCAGCGATGTGAACCGTCCTCTGGTGGCGCTTCTTGGCAACCGAAAAGTGACTCACGCCACAGCTGAGTCGTAAGGGTCTTCCCTTTTTGTGTTCTTGCAGCTCCGCAACGCAGGCCGCCTTTGGGGGGTTCTTGACGTCAATATCTGTGGTGTGGTGCTCCAGTGCTTAAGCTGGTCGTTTGTCCATTTCTCTGGCTGATTGGGCTGGTTGGGAGGCCGATGGGATGTCCCTGGGCGAGCCGACCTCAAGGGCGTCGCATCATGACGGGCGATATCCGAGATTGGCATTCCTGACGGCACGAATCCGTACGAGATTGCGGTGTGGCGATTATGGAACTCCACCTTCATGTGGGGAAGGCGGTCGATCTCGTTACCGCACCCGCTGTGACTTCTGTGATTCGCAAGCTGGCGGGGTGTCCGGCGCCTTCGCGGGCCGTCACCGGCGGCGTCAGCGGGGGTGCGGCGGGCGGCCGGGTGGCTCGACGGGATGAGGTCCGGGCCCACGGTCGACGGAGGCCGGGCTCCACGGCCGTGGCGGGGCGGCTGAGGAGGGAAGGTGAGGAAGACTTGCGATTCCGGGTTGCGAAACCGGCAGCGCACGGACTTTAGGAGTCAGGAGCCCGCGCCTTAGAGTGCGGGTGAGACCAGGCGACACAGAGCCTGCCAAACGAGAGGGTCCATGACCGTGTCAACCATCCTGAGCGAACTCGAGCTCGAGTCACCACTCGTCGGCACGACGGTGACCGCGCACATCAAGGGCACCGGCCCTGACGGATTCACCTGCGCCGTCTACGACGCCGGCAGCGGACGGGCCTGGAGCGCGCTCCTGCTGCACGCCGACACGTACGACCTGCCCGAGGGGACGCCACCGCCTCCGCTGGCGCCTGGAGACACCCTCATCGCCCTCGTCACCGGCATCGCGGAGGGGGAGCGGGAAGGCGCGGAGCGGCTGCTGCTGTCGGTGACGTCGCCGGAACTGGTCGCGCGGATCCTGTCGGGGTTCGTCGACGAGATCCTCACGGGAAAGGTCGTCATCAAGAACGTGGCACGGGTCGCCGGAACCAAGGCGAAGGTCGCCGTGGCCCCGACGACTCTGGGGGTCGACGCCCGCGGCGCCTGCATCGGCCGGGGCGCCAGCCGGATCAAGGGCGCGGAGCGGCTGCTGAACCGCGCGTTCGGCCGGGAGAAGCTGGAGATCATCGAATACTCCAGCGACCGGGCGACCTACCTGCGCAACGCGATGAGTCCCGTTTCGGTCACCGAGGTCCTCGTCGAACGCGATGACGCGGTCGTGGCGGTCGAGGAGCACCAGCTCTCCGGCGGCATCGGCGCGGGCGGCCTGAACGCCCAGCTCGCCGGGCAGCTGACCGGCCTCTACGTACAGGTCGTCAAGGCCGGCACCGACCTCCGGAAGGCGATGGACCGGCTCAAGGCGGATCAGGCCGCGGTGGCCGCGTCGGCCTCGGCGGACGAGGTCTGAGATCACATCCGACGATGCTTCCCACGGTCGTTCACGCGAAGGCGGGGTCCCCGCCCCGCGGTGTCGAAGATCTGAGCGGTGACGGTGACGACTCCCTGGACCGGGAAAGCCTCATCCTCGCCGGCCAGGCCCTGACCTGGCAGTCCGTGTTCAGCAGCGGTCCGCTGACCGCGATCCCGCTGAGCAGGACGTCCGCCCTTCTCGTACGCCATGACGGGGAGACGCGGCCGGAGGAGTGGCACGATCGGTTCGTCCTGGGCCTCGTCCATCGGATGAAGGGCGAGTTGTCGATCGCGGCGGTCACGGCGAGGCTGCTCGCCGAGGCCGCCGACGAGAACTCCGGGGAGGACACCGAACTCCTCGCCTCGGCGATCGACGGGTTCGCCGGACTGCTCGGAGAGCTCGAGGAGGAGCGGAGGTCCGGAGGACTCGCGGAGCAGATGGTCAGGGACGTGCTCCGCACCCATGCCGCGCTACTGGGACTCGTCCATCAGCAGGTGTCGGTCCGGCGGCACGAGGAGTTCACGATCCACACCATACGGTCGGTCTCCGCCCATCTGACCCGGAGCGAGATCGAACGACTGGGACGGCAGGTCGGGCTGCCCTGGCCGGCCCGTCCGAAGAACGGAATCGGCCGCGACCTGGGGATGGCCCGGTGGCGCACCACCATGGAGAGCCAGCGTCACCAGATGTGGTGCCGGGTGGAGAAGAAGAACGTCCTCGTCACTGAGCTCTGGCTGCGGGACCGTCAGGAGCGGTCGGAATGATGTATCCGTACCCCGTCCTGGTCACCACCAGGCCCTCGCCGAGCTTGCGGCGCAACCGGGAGATGTGCTCGGTGAGCGTACGAGAGACGCCTCGGTCGGTGCCCCACACCTGCACCATGATCTCCTCCTTGGAGACCGCGCGGCCGCGGTTGCGCACGAGGAACTCCAGCACGGCGTACTCCATCGGGGCCAGCCGCACCGCGACCCCGTCCTTGAAGACCTGGCGCGCCGCCAGGTCGACCAGGACGGGCGAACCGCCGGCCAGGACGGGCGACAGGTCCACCAGGTCGTTCCGCCCCGCGCCCGGCCGGCCGGCGGCCGCGGAGCTACGGCGCAGCACCGCGTGGATCCGAGCGAGCAGGAGTTCGGGGTCGAACGGCTTCGTGACGTAGTCGTCGCCGCCGAGCCGCAGCCCGAGGACCTGCTCGTGCGGCTTGCTGCGCGCGGTCAGCAGGATCACGGGTGTGTCGTTTCCCTCTTCGCGCAGCTCGTGGATGAGGGACAGCCCGTCGATGTCGGGGAGGTTGAGGTCGAGCAGAGCGAGGTCGATGTCCCCGTGTCTCAGCGCCTGCCGGGCCAGCTCCCCGCTGGACACGGACTTCACCTGAAGGTTGCGCCTGCTCAAAAGGCTGGCGACCACCTTGACGAATCGCGGGTCGTCGTCGACGAGGAGAACCTGTGGCACGGATCCTCACAATACCCAATGCGATCTTGAACCCGACAAGAGCTGATCATGGCAGATGCCACCACGCGTGACAGGGAAAAGACCAGACGCATACGCTACGCCGTCATCCTCTCCCTGCTCATGCTCGCGGGCTTCGGCCTGACCGGCTCGCCGTACGACCGGATCGAACCCGGCCCGGTGATCCGGATCGATTCGCCGGAACGGGGATCCTGGCTGGTCACGACGGTGGTCGTGCGGCATAGCACCTGGTTCCGGTGGGCACTGGCCGAATTCAACGGGGAACGCACGGTGCGGGTGCGCGGGGCGGCGAGCCCGGCGACGGGTCAGTCGATGGCCCAGGCGATGGACCAGTCGCAGACCACGGCGGCACTCGTCGCCGCTCAACTCGCCGGCGGACGGACACCGACCGGCAGCGCCGGGCTCCAGGTGACCGGGATGACGGGAACGCCGGCCACGAGCGGGCTGCACCCCGGTGACGTGCTCCTGGCCGCGGGCGACGCCCGGCACCTGGCACCGCTCCGCGACCAGACCGATCTGTCGTCCGCCACGGTGGACCCGGCGAACGTGCACGTCCTCGTGGCCCCCAGAGTCTCCGGCGAGTCGCTGGGGGCGTCCACGATCAAGCGGATACCGGCTGCCTCGCTCGCCGCGGTACGGGTGGATCCCAGAGTCGCCGCTACCACCTATCCGCTCGGCGTCGTACAGGGCCCGTCGGCGGGGCTGGTCCTGACACTCGCCCGTGTCGACGCGCTGGGCTCGGGAGGTCTGCTCGGAGAAGGGCGCCACGTCGCCGGCACGGGCGGAGTCGCCCTCGACGGCTCGGTGACCACCGTCGGAGAGGTCGATGAGAAGGTGAAGGCCGCGATGGCGGCCCACGCGGACGTGTTCTTCGTACCGGCCCTGCAGCGCGACATCGCGGCACGGGCGGCGCGGGGCGGCACGATGCGGATCGTCCCGGTCGGCTCCGTCTCGGACGCGGTGAAGTGGCTGTGCGCCGCCGGCGGACGCTCCCCGGCCTGCGAGATCTCCTGAGAACTGTGGCACCGGCCGGGCGCTGGTAGCGTCTGAACCACGGATGCCCACCGGACCGGAGATCAGATGCGGGTGCTCATCGTCGACGACGACCCCGGCGTCCGGCGACTGCTCCAAATGATCATGGAACGCGCTGGTCATGAGGCGGACCTGGCCGGGGACGGCGGCGAGGCCTGGCACCGGCTCACCACCGCGTCCCTGCCTCGGCTGCTGATCCTGGACCGGATGCTCCCGGACATCGACGGAGCCGATCTCGTGGCCCGGATTCGCGCCGACGCCCGCACCGCGCATCTGCCCGTGCTGGTGCTCACCGCCGCCGCGGGCACCTCAGGCGACCTGGACGACGGCGTCCTGACCCGCGTTCTTCCGAAGCCGTTTGACCTCGACGAGCTCCGTGGTCTCATCTCCGCCCTCGCGGGCTGACCGGCGTGGCCGGATTAACGGGAGCGGGACCCAGAAGTCGACCTGCAGGCCACCGGACGGAGCGGTCACCAGTTCGACCCGGCCGCCCATGGCGGTCATCAGCAGGTCCGCGATGTAGAGCCCGAGCCCCGAGCCTGGAGCGTTCCCCACGGCGGGCGTCCGATAGTACGGCCGCAGTACGTGAGCTCGTTCGCCAGAGGGGATGCCGGGGCCTTCGTCCGCGACGCCGATGACGCCATAGGAATCGACCTCGCGCGCCGTCACGGTGATCTTCCCGTCGGGCGCGTACTTCTGCGCGTTGCCGAGGGCCGCCAGCAGGCACTGCCGCAACCCCCACGGATCGGCGCGTACGGTGCTACCGGGAGGAACGTCGATCAGCGTACGCGCCGCCACCGACGGGATGGTCCGCACGGTTCGGCGTAGCAGCGCCGTCACGTCGATCGGTTCGGCCGTCATGGCGGGCGGCGCGGACGGATCCGAGGCGCCGACGGCGGCAAGACCCTTGACGGTGTGGCGCATCATCTCGACGGCGTCGAGGATCGCCTCGATCGAGTCCGTCGCGTCCGGGTCGTCCGGAAGCAGGGCGCCCAGCAACTGGGCGTGACCGCGGACCGCGGTCAGCGGGCCGTGCAGCTCGTGCCGTATGGAGTCCAGCAGCAGCCGCCGCGCCTCACCGTCCGCGGCCGTGAGAACCGTCGTGGACCGGTCGACGACGGCGCTGAGCCGAGCGCGTTCCTCCTCGACGTCATGGCGGTCCCACACGTCGTCCCGGAACGCGCCCAGAGCCCGGGCCGCGCCCACCAGCGCTCCACCCGGCACGCCGGAGACCATCCGGGACGCTCGATAAGGGCCGGTGGGCCGGGTCCAGCCGATCAGCAGAAGACCCGCGTCCTGCCCGTCACCGGTCCGGATCCCGAGGTACACGCCGGCTCGCCATCCGTCCGGCAGCGCCCGCCGGGGAATCCGATGGGGGACTTCGTCGCGGCGGAGTCCCGCGAGCCCGCCGTGGTCATCCGGCCGCAGGCCACGGCCGTCGGCCGGCACGTCCACCCGTGTGTCGCCGGCGGGCAGCGACATCGTGAGCACCAACCGGTCCGCCCGCACGGCGCGCCGCAGGTCGTCGGCGAGGGGAGCCAGGTCCGCGGCGGCCGTCCGCCGTTGCACGGCCAGCCGGGGCAGATCGAGCAGCGGCCGGGCGAGGCGTACCGCTGTCTCCCTGGTGAGCAGGGCATCGGTAGCGAAGGGGAGGGCCCCGCAGGCGACGAGCGCCAACGCCCCCCAGCCGCCAACTCCCAGCACCGCCGTGATCATCGCCCTCATGGTAGTACTGGGAGGAATCATAGGCAGGTTGCCCAGCGGCCCGGCCGTGATCACCGGAACAAAGAAACGCCGGCCCCTTGACCACCATGAAGGTGGTAGGGGCCGGTTCTTCGGAGCCGCCGGTACGGCCGGCGGTGGTTCAGCGCCAGAAGCGGAGCCGGTCGATGAGCTTCCGGCGCCCGAGGAGCTTCCGCTCCGCGGCGTTCGCGGCCTCCACGAGGGCGTCGGCCTGCCGCTTCGTCTGCAGGTAGAAGTCCTCGGCGAAGGACTCACCGATCTTGCCGAGCGCCGCCCACGTCGCCAGGGTCTTGACGCGCTGCACGTTGCCGAGCTCCTTCCGCAGGAGGGTCTCCTTGGCGTCCAGCGCCTCCACGTGCTCGATGGCGGCGGCGGTGTCCTTGGCCGTGGTGGTGTCGTTGAGCATGACCAGCCTCATTCCTCGAGTTGTACCGCGACTTTGGTCGACCTCTCACTGTCCGTAGGAGAGGGCTCCTCGCAACCGGGCACAGTGGAAAATCTCGCCGAGGCCGGCCGGATCGATGGCCAGGTACGACCTCCGCCCTGAGACGCGGTCCGGCGACCGCTCGTCGTACATGACGCTTGGGGTCGCGTTCACCTGAAGTTCTCTTGCCGCCCAGGCGGCCCTGCGGACCATCACTGTGGGAGCCGCTTCGCACTCTCTTCCGGGCTCGACGCCGGAAGTAGTGCAGGGCGGACCCCGCGCATCGCTAGAGCGTGCGCGATCACACAACAAGGGGAAATGCAAAGTGAGTAATAAGAAACTGAGCCGGCTTCGCCGGCTCTTCGAACACCCCATCACGCGGTGGGCCCTTGGGCTCTTCGCCGTAATGGTGTACGCGGTGCCTGCCGCCGTCCAACTGGGCGGGTCGGTGTCGCAGAAGTTCGCAAGCGCCGTCATGCAGCCGCTGACGGCTGGTCACGCGGTGACGGCCGTGCAGGCCACTACCATCACCTACCTCTTCTCCACGTGGATCACCGCGATCCTGGGGGGAATCGGCGTATACATGGGGTGGATCAACGAAAAGCCCCTGTGGAAGGCATCGCCGGACACCACAAGGCGAGACAGGGTCTTCGACGGGCTGCTGAGCCGCACGACCGAGGGGTCGCTCGTTCACGAGCGCCTGGATAAGTTCAAAAAGTGGGAGGCGAAGCCGAGGAACCGATGCATCCTGACAGTCGGGTACTTCCTCGCGCCCTGGCTCTGCGGAAACCTCCTGGCGGCGCATTACACGGCCGTGCTGCCGTTTGTGAGCGGCAATGCCCTTACCGCAATGGGCGGGGTCGTCGTGAGCATCCTCGGTGCGTGGGCGCTCCTGGACGCACTCCCGCTGGTCGGACTGCCGCTCCCGAGCGGTGGTTTCATCAAGAAGCTCCGCTCGATCAACGCGTCGATGCTGGTCGAGTGGTGGAATCACAACCGGGTCGTGCTGAAACAGTGGTGGGACTGGAAGAAGATGCTCCCGCTGCTGCTTCCGTTCGGGTCGGTGGCCGGAGCTCTCGTCATCGTCGTCTCGGCCGGACACGTCGCGGTCATGCCTGTGCTGGCCGCCCTGGGCGGCGCGGTGTGCTCGGGAGTGCTGGTGAAGGCCGGCAAGGCGATGGCCAACGCCGGAATTCAGCTCCAGGGGTCGATCATCAGTATGTTGATCGGCCTCGCCATCGGGTCACCGACTCTCTTCACGGTCGACTGGTCCGTGGGCGTCTTCGTGAGGGGAATCATCGCGGGCTTCCTGTCTGCCTCCGCGGCATTCCTGTACTGCGTCGCGCAGGGGCGGCTCTTCCTGCCCGAGAGGGTGGCCGGCGTCATGTCGGCCATTGGGCCCGTCCTCAGCAGTCTGGTGGGGCTGATGGTGCTGCACCAAAGCCTCGGAGGTTGGATCCTGATCGGCATCTCCGTCATGTTCGCCGTCTCGGTGATCACCACCCTCTTCACGGGTTCGAAGGAGGAGCACAACGCCGCGAAGGCGGGGCACTTCACCTCCAGGCTGGCGGCCCCGAGGCCGGGCGATGACAGTCCCGAGGAAGAAGAGGTCAAGAAGAGGCAGCCGAAGCCGCAGCGCAGGTCGAACTCCTTGCAGAAGCGGCGTCGGAAGGAGAAGGCGCAGGCCCGGGGGCGCAAGAACGCCCGGGTGGGCACGAAGGGCCGACGGCCCAAGAAGGCCCGTAACAAGCACTGACTGAAGGCACTGGAGCGCCGGAAGTGAACCGCAGCCCCGGGGGAATCCCCGGGGCTGAGCCGTGTTCGGGGTATTTGCGCGTGCCGGTACGCGCCCGAACACGGTGAAGCCCCGGGTTCCCCCGGGGCCTCTGTTCTTCAGTGGCTCTTCCCTTTCTCGGTCAGTGCTTGTTCTTGGACCCCCGGGCCCTGCGCCTCCGGATCCTGTTCCTGTCGGCTTCCAGCTTCCTCGCGGGTGCGTCGGAGGGCCTGTTCGGCTGGGGCCGCCTCTGCCCGCGCTCCGGCTTCGGCGACCTGCTCCCGGACGTTCCCAGGGGAACGCCCGGCTCGGCGCCCGGCTCGGCGGCCGGCTCGTCGGTCGGCTCGTCGGTCGATTTGGCGGCGTTGCCGTTGAACGCCTTGAGTGCCGCCTGCTTGGCCTCGGACCTAGCGACCATGACCGCTCCCAGCGCCACCACGAAGATGGCTGCGATCTTGATCGCGTCCGGCGCCGGGCCGGCCTCCAGCCAGGCGATCAGGAGAGCGACCGCCGGAGCGGTCGCGAGGATGACGTTGACGGTGACTGCGCTTGCCAGTTTGCGCAGCGCAAACACCTCGACGGCCGTCGGGATGGCCGTGTTGGTCATGGCCGCCGACAGCACGGCGATGAGCAACCCGCCCGACATTTCAGGCATGCTCGCGCCATGGAACAGCGCGATCACGATCAGTCCGAGCCCGGCGGCCAGGCCGGACCACCCACGAACGAGATCCTGCGACTCCTTCTTGAGTTTGTTGGTCATCGCGGTCCGGACCGCCACACCGGCACCGGTCAGGCCGGCACAGACGATCCCGAACAGGTTCGTGTGGCCCCCCGCGGCCCCCTCACCCGGCTGGAGGACGAGGGGCATGACGCCGAGCAGGGTCACGAGCGCCCACGCGACCTTTTGGACGTCCGCCCTCGTGGCGAACGGCCCTTCGAAGCCCCGCAGCGTGCGCTGCTTGATCACGTGCCGTGCGACCGGCTCGAACAAACCGATCAGCAGTGCCGTGATCAGGGTGCCCGCCACTTCTACGGCGCCGAACACCACGAGTGAGCAGTTGATGGCGCCCTGCACGTAGAAGATGTTGAGCGCCATGTTGACGACCATGAAGGTCACGATTGCCCGCCACAACCGTCGCGGGGAGAACCCGGCCCTGAATGCGAGGGGAAGGACCAAGGCCCCGCCGATGGCGGTGACGCAGCCGATGCTCATCAGCGAGGAGAATCCCATCGCCTTGAGAACGACCAGCTGCACGTTGCTGTAGACCGTCGACACCATCCCAAGGATCAGTGCCGTCACGCCGATTAGGCGCGACAAGTCAAGTTTTTTCATTTTTATTCGCCTCTTGTCGCGTTACGCCCGGGGAAGACCCCGGTACGGTCCGTTCGTTTGGAATCGGACATGGGTGACCGTACGGAGCAGACCGGAAGCGGCAACGCCTGACCGCCCCAGACGCGGATGACTCGGGTCACGTCTCGGAGACGGCGTGCCCGTTGGCGGCTATCGCGGTCCAGGTCCAGGAGGGCATCGACGCCGTCCGGCGCGGCCGCCGCCCCCGTACGGTGTGGCGTTGGCAAGACGAGACCATGGCGTGCGGGGGCGCGCGAAGAAGAAACAGACCCGTCGGCGGGTTGCCGTGCCGTTTAACTCCGGACAGATCTTTTCGTGCCGTACTACCGCGCTAGGAGGCTGGGCTGCGGCGGCGTGCTCGTCGGCGCCGGGTTCGTGGCGCTCATGGGCATCGTCGCGCTGATCTGCATCGCCAACCGGTCATGGTTCGAGGGCAAGGTCACCGACGCGATCTACGGAGACCGGCGCGCGATCCACCTCGGCAAGGAGTTCAAGCCGGGGGCCACGGCGGAGGAGGACGGAGTACGGCAGACGGCGGTGCTGATCGACCGCGCTCCGCATGTCCGGGTGACCTCACCGACCGACAAGTGGCTCCAGAACCACAAGGACGCCGTGTGCAAGCACGAGGTCTGCACCGCGGCGGCGACGCCGCTGAAGTCCGTCGGCGGCGTCGGGATCGGCCTAGGCGGCCTGGCGGCCATGGGGGTAGTGGTCTACGCCGTCTACTCCCTGCTCTTCGACGACGGGATGTTTAAGTACGGAGGCTACGGCGGGGGTTACGGCGGGGGTTACGGAGGCCGCCGCTACATGCCTTGACGACGTTCCTGACCGTTGACTGCCATCCGGTCACCGCCGAATCAACGGCAGGTCCACGATAGATCAATTTTCTGTCAACGACGTTTGCCGTCCCCGATCGCGCGTCGGCTCACGACGGTCGGCTGACACTGCCTTCCACCTGGACTCTCGCTGCCGCGACTAGCGCCGGACGGCGCATCCGTCCCGTACGGAGCGCCTTCACCCGTTCGCCCGGCGTGTCAACACTCCTCCAATTTTGGGGCCAAAGCCCGGTTGATCACCTTAGAACTGGGTGCGGCACTAGCTTCGGGAGGACCGGGATTGGACATCGTGCAGCCGTCCGGTGGTGAGCGCCGGGCCAACGACGACTACCGCAGCCGCAATGACGAGCTCTTCGCCCGCTGCATACGAGTGCGGGAGCTGCTCGCGGACCTGCGCGCCAAGGTCGACGCCGGCGAGATCGACGATTTCTCCGAGGTCGCGCTGCGGCGGGCCGAACGTGAACTCGAAGACGTCACCCTGGAGATCATGACCGCGAACTACGGCCTCGTGCGCCGGTACGTCGCGATGTTCACCTCGAAGTGCAACGAGCACAGCGAGGACTTCGAGAGCGCCGGGAAGGTCGGCCTCCTCTGGGCGATCTCCTCCTACGACCCGTCCCGCGGCCCCTTCTCGAGCTGGGCTTTCAAGCCGATCCAGCGGGAGGTCCTGCGTGCGGTACGAGACGCCGACCACCCGAATCTCAATCCCGGCGACTTCGAGAAGCGCCCGGTGATCCTGGCGGCCACGCAGGCGTTCTCCGCCCAGTTCGGGCCGGATGCCCCCTACGACTACGCGGACATCGCCCGGCGGGCGGGGACCACGGAGGCCCAGGTGCGCCGTGTCCTGGACGCGCCCAGGCTGGACAGCCTGCATGCGCCGAGCGGCGGCTCCGGCGAAGAGGAGACCCCGTGGGCGGAACGGCTGGCCGACCCGTCACCGAGCGTTGAGGATGAGGTGCTGCTCCGATTCGACCTGCGTACGGTCAGCGACCATGGATTGCCGGGCCTCGACGCCCGCGAACGCTATGTCCTGACCCGCCGGTTCGGGCTGGACGGCGAACCGGAGGAGCCCCTCCATCTCATCGGTGACAGGCTCGGGCTCTCGCGCGAAGGCGTACGGCAGATCCAGCAGAAGGCGCTGGCCAAACTGCGCGGGCCGATCGCCGAAGTCGCCTGAGGAGGAACCGATGAACGACCAGGGTGGGGCGGCCCGACCGGAGCCTCCAGAGGAGGACTCCTGGATCATCATTGACGACACCGAGGAGACCGCGAACGAGCCCTCGGCCACGTGGGGCGGAGCGGAGTTCGGCGCTTCCCTCCCGTCCGTTTCCTCGGAGGACCCGCCGGCGCCGCCGCAGAAGCCGGTGACCGCGAAGAAGTCACCGGCGCCGCCGCAGAACCCGGTGACGGCGAAGAAGCCATCGGCGACCGTGAAGAAGCCGCCGGTGGCGACGGAGAAGGCGCCGGCCACGCCACGGAACCCACCGGCCGGCCCGCCGTCGAGCGGGTCGCAGGGCCAGGGCTGGGACTCGTCCGACACGTGGAACGGGATGGACGTCGCGCCACCGGGAGCCAAGCCGGGCGGTGTCGCCGCAGCGGACACCGCGGCACCCGCAGGCCGACAGACGGACGGGACCGCCGCGCAGGCGCGTTCGGCTTCGCGCTGGGACGCGCCCCCGGGCGGCACCGGTTCGACCCCTTCGGCGTCAGGCTGGGACGCGCCCCCGAGAGCCGCGCCGGGCGGTACTGCCGCAGGGGACAGCGGAAGAACGGCGGACCGGCAGGCGGGCGGGACCACCGGACCGGCGCCGTCGGCTTCGGGCTGGGACGCACCCGCGCGCGATGCCGGACCGGCGCCGTCGGCCTCCGGCTGGAACGTATCCACGAGCGATACGGTTTCGGCTCCGTCGGCTTCGGGCTGGGGGGCGCCCGCGAGCGGCACCGGGTCGGCTCCCTCGGCTTCGGGCTGGGGCGTGACGGCGAGCGACACCCGCCCGGCCCCGTCGGCTTCGGGGTGGGGGGTGCCCGCGAGCGGTGCCGCCCAGGACGGCTCCCCGCAGCGGGTGGAGAACACCTGGTTCCTCGACGACGGCGACGACGCGGACGACGACGGGGGCGGCGGCGGAACGACGCGTACGGCCTGGATGGACCGGCTGCCGCGCGTGGACGGCCCGTTGCTGAGCGCCAGGCTCGTCACCTTCGCCGTCATCTGCCTGAGCGCCTTGCTGACGCTCTCTTCGATCATCTGGCATCCCAGCGCGCCGTGAGGCGTGCCGGCCGGTGCCCGGCACGGATCCCGGACCGGTGCCGGGCCGGGATCCGTGCCCGCCGTCATCAGGCGACCGGAACGCCGGGTGCCGGCTGCACCGGCCGGACCTCGGCCTGAGCGGGGTTGGCGGCCAGTCCGGGGAAGTCTCCGGTGGCCGCCTGGATCTCGGCGACGGCCTCGGGCTTGAGCTCCGACAGCATGATGTCGTAGGCGATGTCGCGGACCTTGTCGGCGCCGAGAACCGAGTGGACCACGGAGGCGATGGTCTCCGCGAGCACCTGCTCGTAGGCCTGGAACTTCGCCTGGCCGGCCAGCGCCGGGTTCCACTCGAGCCGGTCGTTCTCACTCACCACGATCTGCAGCCCGCCGGTGACCGGATCGACGCCGTCCAGGTCGATCTCCGCGGTGATGTGTCCCCGGGCCGCCGGCGTGTTGTCCGGGGTGAAGAGCATCACCGGAACGTCGAAGGCGATCCGCGCGGAGGGCTGGCGCCGCCGGCCGGCCTCCGGCGACAGCGCCGGGACGTCGACGGTCTCCAGCCCGGACAGCATGCGGAAGGTCGAGAGGCCGAGGACGTTGTTCAGGGTCAGTGCCGTCGCACGGGTGATGGTCTCGATCTCACCCGGCTTGCGGGTCAGATAGCCGCCGAAGCTGTAGGCGAGGATGCGTTCCCGGATCGGGGAGCGCATGAAGATACGGAGGCGGACGCCACTGATCGGCAGCTCGAACTCGACGTCGGTCTCGTCGACCTTGGATCGGACATATCCCGCATCGGACCGGTCCAACTTGCCGACGAGCTTCAGTTCGCCCTCGCCGCCGGTGCGGGACAGCTGGAGGACGTACAGCGTCTCACCGAACTCGACGATCACCTCGTCGCCCAGGACGGCCGACAGCTCGCGGGCGGTCTCGTTCAGACCGTGCAACGTCTTCCGAGGCATCCGCAGGTGGAGAATGTTCTGGGAGACCACCTTTCCACCGGCCTGGGTCTCGACGTTCTCGACCTCACGTTCCGCCTGCCTGCTGGTGTAGCTCCGCACGCTGAACGCGACGACCTCGTCGTCGGTCCGGACGCCGCAGGTCGCCTTCAAGGACTTCTTCGCGCTGAGCGGGTAGGGGAGGTCCTGTTTGACATACCGGGTGGCGTCCACGAACACCGGGACGTCGTTGTTGAAGAGGCGCCGGACGTAGAACTCTTCCTTAATGTTCGTCGTAGGAGCCACTGTGCCTCGTTTTCGTGTCCTGCCGCTGACCGGCGGGCCGGTCGGCGGTAATGTCGAACGCCTGGCCGGACTGGCCAGGCGTGGCACCGGCCGCCCGGGCCGGTGCTCACCCTCCTGATCGGACCGTCTGTGAGGACGCCAGGTCGGCAAGTATCCAAAAGGGCACATGCGGGTCGCGTGCCGCACAGGACAGTCAGGCGTAATGCCGTCGGGGGTGACCGCAAAGGAGATTCATGAACAAGCTGACCGACTACGTGCTCGCCATCCGCACCGCCGGGTCGCCGCCCGTTCCCAACGTGGCCAAGACGGTCGACCTCGTTCCGGGCGATGGTGATGCCATCACCTCCGTCATCAACGGTCTGCGGGCCAGCGGGCTGACGCCGGCCGACTTCCGGGCCCGGGTCGTCTTCCTG
This sequence comes from Actinoallomurus sp. NPDC052274, assembly GCF_040679475.1. Lineage (NCBI taxonomy): Bacteria > Bacillati > Actinomycetota > Actinomycetes > Streptosporangiales > Thermomonosporaceae > Actinoallomurus > Actinoallomurus sp. NPDC052274. Next base: position 19,938 of record NZ_JBFAUT010000047.1, read on the forward strand.
GCGCCGGAAGGCATCAGCGGCCTCGCCACGTACGCGGCGCTGTGCGGATTCGCCGGGCGGCGGATCGACGCCTACGCCGACGGGACCGTGCTGGAGTTCTCCCGGTTGGATCGCCAGGCCGAGACCTTCGTCGACGCCGGCAAGCCTTCGGAGTTCCTCGTCTGGGCTCAGGTCGGGGGCCCGACGGCGGAGGGAGTCCCCACCGTGCAGCTCGGCGCCGGCGAGCAGGGGCTGGTCAGCCCCGAGGCGGCGTCGGTGATCCGCTACGCGGCACGTCTCCGGATGGTGCCGCCGGGCTCGGCCCGGGAGGCGCTGGCGATGTTCGTGCTCGTCGCCGCGTTGCGCCGGCGGGCGGACGACCGGTTCCCCTATCTGTCCACCGGAACCGAACCGGTCCCCGTCTCGAAGGAGGACCCGAACCAGGGGATCGACCTTGAGGCGGTCCGTCGGGAGGCGGCACGGTTTCGACAGGAGTTCCGGGCCGCGCGGAAGGGCGCCGAGGTGGTGCCTCCGGTCCCGGTCTCGGCGCGGAACCGCCGGCTCGCCGAGGCCAACGCGGTCGACATCCGGGAGCTGCTCCGGCGGCTCGGCTCCTCGCCCGACGAGCGGGGCCTGTGGTACTGCCCTCGCCCGGGCAGGCACAGCGACGGTGGCCAGAGCCCGTCGGTGAAGGTGTTCGGGGACAACCGAGCCCGCTGTCACCGCTGCGACCCGGAGAAGGCCGGTCCGGTCCGGCTGGCCGTCGACGTGCTCGACATCACTCCGGACGAGGCGGCGAACTTCATCCTGAACTCGGATCGCGTGATCAACATGTGCGCGGCCTGAGCGGATCCTCGCCGCCGACCTTCCGGCCGAACGGAGGAAGCGATCACCCGATCACAGCGCCTGCTGAACATGGTGGGACTCGTCGTGGACGGAGAGCAGGCGGGTCTCCTGCACCGCAGCGTGCTGGATCGGGTTGTCGAGATCGCCGATCGGCTCGGCTGCCGCAGCGCCGTCGCGTTCGGTGTTCTGCCGGTGTCCTTCAGCGGCGCCGATCTGCGACGGCTGCGGCGTGACCTGGACCAGGTCGTCGCCTTCGCGGACGCCGCCCGGCGAACCGGCTGGAGGCTGGGCGGCCTCTCCGCGGCCCCCGGCACCCGGCCGGTTCGCGTGGCGGAGACCTCGGGGGGCACGCTCTGGGTGGACGCGGTGCGCGGGTTCGTGCCGCGCGGATCCGCCGGCCGGCGGAGGGACGTCCCCTACGCTCGGCTTTCCGCGACGGCGCGGCGCACTCCATTAAGCGGCCTCACGGCCCCGCTGGTCGAGGCCGTGGCTCGGGCCCGGGTCCTCGAAATCTTCGAGCGGGTGCCGTGAGGCCCTGATCAGAGGCAGACGATCAGCGGGCCGTGACCTTCCCCAGCGCGGCCGACCGTCCGGACACCATCAGCTCCACCGTCGGTATGAACCGCGTCTCGGGGTTGGCGATCAGCGCGCCGATCTGACCCGCCGCGGCCATCTTCTCGACCAGCGCCCCCGGGCGTACCCCGATGACATAGTCGGCGTCCAGCGGGCTCGCCGTGGTGACGCAGCCGGTCGGCAACACCCCGTACGGTCCTTCGAAGACACGGCTGCCCGCCGGTACCAGCGAGGCGAGTGAGCGCATGACGACCGGTGCGGCCGGCCCCGTCAAGGTCACCGCCCGCAACTGCTCGAGCGCCGTCCGGACCTGGGAGACCTGCTCTTCGCTGAGGACACCGGCCGTGATGAGCGACGCCGGGCTCGGGCTCACCCGATGCCGCCGGGCGATGATGATCGAGTCACCGACGCGGCTGACCCGGGCGCCCGCCTGCGCCATGGCCTGGACGGCGTCCTGGGCGGCGCTCAGGCTGCTGAAGTCGGGCATCTGGTAGACACCGAGCGTGCCGGCGATCATCACTTGGGTGCCGCGGATGTGCACCTCGTGGACGCGCTCGTCGCGCCACAGTTCCGCGAGGTCGCGCCAGCCGTGCAGCAGCGAGCCCACCAGTGCCCCCGGCTGGGGCGCCGGTGCCTGGGCATGCGCCACCAGAGAGTTCTGCGGCGGGGCTGAGGGGCCGAGGCCGTAGTCGGGTCCCTGCCGCGCCGGACGGCCCGGTTCGGCTGACTGGACGGGCTGCGTTATCCGTACCGACGTCGGCGACTCGTACCTGACCGGTGTGGCCGTCTCCTCATGGCTGCGGGCCCGGCGCTGCGGCGTCGGACCGGGGTGCGCCTCGGGCGGTGAGTCCTGCGTGGACGCGCGAGGTCCCGGCGCCGCGGGTAGGTCTGCCGGCACCTCCGCGGGCACCGCGTCGGCCGGCCGACGCGGTGCCGCCGGTTCGGCCTGTGGCGACCTGGGGGGCGGCTTGATCGGCGTCGCCCGGGGATCGGGCGCCGACTCCGGTTCGGCCCGTACCGAGGGTTCCCGCGCGGGCGGTTCCGTGGGCGTCGGCGGATTCGGGACCTCCGTGCCCGTCGGATTTGCCGCTGCGGCGGGTGCGGCGAGTGCGGCGGGTGCGGCGAGTGCAGCGGGTGGAACGGGCTCGGCGGTGGTCTGCTCGGCGGCGTCCTGCCCGGGCGCGGCGTTCTCGGCCTGCGGATTCCAGGACGAGAACATCGCGGCCCACTCGGCCTGGCCCTCTCGAATCGTGGCCTCCGGGTTGACCTCCACCCGCTTCGCGGGGGCCTTCCGCTTGGACCGCTTCTGCTTCGCCGACGACGGTCGCTCGGCGACCGCGACCTGTCTGGATTCGGGGGTCTTTTCGGACGTGTCGTCCGCCGATTCACCTCGCTTGGAAGCGGCCTTCTTGCCGTTCCCGGACTCGCCCCGCGATTCTTCCGCGTCAAGCGAGTCGGAGCCGTCCTCACCGATGCCCAGGGTGGTCCAGAAGTCGACTCCGCTGGAGTCACCTTGTGAAGATGCCATGGTTGTCGGGGTCCTTCCAGAATTAATGCGTCGTCCGCGTTAACTGATCAGTCGGAGCTAAGGCCCAGGAGTTTCTTGAACCGGCCCGACACGGTCTTCGCCGACGATTGAATCGGTGCGGTACCGAAGATCGGGTCCTCGGTGAGGGTCTGCAGGATGCTGCGGAACGCGGCGTCCAGTTCCGGGTCCGCGCGGAGTGCGATCGGTTGGTAATTGTTCGCTGCTCGCATCCATTCGTGATCTTCCGGGATCATTCCCACGAAACGCCAGCCCGGCAACAGATCCATGACGTCCTCCGGGCTGCAGTCGACGTCGACGCGGGCCCGGTTGAGGAGGAGCGACAGCTTCTCCGGGGGGACTCCGCCTCCCCTGGAGTGCCGGGGCATGGTGATCGCCCGGAGCCAGGACTGGACCGACTCCAACGTCACCCGACTGGGCTCGACCGGAACGAGGATGGCGTCGGCGCTGGGAAGGACCAGATCGGTGAAGGTGGTGTGGTAGACCTCGGCCACCGGCGTGTCGATGAACACGAAGTCGAACGTCTTGCGCAGCGTGTTGAGGATCCGCTGATACGGCAATGAGTTGATCAGCGAGGGATCGGCAGTGATGGCTTCGGGCGGGCCGAGCAGAGCGTAAAGGCCGATCTGCGGCACGTGGGCGAGGTGGTTCCGTATGGTCTCGGACGTGATGTCGCCAGGGGAGCGGAGAAGGTCGACGACCGTCGGTGATTTGACGTTCAGATAGCGCGCGACATCTGCCTGCTGGAAATTGGTGTCCACGAGCACCACCGAGTCGGCCCGGCCCACGGACTGCAGGATGCGGGCAGCGTGGACGGCCAGGTTGACGGTCACGCTGGTCTTGCCCACACCACCCTTCGCGGAGGTGACCGCGATCACGCGGCCACGCTTGGCGGCCGTGGGCGCGGCCGCCGGTGGCACGTTCTCCGGCTGCGGATGGGTCCAGCCGTTCGCGGTCGGAGCGGGAACGCCGGGGGGCGGGCCGGCCGGCGTCGGTTGGGGCTGAACGCCCGGATGATGCGGGGCCTCCGGGGCCGACGGGACCGGATTGGCCTGGAACGGAGCCGTCTGTGGCGGGACGGTCCCGTTAGGGGCGGCAGCCGGGGGCGCCTGTGGTGTGGCGGGCCAGGGCGTCCCGGACTGAGCCGGCGCCATCGCGTGCGCGGGCGGACCCGTCTGGGAGGACGGGCCGCCAGGCGGTGTCCCCACCGGTGCGGGCCATTCCGCCTGCGGCTGCTGAGCGGCCTGGGGGTAAGGCGGTGCCGCCACCGGTGCGGGCCATCCCCCCTGCGCCTGCGACTGCGGGGGCCACACCTGGGACTGCGTGGGCGGCTGGGGCGGAGCGGGGGGAGCGGACGTCCGCGGCGCCGGCGGAGTCGCCTGTCGTGCGGGGCCCGCGGGCGGTACGGACTCGGCCTGGTGCGCAGGTTCCGGCCGAGAGCGGGACTCCGGAGGGGGCGACGCCGTTTCCGGGCGAGGGTGTGACTCCGGTTCCGGACGAGGGGGAGCCGCCGGTTCGGGCGCCGGCTCGCCGTCCACCAGGCCGAGGGCCGTCAGCAACTGCGACATCCTCACCTGGCGCTCGGTGACCTTCACCTCGGCGCTGAAGGAGTCGCCGCGTTCGGCGAAGTAATCGTGGACGAGGACGGTGAATCCGTTGCTCGCGAGGCTGTTCGCCAGGGTCTCCACGCCCGCGCCCCTGACGTCCTCGACGAACCCCGGTGCGAACATGAACGCCGCCGGTGCGGCGACCTCTCCCCTCCTGGAGAGATGGCGAAGCTCTTTCGCGGAGGCGACGTCGAACACCGCGGGGAACTTCCGGGTCTCCCGTAGTTTCCGCCCGATGCCGGTGTCCCCCGCCACGACGACGGTCGGTGCGGTAGCCATCACAGTGTCCTCGGTTTGTTGCTCTGATCATCGGTCAGGCGATCGAATTCGGCTTCTGAATCCGACTGTGCGGATACCGGCGGCTGCCGCCAGTGGTAGTTGCCGGACTGTCTGGCACAGAGCTTCACACGATCCGGGAGATGACCCCGATGCCCAGCCTCAAAGGGACCTTTCAGCGACTGACCGGGACCAGCCGGGCAGGCCGGTCGGATGCCGATACCGCCACGATGTGGACGACTCCGTACGCATGGCGGACCACTGACGGCACCTACGTCGGCTACAACGGCGAGGTCTGGATGTACCGCACGTTGCCGTTGTCGCCCATGAAGTGGGAGGACCCGGAACAGCAGTTGTCGCTGGCATCGCCGTTCGCTCAGCTCCTCGCCGACCTGGGCGGCACCTCGCGGCAGCCCATCGGCGGCCTGGCGACCCTGTCCAGCAACCGGAACGTTCACCTCGTGTCGATCAGCTGGGACGACCTGGTCGTCCCGCCGAAGGAGAACACCGAGGAGCTGCGCGCCTACCAGGCCGAGGCGTTCGGCTTCCTGGCCCCTAAGCGCGCGCTCTTCGTCGGTGTCCAGCTCCGCTCGTCACTGCTGGACAAGGCGACCAAGAGCACGACGAACCGGGGATCGCTCCTGAAGAGCATGACCGAGCTGCTCAAGGAGACCATCAGCGAGGATGTGCCGAAGCTGGAGCCCTACAAGAAGGACATCGAGGTCGTCACGGCGATCTTCGACCGGAGCAACGCGCAGATCCCGACCCGGCAGGAGCTGGACCAGCTCGAGGCCTGGTACAACCTCGGGAACGGGCCCGACGCGGTGATCGAGGAGCTGCCGACCCGCCTCGTGGTGAACGGCGTCGGCGAGCTGGAGATGGCCGCCATCATGCGCTTCGACCAACCGCTGATGCCCTCCCCGTACGCGCAGTGGGCGATGGACGCGATCAGCCATCCCGGTGACGCGCCCCACGTAATCTCGATTCGCGCCGAGCTCGAACCCGCGAACCTGACGCGGGCGCGGGCCCGCCGGGCGCAGCGGCGGATCATCGCCAACATGGAGGAGGAGCAGAAGACCCAGGACCTGGAAAAGGTGGAGCTCTCCGAAACCTTCCAGCAGGCCAAGGAGATCGAGGACTACCTGGCGGGGTCCAACCAGCCCATGCTGGCGAACTGCAGCTTCGTCATGGCGCGCGAGGTCACCGACGAGACCGAGACCTACCTGGACTTCCTCAGCCAGAACTACGGGATCCAGATGAAGGCCCTGGAGCACCGGCAGATCCAGGCGCTGGAGGAGACGCTGCCGTGCTCGTCCGTACGGGTCAACCCGTTCCTGCAGGACGTCAACGTGCCGATGGTCTCGCACGCCGGCCTGCAGTCGTTCTCCCGGCTCGGGGACGACACCGGGGTCTTCGGCGGCGTCATCGACCCGGACGGGACGCCCTTCTTCATCGACCCGCTCGGCGCCCCCCGGAAGAACCTGCCGCCGGTGTTCGGGATCTTCGGTGACCCGGGTAGCGGCAAGACGTTCTTCGCTCAGTCCATCGCCGTCCAGTCCGTGTTGAACGGTCTCCCGGCCATCTTCGTCAACCCGAAGGGCGGCGACTCGCTGTACGGCATGGTCGACTACGCGGAGAGCCTCGGAGTGCCGAGCGGGCGAGTGTCCATGTCGGCGCTGGAGGACACTCCGGGCGCCTTCGACCCGTTCCGGTACGCACCGCCGACCATCGCCGCGGAGATCGCCAACGTGCACATCCTGTCCGCCCTGGACGACTTCCGGGACGGCCTGACGCTGCAGGAACGGCTGGCGCTGGGCTCCGGTCTGAAGCGCGGGGCGCTCAACGGGGCGCGGTGCGTGTGGGAGGCGCTGGAGTACATCCCGGGGGAGGACGCGGACCGGTTGCGCGGCCTCATCGAGCAGCAGATGGAGGCGTCCAGCATGTTCTCGCTGGGCGTCGCGCTCAAACCGCTGCCGAGACTCGACATGACGACGCAACGGCTCACTCTGGTCGACTTCGACCGTGACCTCGGTCTCCCCGAGGGAAAGACCGCGAACGAGTACTCGGTCTCCGAACGGATCGCGCTGGCCGCCGTACGGCTGGTGATCCGCGCGTCATTGGAGATCCTCATCGCCAACCGGGCCGGCGTCCTGATCGTCGACGAGGCGTGGACCTTCCTGTCGCAACCGGAGGGGCTGGCGTCCCTGCAGCGGATCTCCCGTGAGGGCCGGTCCCTCAACATCCTCCCGGTCTTCCTCACCCAGCGGATCGCCGACGTGGTGACCAAGGACCTGGAGTCCTACCTCAGCCGTGTGATGGTGCTGAAGCTGAACGAGAAGAAGGAGGCGGAGACGGCCGTGCGGCTGTGCGGACTGCGCCCCACCCCGCAGCGGCTCGCCGAGATCCGCGAGTTCGGACCGCTTCCGGCGGAGGGCGACCGGCCCGCCCGCTGGGCCCGCGGCATCTTCCGCGACCTGGCGGGTCAGCACGCGCAGGTCGTGCTCGGCCCCACGCCACCGGAGGCCGCGGCGGCGTACAGCACGAACCCGCTGGACCGCCAGGAGCGCGAGCAACGACGCCTGGCGCGGGACGCCGCGGAGCGCGCCCAACAGGACGCGGCAGCGGCCGCCGCGGCCGAGGGAGGAACCGATTCATGGCTCGTCGGCTGAGCTCGCGCGCCGGACGGTCGCGGTCCGGACCACCACGCGGGACGCGGAGCGCCCCCGCGAAGCCGCGCTCCGGGCGGCCGCGCGGCTCCACCGAGAGCGCACGGTCCGGGCCGCACCGCGGTTTTCAGCTCCTCGCGTGGCTCTTCGTGGTCACGGTCTTCTGCGGGCTGGCGCTGGTGTCCGGCAACGGCTTTGGACTCGGCGGTCACTCGCACGCGTCCGCGACCGCCGCCGCGTCATCGGCGGCTTCGCCCACGGCCCCGGTGCGTACGGTCACGGGAGCATCGGCCGGTTCGACGACGGTGGCCTCCGTCCTTCCGGACGTGGACGGTCAGGTACTCGCGGCGCCCCCGCGTGTCGACGGCATCGAGAAGAGCGGTATCTGCCAGGGGTACAAGGAGAGAAGGAACTTCCTGCCACTGAACCGCTGGACGTCCTTCGGCCTGTTCACCGTGGACAACGCTTGGATCATGAAGGTCCGGCTGTTCGTCTCGATGCTCGCGAGCCTGGCGTTCATGTTCGCGGCTCTGCTCTGGCAGCTGATCGGCACGGTCATGGGTTTCGGCTACACCTTCGACATGGTGTGCTGGGCGGCTCCAGGGATCAACGCGGCCGTACACGACCTCTCGATGTGGGCGTCGTGGTTCCTCATCCCGGTCTGGCTCTTCATCCTGGCGGCGGTGATCAAGCGCTGGAACAGCGGGAAGAACGGTCCGGCGGCCGCCATGCGCCTGCTGTTGGTGTTCCTGTCGGCCACCGGAATGATCTTTTTCATGGCCGACCAGTCCGGCAAGCACATGGACGATCCGACGGCGAAGTACACGGTGCCGTGGATGGCCAGGTCGGTGCAGGGCTGGTTCGGGTCGATGTCGAGATCACTGACCAGCCTGACGGACCTGGGGAGCAACGGCGCGACGGCGTTCTACGACAACGATCCGCTGTACGCCGGGAACGTGACCTGCGCGAAGCTCGACGACACCCTCTACACGCATTACGGCAATCAGAATTCCGGCACCATGCGCGACGGCTCCATGAGCGAAATGGCCGATGGGGTCGGAGGCATGCAGCAGATCAGCAAAATCTGGGAGATCACTTTCGTCCGGTCCTGGGTGGCCGCGCAGTTCGGCGACGGAGACGAGCACCATCCCAGCCCCGCGCACGCCGCCTGCCGCTACCTCGAGTCGAACGCCGACGTTCCGGTGCAGGAGAAGCTGGACGCCTACGACATGGCGACAGGGCATAAGATAGGCACCACGACACAGGGCATCAAGCGCGGCTATTTCATCGCGCCCAGCAACAATGAGCAGCTCATCATGGTGGCCTGGGGTGCCTGCAAGAGCAAGACCGGGCTATCGGGTGATGGCCCTCTCCCGCAGTGGAGCCCCGCCAAGATCGACGACAAGGCCGGTGCCTGCGACCAGATCTTCAGCGGCCAGACGTCCGAGGGCATGGGCAAGTTCATGATGGACTTGATCACTGGCACGTACAAGATCAACGGGTTCTACTTCAACGGCAATGATGAGCTGAGCGGCAAGCTCGGGGACTGCATCGCGTCCGACAAGGAAGACGTTGCGGAGAACTGTCGGGCCGACTGGAATTTCGTCAGCGGCTGGCTCGGTGCCAATCAGGCCGAACGCATCACTCAGGGGTTGCTGTCCGCCATCATCGCCGTCGTCTTCCTGTTCACTCTCGGACCGATGGCGGTCGGCCTGACGCTGACGAGCGTGGCACTGGCCGTCCTCTGCATGATCCTGCCACTGTCCTTGATTCTCTTGGCTGCAGGAGCAGAGTCGGGAAAGAAAGCCTTGAAAGCGACCGGGGCCGCAGCCGGTGGAAAATTCGTCTTCACCCTAGGGTTGGCGTTCCTGACCAACTTCATCAGCCTGACAAATGATGTCGTTCACGCCTCCATCGGCAACACTCCGACCCCCAACTTCTTCCAGCAGGCGCTGCAAGGCGGTGCGCCCCTGCTTGGGCTCTTCCTTTTCAAGAGAGGCGCCAAGTGGCTCGGGCTCGGAGACCTCTCCAAGATGACCGGCATGCTGGGCTTCGCCGGCGCCGCGATGATGAGGGCCACGAACGACAAGAGCATGTACCAGGGCGCGGCCGACCGCCTCTCCCGCGGGCTCGGCCGGATCGGTGTCGGTGAGAAGCGGCTGAGCGCGCTGGACGAGCGGTCGCTGCAGCGACGGATGATCAACAACAAGGCGACCAGAGCGGCGGCTCGTGGGGTGGGTAAGGGACTCAAGCGCGCCGGCAAGCGGGTGGGGAAACCGGTCGCGGACTGGACGAAGGACAAGTCCCAGCCGGCCGTGAACTGGACGAAGGACAAATACCAGGCAGGGCGTGCGGCCGTCGGTGGCGTCCTTACCCGCAGAAGGAATGATCTGGCCCGGATGATCAGGTCCGGTTCGCCCGCGCAGCGGGCGGCCGGGTACGCGGCGCTTGCCGCGGGCGGCGCCGCCGTGACCGCCCTGGCGCCTGGAATGCTGACGCTGGCGTCGCTGCCACTGATGCTGGGCGCGGGTGCCGCGGCGCTCGGCAAGACGACGCAGGCCGTCACTGGGCACGCCAGCGAGCGGATGAAGAGAGCGATTCGCCTCGCCAGCTTCCTTGAACAAGGGAAGGACGGCAATAAAGTCGGTAGCCTCAAGGAGGGGTCGGCCGCCGGGGTGGTGTTCACGAACAGCCCGAACACGGCCAAGAGGCTTGCCGAAAATAATCAACGCAACCTGATGAGGGTCAACGACAAGGAGCAGCGGCGACGCCTGACGACCGAACAGGTCACGCAGAGCCTCGATGCCGTGCGTGCCAGGCAGTTCGGCGCCAACCATGCGGATGGATACAACCCGACTTTTCGTGGATTCACCGACGAGGTGGATCGGCAGAAGGCGCTGAACGAAACGGCGGCCAAGATGGGGGCCAAGCCCGAGCAGTTGAATCTCAGTACGCAAGGCTTGTTGCTTCCGAATGTCCTGTCCTTTGATAAAAATGGGCAGCGAAAGATCGACCAGAGCGCCCCTTTGGCGCTTAAGGCGCATCCCGCGAACTGGGTGCCTCAACACGTCTGGGACCATCAGGTGATCAACGGAGTGAGAGAAACCGATGATCAGCGCAACGTGCGGATTTGCTCGTATATTCAGGAATGCGGTTACCTGACCCCCGACGGTGAGTGGATCAGCCCGGCGGGCGACGTTCGTGATCCAGCGGTTCGGGCGCGGATCGAGGCGGGGGGCGGAGAGCTTGCGAAGATGGTCATCAAGCCCCGCCGGCCGGCGGATGATGCCATGCGGGCCGGCCGGGTCTGGTTGGGGAATGAGGTCAGCAGGACGTACGTCGAGTCCGGTGAGCTGATGAGTACCGCCCGCGACGAGATCAAGGACGTCGGGAAGGTCAGGGTGGCCTTGCCGAGCGGCAGGGACTCGACGGCCGAGGAGGTGCATGTCGAGCTGGAGCGGAAGTGCGACGACATGAAGGTCATCCTGCGGCAGGTGGAAGCCCTGCACGAGAGGAGTCGTTCGATGGGCTCCGCGGACTTCCGCGACAGACTCGCCGATCTGAACGACCTGGGTCGCGAGCGTGCCCAGGAGATCGAAGAGCTGACCAAGATGATGCGGGATGTCGCCGACGCCTCCTCGTCGGCACGCAACGCCTGGCAGGTCTGGGCGGAGGTCTACGATCCAGCGGCCGATCTGGACGATATCGGCAAGGCGAAAGAGCAGATCGACCGGCTCAACGCCATGACGCATGCGCGCCAGGCGGAATGGCATCAGGAGTTGGAGAAACTGCTTGGCCGCGTCTCCCGAATGCCCCACCTCTGGGGAGATTCTGCGAGAATGGAAGCCGTCCTAGACGAGCTCAAGAACAAGATCGATAATCGAATGGCCGGCGAGAAATGGGACAATCGTGTTCTAACGGACAAGCTTGAGAGCATCGAGCGGGTTTTTGAAGATGAGTTCGCGAGGATGGCATCCGATCCGCGCGCCTCGTCGGACCGCACGCCCAGGCTCCGGGAAATGCTGGATCGAATGTTCGACCGGTCGGGTTGATCGGCCGTCCGTGCGGCCAGGCAAGAGCCGCACCGACCCGGGAACGAGATCGGCCTCCACCCGTAGCGGGTGGAGGCCGATCGGTTTTCGGAGGCCCCTTGCCGGGGCCGCTCATTCGATGGCTGGTTCCCGTCGGCCGCCTGCCGCTCGCCACGGTCACCGGCAGTTGAGGTCCATGACCAGCGACAAACGTTCCAGCTGCGCGTCCAGGCGCAGCTTGCCGTTCTCGATCGTGCCCGTGACCGGGTCCGTCCGGTCGGGGAAGTAGATCGTGATCTTGTCGCCGACCTGCGTCCCCTGGAAGGGGCGCGGCGTGCCCATGTCGTACCACTGGCCGGTGCGGTCCGACCGGTCCCTCTCCTCCAAGGTGCCGCTGATGGCCACCGACCCGTTGCTGGACGGGGCCCCGGCCGTCCAGGACAGCACCGACTCCTGACCGGCGTCCTTGACGTCCTCGCCGAACCTGCCGTCGACCTTGTCGACCGTGCAGAACTTTTGGGGGTGGTCCTTCGAAGTCTGCGGCGTGTTCTGGCGACCGTCGCCGGAGCCGCCGAAGCCCTTGAGTATCAACGCCCCCGTCACGACGAGGATGATGATGACGACGCCGGTGATGATGGAAACAATCTTCGTGCCCTTGCGCATGTCAATACCCCTTGGAATTCAGGACGCGCGAGGGCTGGAACTGTTGTCCGGCCCATTGTGCGTCGTAATTGGCGCCACCGTGGGCCGGAGGCTCTTCGTTGTTGCGTGACAGGGATTATTTCACACCTGGCCGGCATCGATCCAGCCGGTCCGGTCATTCACTGGGTCACCCGCCCTCCGGTGACGAACACGTCCCGATACCACCCGTGTGTGATGTCCGAGATTTTGACGACGTCACCGGTGTGCGGCGCGTGGATCATCTTTCCACCGCCGATGTAGATGCCGACGTGGCCCCATTCATGCATCGCGATGAGATCGCCCGGCTGCAAGTCGCTGTAGGAGACGCTGTGGACGTGCGAATCCTTCCACTGTGTGGGGACGTAGTGCGCCAGGGTCACCTGTCCGCCGGTCGCGTTGTACACCGCGTACAGCGTGAGCCCGGAACAGTCGAAGCCGGGCTTGCCGCTGCCGTTCGAGTTGGTGCCGACGGTGGGCCCATGGATGTCTCCGCCACCGAACTGGTAGGGCAGCCCGATCCACTTGCTGGCCCAGGCGACGATGCGCTCGCCCAGCGTTCCATTCAGGTTGCCGAGGGTAGCCGGTCCGCCCCCGGGCGCGCCCCCCGACGTCGACTCGGCGGATCCGTTCGCGAGCGAGCCGATACGCTGGCCGGCGCTGTTGAACGGGCTGATGACGCCGCCGAAGAACCACGCGTAGTCGATGGCGACCTGGGAGAGAGGCAGTGTCGTGCCGTCCGACCCGCCGAGGTTCGCCGATGCCTGCGTCGCGTCATCGGCGGACGGCGGCTGGATTTCTTTGAGCGGGCGCGGCGCCAGCCGGGGGATGACCAGCGGGTCCTGACCCACCACCGGGTCCGTCGGCTTCACGGCGGCGTCCGCGGCCTGGTAGTAGTTGCCCAGGCCGGTGAGGTTGTCCGCGTTCGCCGCGTCGCTGCCCGCCAGACTGGTGGCGAGGTCGGCGAGTTCGCCGTTGAACCCCGGTGACCAGGAGCCGACCATGCACGCGCGGTCCGTCCCCGGCTCGGTGATCTGGTTGGCGGTCTCCAGGGTGGACAGCTTCTGCCGCCAGGTGTCCAGGTCCTTCTCGGGCGGGTCCTTCAGCGCCGCGAACTCCGTTGCGAGCGGTGCGATCTTGTTCAGGAACGCCGTCATCACCTTCGTACACGCGTCGGACGCGACGAGTGATGTGCTCGGGCCGATGACCGAGAACATGTCGAGGTCCTTGCCCATCGCGATGCTCAGCGACCGCCAACCGCCGACCATCGGCTGGAAGTCGCCCTTTTTCTTCTCCCGTTTGTCCGGTGGAACGGCCTCGCCGGCGAGCACGAGCTTCGCGGCGCCATCGATGTTCTTCGCATCGTCACACCGGTCGGCGACTCCGGCCTTGGCGGCCTCCTGCGGCGTCATGGGGAAGACGCCCTGGCGCTCCGTCGACTTGTCGTCGCACTTGTCGGTCTTCCACTTACTGGCGGCGTAGCTGACTTCCAGCGCCTCGTTGATGAGGGTCTGTTCCGCGGCGGACCGGTTCTCCTCGACGGTATAGGTGAACTTCTTGTCCACGTGCTGGCCGCCGGTGACCAGGTACAGCTCCGGCATGCGGGTGACCTCACAGTGCCAGATCGAGATGATCTTGAAGTTGACCGACCAGGGCTTCTTCGAGTCTTCCGGCGGCAGGGCGCACGGTGCGTCCGGCTGTGCGGTGCGCTCCGCGAAGAGGCCGGACGCCTCGATGACCTTGCTCCAGTACTTACGGGCGTTCTCCTGGTCCTCCTTGTCCCCGTCGGCCACCCACTGGGGACTGGATGGATCGCTGTGCACTTTCTCCGCCCAGTAACTGAGCTTGCGGGCGACGTAGTACGAGGAATCGCACGGATTCTGCGGGTCCAGCCCCCATTGGGGCCCCCTCATGTCGGCGACCGCGCTCGGCGTCAGCAGGTACGGCCCGGAGCCCTGGGCGCCCTTACCGCCGATCGGTGGGCTGGGGTTGCCCACGGGGCAGCCGTCGGCCAACACTCCCTCGGGGATGTCCGTCCGATCGGCGGTACTCGTCGCGGACTGCAGGTCGGCGGCGGCGGTGACGGCTTCGAGGTCCGCCGTGGCCGCGGTCGAACCGCTGGACGAGGACGCGGCCACGCGGGGACCCATGTCGGCCGGCCGCACCGTGGTGCCGTTCGGCCGGTACGCCGCAGGCTGCGCCCCGATGGCGGGGTGCTCCTTGGCGGCCTGGGCCATCTTCTTCATCACGTCGTCGACGTAGCCCCACATGGTGGGGTTCACGTCGCAGGCCGCCGGGCACTGGTCCCAGGTACTCGGCTTATTCGCCGAGCTATCGCTGCCGGTGAAGTGCTTGACCGCCACCGACTGCCACATGTGCCACTTGTTCCAGTACTTGATGAAGTCGGTTTTCGCTCGTTTGTCCTGGATGCTCGGTGGTGCGTCGCAGGCGGTCTGGTAGCCGTAGTTGTCGCCTGCGGTCCGCCAGGTGTCGGGCATGTACTGGTAGGCGCCGCAGGCGGCGTTCCTGCTCCCCGCGTCGTATCTGCCGCTCGACTCGTGCATGCGCATGGCCCACATGAACCAGCCGAGTTGGTGGCTGAGGTCGCCGGGGGGCGGGCCGGGGTGACCGGGCGCGATGGACTTCGACTCGCCGTCTCCCGTGATCCCCTTGATCGCTTCGGGTCCCGCCCCCTCCGTGTTACCGGCCGTGATGTCGTCCCCGCTGCCGGTTCCGCCGGCCGGAGCGATCTCCGGGGTCGTACGGCCCTGGTCACGGTCGACGTTGTCGTACGGGCTGTAGCGGGCGAAGTCCGTCTGGGCCACGACGATGCCGGCCAGAACGGTCCAGGGCACGGTGGAGTAGTCGGCGGAGGCCTCGGACTCCGCACGGTCGGCGGCCTGTTGCAGCACCAGCAGCCACCTGTCGGGAAAGTACTTGGCGACCAGTGAGTTCGACCGGCCGTCCGGCTGGCCCGGCGGCTTGTCGTCCGCAGTCGCGCCCAGAATCATGGGAAGGATCAGGAACAGGGCGAGCGGAAGGCTGAACCCACCGAGGACGAGGGCTTTTACCTTGCCGTTCCCAGACCCGGCGCCCTCCGCTTCCTGGTCGGGCTGGCCACTCCTGCCTCCCTTGCCGCTCTTCTTCTTGTTCTCCTTGCCCGAGACGCCGGCGCCCTCCTTGAACCGCTTCCCGTGACGGGTATTCAGCAGCTTCCCGCCGGGCCCCCTGTTCAACAACGCCTGGCCGGCCCTTGTATTGAGCCCCTTCTTGGCGGCGTCCCACATCGGCCCGGCCTGCGCGGCGAGGTACGTGTTGGCCGCCTGCCCACCGAGATGGGCGGCCTTCTCCCCGAGGTCCTTGCCCTCCGGCTTGCGCGGCAGCTTGTTCGCTACGTCACCGGCCTTCGACCCCAGCCCGCCGGCCTTCTGCGCGAGTCCCTTGTCCGCTCCCATGCCCGAGCCGCCCTTCGCGGGCTTGGGGACGTTGGACCCCGCCGCGTCGCGCATCGGGTTCGCGCGGCCGCCACGGGAGCCGCCGCTCCTGCCGCCGCTTCCGCCTCCGCCGAGCTCCGGTTCGCTACTCGGCGGTCCGGTCTTCCCGCCTCCGGAGCGGTTCTTGCTGACGAGATCGCGGCCGCGCGGGGGCGCGGCCTGACGCGGCTCAGGGCCGGGCGACGCGCCCGGTTCGCCGGTCTCCGCCGGAGCGGCCTCGGGCGGCTCGCTCGGGGGCGGCCCGGCAGGGACGGGCGGCTGAGGAGGGTTGTTGCCGGCCTCGTTCACGCGGCGCCTCGCTGGGGTTCTGCGATCGGATCGCGAGCGGGGGGACTGACTGAAGATGACCGTCCGGAGACGCGATCATGAGGCAAGCGTCTCCCGGCTGTTCTCGTGGCGGCCATCGCGGCGGGCGGCGTGGTCTCCTACTGCGCGTGGACCGCGTAGCCGGACTGGTCGCGTTCGACCGCGACCCGGTACTGGTAGGCCTTGCTCGCTCCACCGTGGGTGATCATCGCGCTGAACAGATACAGGGTGTTTCCGGTGACCGATGGATCGGTGACGGTCACCTGCCCGATGACGGAGCCCTGCGGAGTACGGCGGGCCTTGGGAGGCCTGGCGCGGCCGATGAACGGAATGCCGGTCCAGTCCCCAGTGGCCGCGGCCTTCGCCGCCGCCAGGGCGACGTTCCGCGCACCGGCCGGGACCGCGGCCGTTCCGCCACCGACCTTCGGTATCTCGACCGCATCCGTGGCGGCGAAGTCCCCGGTCGGCTCAGGTCCTGTGGGACCGCCCGGACCCGGAGTGGGCGTGCCGGCGTCGGACGCGTCCGGCGTGGGCGTGCCGGCCTCGGACCCGTCCGAGGCGGAGGGCGTGGCATACGGGTTGATCTTCTGCACCGAATAGGCCGGCGGCCGCGACGAGGTGGTCGTGCCGGACGGCGTGTCCGGCTCCAGCAGCGCGCTGAGCAGGAGCAGCAGGCCGATTCCGGCGAGCGCGACCCAGACCGCGAGGTTCCACCATTCGGGAAGCTCAGTGCGGTGCCACGGGCGGCGGCGCCGGTTGAACCCCTCGCGGACGTAGTCGGTCATCTTCGGCATGTCGTTGACTGTCGCCGTTGGCGGCCGGTGGGCAACCGGTGAGTCATCTCGCGGGCGGTCGCGGTGCTGGCGGTTCGGCCGAGAGTACGGACGGTCGGATGCGTGAATGAGCGGAGCGAGCGAGCCATGTGCGCAGTGTGTCTGGTCACTCCTCCGACAAAGGAGGACGCATGAGCGAGGAAGCCGTGGAGGACATGCGTGGGCCGGTGATGCTCGCGGCCACCAACATGCTCAAGCCGCCGCCGGCCGTCATCGGCAGCATCAACCGGGAGATCACGCTGCCTCGGACCATCAAGCTCACCACGCTTCTCGCCGTGGGCATCGGCGCCGTGCTGGGCTTCGTCGCAGCGCTGTTCATCGTCGGAGCCGGCATCGACGCGCTGATTTACGGGCCCACGCTGGGGGGTGGAGTGGGGTGGATCGTCGTCAGCTTCTCCCCGCTCCGGGGGGAGTCGCTCGCGAAGTGGCTCGGTCTGCAGGCGAACAGCGCCCGCAAGCGCAAGCTCCTCGTCGACGGCAGGCCGGTGCGCCTCTATGTGGGCATCGCCCCACTTCGCCGGACCGCCGCGGGGACCGTCCGGATACTTCCGGGAGGCGTTCCGGTCGACGGTGCGAGCTGGGACGAACGCGGCGTCCCGCAGCAGGAGATCCCCAATATGACCAGGCTCCCCGCCGCACCCCGCAGCCAGGGCCGGCGTCTCGCCGCGTCCACCGAACTGTCCAGCCAGCAGAGGCGTAAGAGGCGTATGTGACGATGCGCCGAATCTGACGTTTGCGCATCGGGGTCGCGTCCGAACTGTTCTCTGTGCCGGGCGTTCGTAGCAGGAGGAGAAGATGCCAGCGGAGTCACCCACCCGTTTCGTGATGGTCCCCGCTCGGCGCTCGAACGAGCCGACGGCGCGCAAACGGGCCAGGAGGATCCTGGGCGTCCTCTTCCTGGCCGCAGGCCTCAGCGTTGTCGCGGTGTTCTTCTCGCTGGTCAAGGGGAGCACGAAACCGGACCTGTCAACGGTCGATCCCAAGGGGCGCGACCTGGCGTACACGGCGGCGGTGAACTTCCTGTCGGGCGCGTACCAGGCAGTGCCGCGCGCCAACACCCTGAATCCGGACGACCTCGCGAAGGCGGGTCCCGACCTTCTCACCGGGCAGTCCAGTGCCCCCCTGCGCTACCAGTCGCTGAGCTGGGTGGGCTTCACACCGGAGCACTTCGGCTCGGCCCGGTCCGGTTTCGTCGACTTCGAGGTACATCACTTCCTGGTCGTCCTCCCGGACTCCTCGTCCTCGCCCTCGACGGCGCCGTCGCCGACGGCGCCGTCGAGGGGTAATGGCGCCCCGCGGGCCAAGAAGACCTCACCGGCCCAGGGAACGGGTCCCCAGGCGGGACAGCCCGGGACACCGACCACGGGGGCGGGATCGAACGCCCCGACCTCCGGCGTTCCCGGCGCGGCGCCGACCGCCGGCTCTTCGGCCGGCCCGAACGCCAGTCCGTCGCCGTCGTCCACGACCCCCGGTGACGTCGCGCAGGCGCCCGCCTCGAACGTCCTGAAGCTGGACGTCCCGCTGCTCATGACTCCCCAGGGCCCTCGGCTGTCGGCGGCGCCGACGTTCTCCGTGTGGACGGGCGGCGCCGGCGCACCTAACGGAGTCGGTGACTACACCAACTTCGGCGGTCTGACGGTGGACGTGAGCGAACCGGTGAAGAACCAGATCGCCGCGTGGGCCAAGGCCTATGTCAACGGCGACACCACCAGCCTCCTCGCGATCACCGGCGACCAGAACAGCCACCATCACTACGTCGGCCTGAGCGGGTTCACCCTGCCCGACTCACCCGAGGCTGTGCAGATCATGTCGGCGATCAAGGCCGACAAGGGACAGTTGGTGGTCCGCGCGAGGGTCATGCTTGCCAGATCGTCATCCGGCGGGACGGTCTCCGGTACGAACGGCACCACCCAACAGTTCGTCACGTTCGCGGACTTCGACCTCCTGGTGGGGGCACCGGCCGGAGCACAACCACCGATCCTCTCCTGGGGGCCGGCGGGGTCCGCGGCCGAACTGGAGCCGTACTCGAACGCCCTGAATTCCTGACCGGGAACTCACAATCCAGAGGAAACACATGAAGATCAAGGAACTGCACGGTGTGCTCGCCGCCGGTACCGGCGAAGACGGTGCCAAAAACTTCCTGGATAACTCCGCGATCGGCACCGTCGTCATCACGATCTGCGGCGTCGCCGGCGTCATCATTCTGATCGTCTGCATCTTCAGGATGGTCAAGAGCGTCACGAACGGGCGGCCGGGCGAAGGCTTCAAGATCTTCTTCTGGGGCCTCGTCGTCGGCGGGTTGCTCTTCCGGCTGGACGTCACCATCGCCGCGGTGAGCTGGATGAGCAGCCTGCTGGAGAAGGTGTTCCAGAGCACCAAGCAGGTCACCGGCTGAGCGCGGTATCCGCGCGGAAGGAGGTGCGGGCTTGTCTTACGGCATGGACCGGGGGATGAGGCCGGGCGAACCCGGGGACAGCACGGGCTACCTCATCGCCGGCATCGGGCTCGTCGGTCTCGCCGTCGCCATCCTGGCACTGGTCCCGGCCGTGTGCGGTGCGGTGATCTTCTTTCTGCTGCGCCGCTGGCTCGCCCGCCGCGACTGGATCATCCTGGCTGCCGGCGGGCTGGTCGGGTTCGCCTGGTACCTGAAGGACAACGCCCTCAGCTACGGAAACTGGCTGCTCAGCTTCATCAACGTCGGGACGGCCACCCCTTCGCAGGTGCCGGTCACCGTGGTCCTCTGCCTGGCGGTGCTGATCGCCGGCGCCGGCGGCACCATCCTCGGTTCGCCGATCGCCGCCGGCGTGGGCGGCGCCCTCCTCGCGCCGCCATCCACGAGGGTCTCCGGCCGGGGATTCCTGTTCCGCAGGAGGCTGGTCCAGGACTCGATCACGCCGCGGAAGGGCCGCCGGGACTCGCTGAAACGGCGGGTCTCCCAGCGGCTGACCCCGAGGGACATCCCCGCCGTGCGCGGTCCGTTCGCGAACGAGAAGACGCGGAGGACGCCGCTGAAGGAGAAGTCGATTCCGATCGGCCTCGGGTCGAGCGGTCGGCTGGTGCGGCTGAGCACCCGCGAGATGGGCATGCACGGCTGCGTCGTCGGATCCACCGGTAGTGGAAAGACGATCACCCTGATGTGGATCATCGGTGCGGCGCTCGACATGGGCTTCGACGTCACCGTCATCGACATGAAGGAGGACACCGAGCCGGGCGGCCTGCGCGACTTCCTGCGCGCGTACTCCGCGATGCACCGGGTGCCGCTCCAGGAGATCGCGCTGGGCGATCACGACCCGAAGTACTGGTTCAACGTCCTCGCCGACATGAGCGCCGACGAGGCGTTCGACACCATCATGTCGCTGGTCGAGTTCGACGACGCGTACTGGAAGGCGCTGAACCGGAAGGTCCTGCAGCAGGTCGTCCAACTGTGCCACCAGGCCGCCGAGGTGGCGCCGGACCGCTTCCACCCGCCGACCATGCTCGAGCTCGGCAAGATCATGGAGATGGGCACCTCCATGAAGAACGCCGTCAAGGAGCGGGTCATCGCGATCGACGCCGTGGAGGGGATGGGCTACTGCCGGAACCGGTACACCAACGTCCTGTCGCCGAGCCCGGACGAGGCCAAGTCGGCGGCCAGCTTCGGAACGAAACTGACCGGCCTGTACGACTCCACCGCGGGACGGCGCATCCTCATTCCGGGCAACGACCGGAAGATGATCGACGTCCGGCTGGAGGGGCTCACGTACGTCGGGCTGAACTCGCTCGGCCAGCCGGACATGGCCAAGATCCTCTCCTCGTCCTCGTTGCAGCGCCTGTCCGTCTACGCGGCACAGCGCATCCAGGGCCGCGCGCCCAAGGACCGGCCACGGCTGATCGTGGTCGACGAGGCGAACTTCATCGACCGGGACATCGCGATGAACATGCTGTCGCGAGTCCGGTCGGCGCTGTTCAACATGATCCTGTGCACCCAAGGACCGACGGACTGGATCGACGCCGACGGTGACGACTGGTCGCGGCTGACGCAGAACATCAACTGGCTGATCGCCATGGCGCAGTCGTCGCCCGAGTCCGCGGAGAAGTGCGCCGAGTTCCTCGGCATGCGGGACAACGGGCAGGTCTCCCAGCGGGTCGAGAACGGCAGGGCCGTCGAGATGGGCACCGTCGCGGTCAAGGAAGAGTTCATCGTCACCGCCAAGGAGCTGCGCGACCTGGGCACCGGCGAGGCCTATCTGCGCGTCAACAAGCCGGACAGCAGAGTCGCGTACGTGGCCATGCCCATGCGGTCCCAGGAACTCCAGTGGTACGAGGCGCAGCGGGCATGAGGGCGCGACTGCGAGCGGTCGCGACCGAAACCGCGATCATCGTGCTCCTCGGGGTGGCGCTGGCCGCGGTGTCCCTGGGGCTGCTCCGCTTCGAGTACGGCGGGCGCGTCCACTTCGGAACCGTGGACCTGCTGGTCGTCGCGGCGGCCGGGATCGCCGCGGCCATGGCCGTCCGCGCGACCGTGCGGCTCCACCGCCGCTGGAAGAGGACGGTGGGCCGGTTCACCGCCGCCGCCGTCCTCTGCGCCGTCGCCGCCGTCGTGGGGGCGCTCGTCGTACTGATCCCCAGCGCGTGCCCCGGCGAACTCGGCACGAGTCGATGCAGCGCCCGGCAGGCGGCCAACTGGGGAGAGGCGGCCGGCCTCGCGATGTTGCTGAACTTCCTCATCGCGGGCCTCGTGCTGGCCCTCGTACGCGGCACTCGTGACCTGGCGCGCGACGGGACGTCGCAGAGCCTCACCTGGATCAGGGCACTGCGGGACCGCTTCGGCAAACGGTCGGCGCGCGGCGCGAAGGCGTCGGGCGGCCGGTCCCGCGACCCGCAGCAGCCCAAGGGCCGTCCGACACCCCGCCGCGCCGACGCCGAACGGACCCGCCGGGCGCGAGCGCGCGGCGCCTGATCGAGCCGGGAGAACCTCATGCACATCGATGTCACGTGCGGACCCGCCTACGCCGCTGCGGTCTGCCGGCTCGGCGCGGGTGAATCGGTCTTCGTCGAACGATCCTCCATGGCCGCGCTCTCCGGCAACGTGTCGGTGACGGCGACGTTCGGGGGCGGCGGCCTCGCCAGGGGGCTGACCCGCAAGCTGCTCACCGAGCAGACCCTGGTCGTCGCCAAGTACACCGCGAGCCGCCGCGGGGGAGGCTGGGTACGAGCCGTGCCCCCGTTCCCGGGCGACATCGCCGTGCTCGACGTCGGTCAGACGGGCCCGCTCAAGGCGCAGACCGGCTCGGTCCTCGCCTACGCCCCCACCGTGGACGTCACGACCCGTTCGTCCGGGACGACCCCGCTGCTCATGCACGAAGGGCTGACCGCGGTCGGCCTCTCCGGCACCGGCCAGGTCGCCCTCGCCACGTACGGCGGCATCGAGCACATCGAGGTGCCGCGCGGGGAGCACCTGATCGTCGACTCCGGGCATCTGGTGGCGTGGTCCGCGGGAATGAAGATGAAGAGCGGGCCGCTGGGCGGACCGCTCAAGGCCGTGCTCACCGGTGAGCTGTGGGTCGGCGAGTTCCACGGCCCCGGCCACGTGCTGATCCAGAGCCGGGCGGCGGCCACTCTGCGCGGCTGGTTGTTCCCCGAGGGGAACAACGCCCATGTATGAGGTCGGAGACGCCGGCGGTTACGTCAGCCGGCAGAAGTGGAAGCGGCGCGGAGAGGGCACCCTGTACGGGGCCGCGGCGGTGGTGCTGGCCCTCGTCGCGGTCGGCTCTCTCATCGGGGCCGTGTACACCGGCGTCGCTCCGCTGCGGGCGCTGGCGGTCGTCGTGGCGGTGGCCGCGACCGGCGGCTGCTGGTACACGTGGACCCGTTCCCGGCGGATGCTGCGGCAGGCGGGCAAGGCCGCGATCGGCGCCCGCTCCGAGCGGGAGGTGCGAACGGTGATCCGCCGTACCGGCTCGATCGCGGCGGGATACTCCATCAAGCTCGCGGACCGGGGCGGCGACTGCGACGCGGTGGTGTTCACCTCGACCGGCGGCGCCGCGGCCGTCGAGGTGAAGACCGGGCACGGTGAGGTCTTCGTCGAGGGCGACACCATGCGGGTGGGCCGGCGCGTGCTGCCGAAGAACCCGACCGGGCAGGCCGCCTTCCAGGCTCGGCGGCTGTCCCGCGCGCTCGGCCGCAAGCCCGTGCTGGCGGTCGTCTGCG
This sequence comes from Actinoallomurus sp. NPDC052274, assembly GCF_040679475.1. Taxonomy (NCBI): domain Bacteria; kingdom Bacillati; phylum Actinomycetota; class Actinomycetes; order Streptosporangiales; family Thermomonosporaceae; genus Actinoallomurus; species Actinoallomurus sp. NPDC052274. Next base: position 42,962 of record NZ_JBFAUT010000047.1, read on the forward strand.
TCCCGGGGATGATGAACCGGCCCTTCGCGACCCCGAAGGGAGTGTGGGTCTGCTCCGCCGACGACCTGAAGACGGTCCTGGACCGCGCCCCTCGCGTCTTCGACTCGCCCGCCGAGGCGCAGCAGACGATGAAACGCCTCTGGCACGAGAACAACCCCTGACGGACCGCTGTAAAGGCCGTATAGAGAAAGGTGTCCCGGCGGGGCGACGACTTCGCAGTCGGTCCGCCGCCGGGACACCCGGAATGTTCACCCCTCCCCGCTCAGGCCAGAGGGAAGGGCCGTGGCTCAGCGCGCCTGCGGCAGCAGCACCTCACCGTGGAACGGGTGCGGAGCGAACTGCCGACCCCACTCACCCGCGACCGCGGGCGTGATGACGTTCACGAGCGTGTCCCACTCCTCGCCGGTCTCGGGCTCGTTGGAGCCGAGCGCGAGGGTGAGCGTCGCCGTGACCGTCAGTTCGAGGTCGTCGAGATACTTCCGCCCGTGCAGCTCGACGGAGTTCCGGCCGTTGTGCACCTCGATCTCGTCCTCGGGGATCTCGTCCTCGGGCAGCTGCTCCTCGCCGTCGTACCGCAGGGACGTGAGCCGTACCGTCCCGAGCGTCATGTTGATCAGACGCTCGATCAGCATCAGCTCGGCCGGCTCCCGCTCGGTCGTCGGCTGAGATCCCTCGAAGCGGGCGGTCAACGTGACCGTCACCTCGATGTTCTCCACCCTCTGCAGCCCGGTGAGCCACACGGTGGCCGTCCAGGGCGTCTTCTCCTGGGACATGATCATCTCCGGTCTTTCGTCTTTCCGCGCGCTCGGCGCGGGGCCGCTCCTTTGTGAAGAGGCCGACTCGTACTGTCCGGGGACGACCGGCTCCGGCATACGACGAACAAAGACGATCTCGGGCCCTTGCGTCGGAGACCGAACCGCGCGCGGTACTTCCCATAGGTGCCGAACGTGGGCACGAACAACGCAAAGGAAGGAAACCGGCTATGGCGAACGGTAAGGGCGGCTCCCAGGACAAGGGTGGCTCCCAGGGCAACAGCGGTTCCCAGGGCAACGGCGACCACGGCGGGATGCCCGCCCTGACCCGGCCCCCGCGCACGCCGGGGCAGCAGCACTGACACCGGCGACGGGTCAGGCTCCCTGACCCAGCCCCCAAGCACATCGAGCGGCCCCCTCCCCCAGGGGGCCGCTTCTCTTTTTCGGCGGCCTGACGCCGCGGCCGGGGGTGGAGGCCGGGGTGATGCCGTAACGCCGGGCGAGGGGGTCCGGGCGCGCTGTGACATTGCACTAAGATCACGCCTCTTCCCTCCGGGTCCTCTGATCATTAAGATCGCAACACAACTGAAAAAAAGAGACTGGAAACACTTCCGGCTCTTTGTCATGCAACGACGAGGTGACAGGGAGCCGGGCGTCGCCTGAGCTCCTTGCGCCGTGACACCGGAGAAACATCAATGTCACGAGACAAGGCCGCTCGGAGCGGCAAAAACAACTGGCGAGACCCGCTCGTCGGCGTAGCCGCGGCCCTGTTATCTCTGCTGTTGGCAGGGGTCGCAGGACCCATGCTCGCGAGCCTGGGAGGCTGGGGCGTGATCCCCTTTGGGATTGCGTCGCTCCTTTCCGGAGCCATGTTCTTCCTCTGGGCTGCCCTGACCGGCAAGCTGCGTGGGAAGGGCGCCGGCTTCTGGCGGCTCAGCGTCGGGCTCGGTGCGGCGAACGCCGTCGGCAACGGGGCGTTCGCCTTCGTCATCGCGTCTAAGAGCGTTCCGGTCGGAATGCTCACCTCGATCGCGCTCTGCGGGGCCTTCACGGTCCAACTCGCCAAAGGGCGGAAGGCCGGAGCGAAAAGGATCGTTCCGATCCTCCTGACCGGCGGCGGGCTCGTCATGTTCCTGGTCACCGGTTGGGGGCACGTCGAGCCCGTGGGTCTCCTCATCGCCTTCGCGGCGGCAGCCGCGCAGGGACTCTCGGTCTTCCTCTTCCAGAGGGCGGCCGTCGGGAAGCAAGGGCCGGAGAGCCAAGCGATCACTCAGCCCGTTGCCGGGGCGCTGCTCTTGGCTGGCGCCTGCATCGCCTCCGTCATCACGGGGCACGGCTTCGGTGGCGGGCGATGGATGGACGGGGGACTGCTCCTTCGGATCGGTTTCCTGAGCGTTGTGTGGGCTCTCATTCCCACGCTCCTGAACGTCGCGGCCGCGACCATGTTGGAGAAGAAGTCCGAGTCCGCCTATCCGGCGCTCCAACTGTTGTCGGCGCCGATCAGCATGCCCGTGCAGATCTGGGTGATGCGCCAGGCCATGGCGGTCTGGTCGATCATCGCAAACCTGATGATCTTCATCGGAGGCCTGCTGGCGGTCATGCGGAGCACGTCTCCGACCCAGGCCGCCGAAGCAGTGCCGTCTGCGGCAGAGGCCAAGGCGACCGCGCCCGTCTCCGAAGGAGGGGAGGGGCTCACAAAGCTCGACCCCGACGGAGGGGACGAGTTCAAGAAGCAGTTCGGAGACCAGGTCGAGGCCCGGTTCGGCGTATCTACCGCGGCCGCGGTGTGGGCCGCACTCGACAGGTGGAAGCGGCGCTCGCGCGGCGGGAAGGAGGCGGCCTCCGTCTACGAGGCCACTCAGAAAACCGGGACGGGCGACGACGAGAACACGCACCCCTGACAGGGTGCCCGAAGCGTCCCTGACGGGGGACGCACGAAGCGCCCCTGACGGGGGGCGCTGAACAGAACGGCGGGGAGACGTCCCCGCCGTTCATGCTGTCGGGCCACGGTCACGCGTGCTGTGCCTGCTCGTAGATTCGGCGGACGGCGGCACCGAAATAGGGCCCGTACATCGTGGCCGGGTCATCGGAGTACTTGAAGCTGTTGACCGAGGTGACCACGCCCGTGCCCGTCGTGGCGTTGAAACGGGCCAGCCACGGCCCTCCGCTGGCACCCTCGGACATGTCACAGCGCAGCCCCTGGTCCTGGGTCAGCCGGTGCGTGTCCGGACGAGGCACGCCGCTGCAGTAGGCCAGCCGCTCGCCGTCGTAGTGGCCGCCCGTCGGGTAGCCGAAGCCGTACACGAGAGAGCCCCGCGGCTGGTCGAACGCGAGGTTCTGGGCGCCGACCACGTCGGCGACGTGGCGCCCGCCGGCCGTCGCCAGCGCCACCATCGCCACGTCATGGTTCTCGTCGTGCCTCGCCGACCAGGCGCTCGGCACGAACATGTGCCGAGCGGTGAACGCGCCGTACGGCCGGCTGCCCTGGTCGTACCCGGGCACGTAGATCCAGTTGCGGGCCCAGACACCGGCGGCGTCCTGCACACAGTGGCCGGCCGTCACGACGACGTCGCGGTTGGCGCCGTTGACCGTGCCGGCCGAGCACACGAAGTCGGCTCCGTTGATGGTGAAGAAGACCTTCCCCGTGGTGGCGCGCACCGCGCCGGGCGAGGCCCAGGCCGTCCCGGGGCTGCTCTGGCCGGCGTGCCGGTCCGCGGTGCCGGCGGCGGGGGCCCCGGCCGCGACCGGCGGGGTCTCTGGTCGCGTCATGGCCATGGCGGTCGACCGGGAGTCAGCCCCGGCCGCGTCCGGTGGGGTCTCTGGTCGCGTCGCGGCCATGGCGGTCGACCGGGAGCCGGCGGGCGAACGCGGCCCGGCGGCCGCCGGCTCCCGTCGCACCCGCTCGGGCGGGGTGAGCGCGCGCCGCATCCGCTGGACGGTCCAGTACCGCAGGGTCGCCGACCGACTGATCGCGATCACGTGGTCGGTCACCCCGGCCACGCCCGGTCCGGGCTGGGAGACCCCGGCGCCGAGCGTGCCGAAGAGGGCACCGACGAAGGACACGGCGTAGGTGATGCGGGCGGCCTTGGACATGGGTCGAAAGTCTGCATGACCATGCGTGGTCACATGATGACTTCCGGTAAAGCCATGCCCTCGATCAGGCGTTCTGTGCTTTGTCGTAGAGGGCTTTGACGGCGGCGCCGAAGTACGGACCGAACATGTCCTTCGGCGCGGCGTCGTACTTGAAGGAGTTGACCGAGTTCTGCGTGCCGGTGCCGGTCCGGGCGTCGAAGCCGAGGAACCAGGGGCCGCCGCTGGACCCGGCGGTCATGTCGCAGGTCAGCCCGACGTCGTGGGTCTTCTGGTCGTCCTTGGCGGTGCCGCTGCAGTAGACCAGCCTCGACCCGTCGTACGGGGCCTCGGCGGGATAGCCGAATGCGTACATCGGCCGGTGGCGCGGCTGGTTGAACGCGATGCCCTGACCGCCGACGACGCTCGTCAGCGTCCGGCCGTCCTGCGGAGCCACCATCGCGGCGCCCACGTCGTAGTCGAGGTCCTCGCGGGTTTCCCACTGCGGGGTGGTGAGCGTCCGCGTCGCCGTCCACTTGCCGTACGGCGCCTGGCCGTCGTGGTAGGCGGGGACGAACACCCAGTCCGTGTGCCAGGCGCCGTCGAGCCGCACGCAGTGCCCCGCGGTGATCACCGTGCTCTGGTTCGCGCCGGCCACCGCGTCTCCGGAGCAGGACGCCGGCCGCCCAGCGTACGTGAAGAAGACCCTCCCGGTGGTCCGGGCGACCTTGCCGCCGGAGGTCCAGGCCGCGCCGGTGGACGGCGCCGACGCCGCGGTCTCGGCGGGGCGGCCGCCCGGGACGGGCCGACCCGCGGGCTCCCCGACGACGAGACCGTCGAGTGGGAGGGCCCGGCGCATGCGGGCGGGGGTCCACCACCGCATGAGCCGCTCCCGGTCCGTACGGGACTCCGCCATCAGGTGGACGGCCGGCGTCAGGCCGCCGGTGTCCGGGCCCGGAGGCGACAGGCGCGGACGGCCGACGGGCTCGCCGGGGCGGGCACGGCCGTGGGACGGTCCGGGGAGCCCGAGGCCGGGCGCCGCCTGCGGGGAGGCGACGTCGGACGGGCCCGGGCTCCCCGCTCGATCGGCGGGGCGTGCCGCATCGGCCTGCGACGCGGACAGCGGGGGAACGGACAGGAGCGCGCCGGTGAGCACGGACACGGCCGCGAGGCGGGGGGACTTCGTCATGACCCTGGTGCCCTTCTGCGGCCGTCAGGGGGAGGCGGCCGCGATCGTGAGACGGTCGCGGGAACCCTAGCGCGAAGCGTGTTCAATTGACTACGCACAGGAATCGCGACATTGCAGGGCTCATCCCGATTTGCGGGTGGGCCCGCGAGGCCGGTCGGGGTCGGTCGGGGTCGGTTGGTCGGGGGCTCGAGTCGGTCGGGGTCGGTTGGTCGGTCAGGGGCGGTTGGTCGGGGGGCTCGAGTTGGTCGGGGGCTCGAGTCGGTCGGGGCGGACTCGAGCCGGTCCGACGCGGGGGACGGGGGAGAATGGGGGCGTGACGCCCGACCAAAGCCCGTCCGCAGCCGCCCGCCGAGACGTCGTGATCCTCGGCTCGACCGGATCGATCGGCACCCAGGCCATCGACGTGATCCGCCGCAACCCCGACCGCTTCCGGGTGGTCGGACTGGCCGCCGGTGGCGGCCGGGTCGATCTGCTCGCCCGTCAGGTCCTCGACCTGCGACCCGACGTGGTCGCCGTCGCCCGGGGGTCGGTGGCCGAGGATCTCCAGCTCGCCCTCTACGCCGAGGCGCAGAAACGCGGGTACTCCGCGGGGGAGTACCGCCTGCCCAAGCTCCTCGCCGGGCCGGGCATGATCGCCGAGGTCGCCGCGTGGCCGTGCGACGTCGTGCTCAACGGCGTGGAGGGCGCGGCCGGCCTGCGGCCGACCCTCGCGGCGCTCGACGCCGGGCGCACCCTCGCGCTGGCGAACAAGGAGTCGCTCATCATCGGCGGCCCGCTCGTCAAGCGCCGGGCCAAGCCGGGCCAGATCGTGCCGGTCGACTCCGAGCACTCCGCGCTGGCCCAGTGCCTGCGCGGCGGCACCCGCGGCGAGCTGCGCCGCCTCGTCGTGACCGCGAGCGGCGGCCCGTTCCGGGGACGGACGCGCGCCGAGCTGGCCGACGTGACACCCGAGCAGGCCCTCGCCCATCCGACCTGGGCGATGGGGCCGCTGGTCACCGTCAACTCCGCGACGCTCGTCAACAAGGGCCTGGAGGTCATCGAGGCCCATCTGCTGTTCGACGTGCCGTTCGACCGGATCGAGGTGGTGGTCCACCCCCAGTCGATCGTGCACTCGATGGTGGAGTTCGTCGACGGGGCGACGCTCGCCAAGGCGAGCCCACCGGACATGCGCCTGGCGATCGCCCTCGGCCTCGCGTGGCCCGACCGGTTGCCCGACGTGGCGCCCGCCCTCGACTGGACCCGGGCGCAGACCTGGGAGTTCTTTCCCCTCGACGACGAGGCGTTCCCCGCCGTGCGCCTGGCGCGGGAGGTCGGCTCGGCCGGCGGCACCGCCCCGGCCGTCTACAACGGCGCGAACGAGGAGTGCGTCGCCGCATTCCTCGCCGGAAGGCTGGCCTTTCCGGCGATTGTCGACACGGTCGCGCGGGTAGTGTCCGAGCACATGACCGCTCCGGGTCCCCTGAACAGGGAGGATCCCGGCGGCGGGCTCACCGTGGACGACGTGCTCGCCGCCGATCGGTGGGCGCGGACGCGAGCACGGGAGCTGACGTCTGGTTGACCTATCTGCTCGGAGCGCTGGCCTTCGTCCTCGCGCTGCTCATCTCCGTGGTGCTGCACGAGGCGGGTCACTTCCTGACGGCCAAGCGCTTCGGCATGAAGGCCACGCAGTTCTTCGTCGGCTTCGGATCGACCCTGTGGTCGCGCCGCCGGGGCGAGACCGAGTACGGGGTCAAGGCCATCCCGCTCGGCGGCTTCGTGAAGATCGTCGGCTACACCCCGCTGGAGGAGATCGACCCGGCCGACGAGGCGCGGGCGTTCTATCGCCGGCCGGCGTTGCAGCGGGTGATCGTGATCGTGGCCGGCGTCGTGATCAACATCATCCTGGCGTTCGTGCTCCTGGTCGTCCTCGCGGCGGCGGTGGGAATCCCGGACACCGGGAACGCCACCACCGCCGTCCGCCGGGTCTCGCCCTGCGTTCCGGTCAGCGGCGCGGTCTGCACGGACCGCGACCCGGTGTCACCCGCCTCGGTGGCGGGCCTGCGGCCGCGCGACCGGGTCGTGTCCTTCGCCGGGACGCCGGTCCGCGACTGGAACGGCCTGTCCCGCCTCATCCAGCGGGCCCGGCCGGGGGAGAGCGTGCCGGTCGTGGTCGAGCGGCACGGCGCCCGGCGTACGGTGACGGCCCGGATCGGGCGGCTGGCCGGCCACGGCTACCTCGGGGTCGAGCCGGTGCCGCGCATCCGGACGATGGACCCGGTCGCGGCGGTGCGGTTCGCGGGCCGGCTCACGGGCCAGATGACGGTCGCGATCGGCGGGATCGTGGTGGACGTGCCGAAGGCGATCCCGAAGCTGTTCTCCCGCGAGCGGGCCAGCACGCCGGGCGGCCAGGCCGGCAGCATCGTGGGCGGGGCCGAGACCTCGGGGCAGGTGTTCTCCTCCAGCGACAGCTGGCGCGCGAAGCTCGGCATGTTCCTGCTGCTGGTCTCCTCGCTGAACCTCTTCGTCGGGCTGCTGAACCTCTTCCCGCTCCTGCCGTTGGACGGCGGTCACCTGGCGGTGGTCTGCTACGAACGGATCAAGGTATGGATCTTCCGGATGCGCGGCCGGCCCGATCCGGGGCCCGTCGACCTCACCAAGCTGATGCCGGTGACGTACGCCTTCGTCGTCCTGTTGGTGGGCTTGGGCGTTCTGCTGATACTCGCCGACCTGATAAATCCACTCAAACTCCCCCAGTAAGCCCTCGCGTGTGCAGCATCCCCCCGGGTTGCCTAGGCTTGGGACCAATGCCGAGCACCCACTGGAAGGAGGGCGCGGCGCACCGGAGCGTCAGCTCCACGCCGCGTTGCCGATGACCGTCGATCTTGGAATTCCGCAGGCCAAACCGAGGCCGCTCGCCCCGCGTCGCAAGTCGCGGCAGATCATGGTGGGCAACGTGCCGGTCGGCGGCGACGCGCCGGTGTCGGTCCAGTCGATGACCACCACCTTGACCTCCGACGTCAACGCGACGCTGCAGCAGATCGCGGAGCTGACCGCCTCGGGCTGCCAGATCGTCCGCGTGGCGGTGCCGTCTCAGGATGACGCCGACGCGCTGCCCGCGATCGCCCGTAAGTCTCAGATCCCGGTCATCGCCGACATCCATTTCCAGCCCAAGTACGTCTTCGCGGCGATCGACGCGGGCTGCGCGGCGGTGCGGGTGAACCCGGGCAACATCAAGAAGTTCGACGACAAGGTCGGTGAGATCGCCCGGGCCGCCAAGGACGCGGGCGTTCCCATCCGCATCGGCGTGAACGCCGGCTCGCTGGACAAGCGCCTGCTGGAGAAGTACGGCAAGGCGACCGCCGAGGCGCTCGTCGAGTCGGCGCTGTGGGAGTGCTCCCTGTTCGAGGAGCACGACTTCCGGGACATCAAGATCTCGGTCAAGCACAACGACCCGGTCGTGATGATCAACGCCTACCGTCAGCTGGCGGCCCGCTGCGACTACCCGCTGCACCTCGGCGTCACCGAGGCGGGTCCGGCGTTCCAGGGCACGATCAAGTCGGCGGTGGCGTTCGGCGCGCTGCTGGCCGAGGGCATCGGGGACACGATCCGGGTCTCGCTGTCGGCTCCGCCGGTCGAGGAGGTCAAGGTCGGCATCCAGATCCTGGAGTCGCTGAACCTCCGCGAGCGTGGCCTGGAGATCGTCTCCTGTCCCTCCTGCGGCCGCGCCCAGGTCGACGTCTACACCCTGGCCGACGAGGTCACCGCCGCGTTGAAGGATTTCCCGGTCCCGCTGCGGGTGGCGGTCATGGGCTGCGTCGTGAACGGCCCGGGCGAGGCGCGCGAGGCCGACCTCGGCGTGGCGTCCGGCAACGGCAAGGGGCAGATCTTCGTGAAGGGCGAGGTCATCAAGACGGTGCCCGAGTCGCAGATCGTCGAGACCCTCATCGAGGAGGCCGTCCGGATCGCCGAGGAGATGGGCGTCGACGTCACCGGCGACGGCCCCGGCGCCGACGTCACCGTGTCCTGACAGCTTTACACGCGCCTTTTACGGCCCTTCCGGAATCACTCCGGAAGGGCCGTCTTCTTTTCGGATGCGCCGATGAGTTGCCTTGTCCGCCGCCAATACGGACGTTTCGGTATTTGTCACGATTCTGCATCCCTGATCCCTGACTCTTGATCGTCACACCTGTCACACGCGCACAATGCCCCGGCATCCACCGAATTGCGGGGCTCAGTGGGGAGCCGCGCGGAGGAGGGGACCAGTGAAGAAGCTCGTAGTGGTCACGGCCGCGATCGGCCTGACCCTTACCGGCGTCGGCCCGGCGGTGGCCGCCGGCGGCTCCGGGACACCGACGCCCGCCCCGGCCGGAGAGTCCGCCCAGGCCGTGGCCGCCGGGATCGCCTGGACGCCGTGCCCGGACAACGATCCGATCGAGGGCAAGAAGCTGCAGGGCCTGGAGTGCGGCACCCTGCGGGTCCCGCTCGACTACGCCCATCCGCGCGGCCGTCAGATCACGCTGGCGCTGACCCGCGCCAAGGCGACCGACACCCGGCACTACCAGGGCGTCGTCCTGCTGAACCGGGGCGGTCCCGGCGGGCACGGGCGCGACCTGCCCACCCGGTTCGCCAAGGGGACGTACGGCCTGCCGACGTCGGTCGGCGCGACGTACGACTGGATCGGCTTCGACCCGCGCGCCGTCGGCGCGAGCTCCATCGACGGCACCGGCAAGGGCATCATCTGCGACCCGTCCTTCCAGGCGCCCGGCAAGGCCCGGCCCGACTACACGCCGGGATCCAAGGCCGAGGAGCTGGCCTGGCGGGCGAAGGCGAAGAAGTACGCCCAGGACTGCGGTCGGCGGTACGGCTCCGCGCTGAAGTACCAGACCTCCGCCAACTGGGCGCGCGACATGGACTCGATCCGCGAGGCGCTCGGCCAGCACAAGATCAGCTACTACGGCTACTCCTACGGGACCTACCTCGGGTCGGTCTACGCGTCGCTGTTCCCGACGCACGTGCGCCGCATGGTCCTGGACAGCGTCGTACGGCCCAGCGGGGTCTGGTACGACGTCAACCTCGACCAGGACGTGGCGTTCCAGAAGCGCTTCGAGATCTTCCTGACCTGGATCGCCAAGTACGACGCGGTCTACCACCTCGGCGCCACGCACGCCGCGGTGAAGGCGAACTACTACAAGATCCGCGCGGCGCTCGCCAAGAACCCGATCAACGGGCAGCTCGGCCCCGACGAACTGGACGACACCGTCCAGGCCGACGCCTACCGCGACTACACCTGGCTCGACCACGCCCAGGCGCTGTCGGACTACTTCGTCAAGCACGACCCGCAGCCGCTGCTCGACCAGTGGGGCGGCTTCCCCACCGACGACTTCCTCACCCAGAACAACTACGCGGTGTACGAGGCGGTGCAGTGCGTGGACCGGCAGTGGCCGACGAACTGGAAGAAGTGGGACCACGACAACTGGCAGCTCTACCGGCAGGGCAACACGTTCCTGACCTGGGGCAACGCCTGGTACAACGCACCGTGCGCGTACTGGCCGGTGCCGGGCGGCACGCCGGTGAGGATCCAGGGCAAGAAGGGCCTGCCGCCGATCCTCATCGTCCAGGCCACGAACGACGCGGCCACGCCGTACGCCGGCGCGGTCGAGGTGCACAAGCGCTTCCCGAACTCCCGCCTGCTGGTGGAGAACGGCGGCATCAACCACGGCGTGGCGCTGACCCCGAACGGCGACACGTGCGCGAACACCCTCGTCTCGGCCTACCTGGGCTGGGGCGCGCTGCCGCCGAACAAGCCCGGCGTGGACGCCCGCTGCCAGGCCCCGGCGCTGCCGGTGCCGGGCGCGACCGCCGCCAAGGCGACTTCGGCGAACGCCGACGCGGCGGCGATCGGCGAACACTGATCACTGAGTAGAGTCTCGAGAGCCCCCGGCCGCGTCGGCCGGGGGCTCTCTCGCAGTTCGCGGCGGCGCTCGAATCCTGGCCGGTCCTGGCCGGTCTTCGCCGTGCCCCCTCCGGCCGCGTCCCGGAATCACCACCATCGTGCGTACGCACGACGGGGAGTCCTGCCCTGGACTCCCCGTGTGAAAGGGGTTACGTGAACAAGCTCGCCATCACGACGGCCGTCGCCGGAGCCGGGTTGGTCACGCTGAGTCTCGCGCCGCTCACGGCACAGGCGCGTCCCGCCGAACCCACCACGGGACTCGCCTGGTCACCGTGCACCGAGGAGAACCTCGGCGGACTCGAGTGCGCCACCCTCAGAGTGCCGCTCGACCACGCCGATCCGCGCGGGGCGCAGATCACCCTGGCGCTGTCCCGCGCCCGGCACACCGGGACGACGGGCTACCAGGGGGCGCTGCTGGTCAACCCGGGCGGGCCCGGCGGCACGGGCCGCGACTTCGCGCTGCGCGTCGCGAACCACCTCCCCGCCGACCTGCGGGCCGCCTACGACGTCGTCGGGTTCGACCCGCGCGGCGTCGGCGGCAGCAGTCCCGCGCTCAGGTGCGATCCGGGCCACTTCAAGCCCGTGCGCCCCGACTACGTGCCGCGGACGCCGGCGCTGGAATCCGCCTGGCTGAGCCGATCGGCGGCCTACGCCCAGGCGTGCGGGCGGAAGTACGGCCCGCTGCTGTCACACCTGACGACCGTCGACGCCGTCAAGGACATGGAGGCCATCCGCGCGGCCCTGGGCGAGCAGCGGATCAACTACTACGGCGCGTCGTACGGCACCTACCTCGGCGCGGTGTACGCCACGCTGTTCCCGGCGCGGGTCCGGCGCATGGTCCTGGACAGCAGCGTCCGGCCGAGCGGCGTCTGGTACACCGACAACCTCGACCAGGACCGGGCGTTCGAGGGCAACATCAACGCCCTGTTCGCCTGGATCGCCAAGTACGACGAGGCCTACCACCTGGGCACGACCGCGCAGGCCGTCCGGAACTCCTTCTTCGCGGCCCGCCAGAAGGTCGCGGCCGTTCCGGCGGGCGGTGTCGTGGGCGCCGACGAACTCGACGACACGTACCTGATCGCCGGATACATCGACCTCGGGGCGTACTGGCCGTATCTGGCGAACGCCCTCGCCTGGTACCAGGCCGGTGACGCCGCGTCGCTGGTCGAGGCGTACAACCGGTTCGGCGCCACCACCGACGACAACGGGTACGCCGTGTACAACGCCGTGCAGTGCAGCGACGTGCGGTGGCCGCGGGACTGGACGCGGTGGCGCCGGGACAACGGGCGGCTGTACGCCGCGGGCTTCCGCTTCGAGACGTGGGCCAACGCCTGGTACAACGCGCCGTGCGCGTTCTGGCCGGCCGCGGCCGGACGACCGGTCGACGTCGGCCGGACGCGCGACCTGCCTCCCGTGCTGCTCTTCCAGGCGACGAACGACGCCGCGACGCCGTACGCCGGCGGGGTAGAGATGAACCGGCGGCTCGCGGGATCGCGTCTGGTGATCGAGGACGGCGGGCGTACGCACGGGATCGTGCAGCGCGGCAACGCCTGCGTCGACGAGAAGTTCACGGCCTTCCTCGCGACCGGCGCCCTGCCGCCGAACCGGTCGCACTGCGCGCGCCTGCCCGAGCCGGTCCCGCCGTCCACGGCCGCCGTCCGTCCGCTGACCGCGGCCGTGTTCCCGCCGGTGCTCCGCCGTCCGTAGCGGGTGAGCGCGAATGGCCCTGGGCCGTTACGGCAGGGTCAGCCGGAGCGGGACGCCCGGCCCGGCGTCCCGCTCATGCGGCGGTTTTCACTTGGCACTTGTTATCCGAGTGCTGCGGCCAAGGCCGATTGCCGACGTCAAGTCCGAGAGCAATCGCTGCGGCGAATCGAGTTCGAATCGGCGTCGGTGACCGCAACCGGTCACATGGAATCACCAAGAAGATTGCGTTCGCATTCTCCCACCGAGAGCTGGCACAACAGCGTCCGGAGCGCTACGCCAGAAGGTGTCGCTACCGTCGGTAACTGGAGTCATCGGAGATCGGTCTTGTCGGACCCAAAGCGGCGTGTAATGATCAGCGCTCTGCCACCCATGCCGGTTCACTGAATCGGATATGTGGCAATTCTCCTTCGGCTCCAGCTGAAAGTAGGAAGCCTTCGTGCTACCGCACCTTCGTGCACCCTCTCGAACGCTCGGGCTGGTGCTCTCTGCGTTCATTGCTGCGGCACTTTCCCTAGGCGTGACTCCTGGAGCGCACGCCGCTGATGGGTCGGTGGATATCGAGCGGGTGTCCGGTACGGCGGACATCGTCCAGCAGACGACGAGCGATTCGAAGAACATCGCCATCGCCTCGACGAACGACGCCAACTGGCAGACGACCACCACGGTGAGCATCCCGAACTCCCCTGCCGATGGAGTAGCGGTTTCCATTCCTGGTGCCGATCCGGTGGGGCTCGGTCTTCCAGCGGACTCGTCCGCTCCAGTCAAGAGCCGAGCCGGCACGGTGGTCTACGCCAACGATCAGAATGGTTACTACACGGGGGTCCAGCCGACGATGGACGGCAGCGCCCGGCTGCTGTTCAATCTGGCCCGGCCTGGCGCGCCGAGCAGCTATCAGGTGCCCCTTCGTCTGTCGACCGGAGCGAGCCTTAAGCTCAACGATGACGGGAGTGTCGATATCCTCGCTCCGGAGAACACGGATGCGGCCTCCGGTTTCCTCGGGCATTTTGACGCGCCCACGGCGCAGGCGGCGGACGGCTGGGACGTACAGCCTCGGTACGAGGTCGCGGGAACCACTCTGACGCTGCGGCTCAACCTGACCCAGCAGAAGCCGTGCGGTCCACGGTGCGTTGGCCTACCGTTGCCCGCGAGTTCCTATCCCATCGTCGCGACGGTCGGCTACCACACCAGCCCAGGCGCCGGCTCGAAGGGGTCTGCGGCCGATGTCACCGAGATCAGCGACGCCGACTCTGACGCCGCCGCCGACTCTTTCACCGATGCGGAGCTGGACAGCGCCCAGCCGCTGGACGGCGAGGACCCCACCGGTGGGATCGGCCCCGAGAGCACGCAGCCTCAGGTCGCGACCGAGTCGGTCGCGTCAAATGGGGTGCCTTGGATCGGAAAGCTGTTCATCCGTACGCCGATCGGTACGAAGTACTGCACTGGTACGGTCGTCTCCGGCGACGTCGTGATGACTGCGGCTCACTGTCTGAGATGGCATGGGCTCAGCAGCAGCCTGGGAATGGCATTCGTCCCCAAATATACTCCAGGGCATCGCCCGTATGGTACGTGGGGCATGAAGCGATATGTCCTCGACGATCGCTGGGGGCGGTTGCACTACAACCCGAACTTCGACTTCGGGTTCATCGATATCAAGCCGCGGAACGGTAAGTATCTATCGCAGGTGACGGGGACGGTCGGGTATCTCGCCCTGTCTCGTTTCAACTACAACACCATCAGTGTGCAGACACTCGGGTATCCTGGGGGGTCCAAGCAGTATGCCCGGTGGTGCAACACGACCGAATCGCCGATCTACGTCAGGAAGAACAAAGGCTGGTTTCATCGCTTCTTCTGCTCGGGGTACAGCGACGGCGTGAGTGGAACTGGACTCATCTACAAATGGGCGGACAACGGTGCAGGGTCCACTGCGTACGCCGTCCTCGGCGGATATAAGGAAGGCGGCGAAGGAAGCACTAACTATGCCGCCGACCAGACCAACATGAAGTGGCTTTACGACCACATGACGAAAATGGGCTGGTGGTAAAGAAAGTATGATCGGGTTGCGTAGGTCCGACTCTCTTCTGGTCGGGAACTGGCGAGCCGCCTCTGGGGTTCTGGCCCTTGGCTCGCTCATTCCTGGCATCATCTTGTTCTGGTTCGTTCAGTACGTCACCGGACTCGGCGACCCGGACAACGTCTGGGGAGGCCGGACCTACGGCTCGGGCATAGTGTGGGCGGCGCTGGCGGCTTTCGCGGTCGTCGCGGCGGTGTGCGGGTACTTCCTGGTCGGTTCCTGGAGTGCTGCCCATTGGGCGATGGCTCGGGTTGGCGTCGGCCGGCGGGCGGCCTTGGCCCATGGCTGTCGGCACGCCGGCCGACCGTGGGTCGTCTGGATGCTGCTGATGACGGCGCTGACGCTCGCCATCACGCTGCGGACCACCTCGCACAGCCTTTGGGCGGATCTGCTACTGGACGTAGGGCCCGTCGGATTTTCGCTCTCTCTTATCCTGCCCGTCCAGGCCGGCGTGCACCGCCGAGGGATGCTCATGGCGGCGGGACTGACGCTGTTCTGCCTCGCCTTCCTGGCAGCGGCGGGGGCGGCTCTCATCGCCGTACTAGGGCATCCGGCACCGGGGTCCGTGCTCTCCTTGGCGGTTCGCCCGCTCCTCAGCGGTGCTTTGGCCATTCCACCGGCGCTCGCCTGCCTAGCGCTCGGTTCGCAGGCGACAGGGGGCTAGTCTCGACGCAGTTGGACAACACGAGACGCGGAGTCTCATACCGCCCTTGTTGGACGACCCGCCCATCGTTCGAGCGTCAGGCTGAGGTGGCGTGTCGCACGTGGTGCCGATCTTGCAGGGATCCTCCCGTACCCTTACAGGGTGAGCGGAGCGAACGTGTCGACACGCCGGTCCGCCCTCCAACGCGCCGGATCACCCGCCCGGGAGAGAACGTGAGTCCGATGCTGCGCACGTCTCCGGTGCGCCTCCTGGACGACCGCAACCGTGCGGCGGTCCTGGAGATCCTCGACGCAGACCCGGTGTCGAACGTCTTCGTCGGCTCACGGGTGTACGCCGCCGGCGTCGACCCGGCCCGCCTGGGCGCCGAGCTGTGGGGATTCCACCGCGGCGGGCGCCTGACCTCCCTGTGCTACTCCGGCGCGAACCTCGTCCCGGTCGCGGCCGACCGGGAGGCCGCGCGGTCCTTCGCCGATCGGGCGCGTTCACAGGGACGCCGCTGCTCGTCGATCGTCGGCCCGGTGCCGGCGGTGACCGAGATCTGGAACGCCCTGCGCCCCTTCTGGGGACCGCCCCGGGCCATCCGCGCCGCCCAGCCTGTCATGTCGACGGTGTCGCCGCCGCCCGTCGAACCCGATCCGGCCGTCCGCCGTGTCACCATGAACGACTTCGACGTCCTCTACCCGGCGTGCGTGGCGATGTTCACCGAGGAGGTCGGCGTCTCGCCGCAGGCGGGCGACGGGGGAGTGCTGTACCGCGCCCGCGTGGCCGAGCTCATCCGCTCCCGGCGGGCCTTCGCCCGCATCGAGGACGGTCGCGTGGTGTTCAAGGCCGA
Organism: Actinoallomurus sp. NPDC052274; assembly: GCF_040679475.1. NCBI lineage: Bacteria > Bacillati > Actinomycetota > Actinomycetes > Streptosporangiales > Thermomonosporaceae > Actinoallomurus > Actinoallomurus sp. NPDC052274. The sequence continues at coordinate 59,178 of NZ_JBFAUT010000047.1, forward strand.
GATCGGCGCCGTCACCCCGTACGCCTGCCAGGTCCAGGGCGTGTGGGTCGACCCGGAGCTGCGCGGGCGCCGCTACGCCGTGCACGGCATGGCCGCCGTCGTCACCGAGGCGCTGCGCAGCATCGCCCCCGCGGTGACGCTGTACGTCAACGACTTCAACACCCCGGCACGCGCCACCTACCGCCGCGTCGGCTTCCGCGACGTCGACACCTTCATGTCCGTCATGTTCTGATTCGCCACCACACTCACCGGGCTGCGGTTCAACTGTATGTTCGAATCAACGTGTACCGAGGGTCATGGCGTGGTAACTTCACGTGCATGCGGCCCGATGACGCTGCGAGATATTTTGAATACGCTTACGGTATGGCTGAGCCGGAGGTCCAGCGCTACATGGTGGAGCTTGTGTCGGGAGACCGATGGCCCGTCTATAGCCCCTTGGCTAAGGAACACTTCGGCCGAGGCCTAGAGGAAGGCCGGGAACAGGGCCGCGCGGAAGGCCATGAAAGAGGGCGGGTGGAACAAGGGGTTCGCGCCGTTCTTGCGGTCCTGGCCGTTCGGGGTGTTGAAACTCCGGAGGGCACTCGCGCTCGTATCCGCGCACACACGAATGTTCAGGAACTCGAGGCCTTGCTCGAGCGATCCGTAGCCGTGCGAACTATCGACGAACTGTTCGACTGAGTGGCACTTTCGGTGATGAGCGTGCTCGTCGCTGCCGATCACCGCTGCAGTGCGCAGCCGGGCCCTCTCCCCTCAGCGAACTCGACCGTCGCGGATGAGAGACGCTGCTCAGCAGCTCACGATGGTCGGGTGGACGTCATGTCTCGTTAGGCGCGGTATGGGTGGCGAGCACGGTCTTGCTTGTGTGCAGCAATCGGGCTGCCCACGTCAGTGCTCTCAACAGGTGCTCTGGCAAAAGTCCGGCGAACGGATCCGGCTGTATGAGCAGGGTTGGGGATCCAGCCTCAGTGCGGTGAAGGGCCCAATCGTGATCGGCGGCGGTGAAGTCGTCGTCGATCCAGACGGCAGGGGCATCTGCCAGCCAGGCATCGACGTGATCGCGTTTCCAGAGATAGCCGTTGGGGTGGCTGGTGGTGATCTGCGGGCGGGGCAGTTCCAGGTACGGGAAGGGCGGCAGGCCCAGCAGAGGGCCGATCAGGCCGGCCGCATCTTGCCGCCAACTGGTGCACCAGACAGGGGTGACCAGCCGTGCATCGATGACGTCGTTGATCATCCGGCCGTGGTGTGGGTTGAGCCAGATGGGTACGGGCTTCTCGGGCTTTCGGTTCGTGGGGACGACGTCGTGGCGTACATGGCTCGATGGCGTACTGCCGTTTCGAGCGGGGAAAGGGATCAGGACGCCGTCGATATCGAGGAGGAGATGGATCGGGTTCACGGGCGCCTCCGTCAGGGCTTGCGTGCGAGGATGAGCAGCGTGGTGGGCCACTGACCGCCTTCGGGAGCGGAGATGTCGCGGGCATCGGTGACCGCGAGGCCGGCCGCTGTGAGGGTCTTGCACCAGCGTTCTGCTGTGAGCTCCCAGCGAAGGACAGGGAGGCGATGGCGGTCGGGCAGGCCGATATGGTCCAGACAAGCGCGGTTGGCAGGACGCCGGCCTCGCCGTCGAGGGTGGGGGATGGAGAAAGCGAGCAGCCCGCCGCCCGTGAGGCGTGCGGCAGCCGCCTCCAGCAACGGCGCGGGATCGGTCAGGCCGATGGCGCCGAAGACCGAGTAGACGGCGTCGAAGGTCGTCTGGGTTGCGTGGAGGTATGCCAGGGCGCCCTGGGCGACGAACGTGGTGGTGGAGAAGTGGCCGTAGTGGGCACGGCAGCGCTGGATCTGCCGGTCGGCCCGATCGACTCCGGTCGCTGCTGCCCCTCGACGAACGGCGAGGTGGGCGAGGTTGTGGCCGGCCCCGCAGCCGAGTTCCAGCACGTTTCGGTTGCGGAGGTCGCCGAGGATCTCAGCGCCCGGACCGCAGTCAGGGCGCTGGGTCCACTCCATTTTGTTCGGGGCGGGCCTCGGCCCGGGTGGAGCGGCGGTCATGCGCTGGAGAGCGTGGGCTTGCCAGGGGCATTCGGTTCGACACATCTATGCCTCCAGCAGGCGCACCGCGTCGTCCAGGTGCCGGTGCACGACCTTCACGTAAGCGGTGTCGGTGGCAGGGTCGTTGATCCAGCGGATGGCCTGCTCCATGAACCACTCGACCGCCCAGACGCGATGCCAACCGAGGGCCCACGCTTCGGCGGACAGGCCCCCGCGCTCGGAAATGGCGTCGGCGTGGCCACCCGCGTTGACGTACGACTCGATGAGTGTTCGTAGGCGGGCCGGTTCAGGGTCGTCCACGGTGCCGTACCAGCTGGCCAGGTCCAGCAGGCCCGGCCCGGTGAACGCGCGGGCGAAGTCCAGTAGGTGCCGGCCTCGCTCGCCGATGTGGACGCTGGTGGGGTGGAATTCGGAGTGCACCCAGCCGTACGGGGCGATGTGGGTGCCCGCGGCACGTTGCTCGGCGGCGTCGGCGATGCGGGTCAACGCCTCTTCGATGCCGCTCGTGTTCTGCCACCGCCCGGCTCCCTGGAGTCCGTGGAGATGCCCCAGGGCTCGGTTGGGCAGGGCGCGCAGGGCTTCCTCGTCCAACGTTGGGAGCCCGGCGGCGGCGTCGGCACGGTGCAGGACGGCGGCGGCCGCAACGCCATCTCGGTCGTTCGCTTCGCGAAGCGGGGGGCCGAGGTCTTCCAGCAGCATGCCGAGCCAGCCGCTCGTTACCGTCGACGCGATCACGTCAGGTACGGGGACACCATGTCTGGCCGCCAGCCTGAGAGCCTGATCCTCCCGGGTGAACGGCTCGGTGGCGTATTTGAAGACGGCGGTGCTGCCATCAGGGAAGGCGATGCGTTCCACGCCGGACATGGACCAGACCCGTATCCGCTCTCTTCTCGGGAGGAGTAGTCCGGAGGCCTGGCAGAGGTCGGCGAGCAGGTCGGCGATGAGAGCGGTGTCCACGGGATGGCGCTCCGTTCGAATGGAGTGGAGCGGCGGTCCGGTGCGGGCCAGGTGGGTGCTGCCCGCACCGGGTGTTCGCCGGGCGGTACGGGTACGTCAGGCGGCGGTCACGCGACGGGCGTAGACCTGCGCGATCCATTCGGACTTCATGGCGGACAGCTCTAGCCGGAAGGCGGCCATCGAGGCACCGTACGGGGCCACGACGCCGCCGGACTGGTCCGGCACGGACTGGCAGCCGTGCACGAGCCGTCCGCCGAGCGCGGCGTGGGCCTTGATGGATTCGATCCGGCGGTGCTCGTTGAACCAGCCGCCGTGGTAGACCTCGTCGAGCATGCCGCCCTCGGTGTCGTCGAGGTCGAAGACGACGGAGGTGGCGGCGGGGAAGAACCAGCACGGACCGACGTTGGAGATGTGTCCGTCCAACTCGACCTTGTTCAGGGCCATCAGGGTGGCGGCCTCGCGGAGCATCCGCAGGTGCTCGGCAGTGAAGCCGGGCAGGCCCAGCCCGTCGAGATGCTCGTCGCGGAAGAGGTACGCGTAGACCTCGTACGCGGTGGTCAGCACACGGGCGGCGTCGCCGGTGGATTCACCGTGGGCCTTCACGAAGTTCAGGGCGAGCTGCTCCACCGTGCTCTCGGCGGTCTCCTCGACGGGCAGCAGCCCGGCCTTGACGACCTCCCAGTCGGTCAGCAGCCAGGTGCGCGACTCGAAGCGGAAGAAGTGCCGGGACGGGTCGATGCGGATGCGGTGCCCATCGACCTCGATGCCGGGCAGGCGGCTCCAGCGTGGGTCGAAGCTCGTGGGCAGATCAGCGGTGATGACGGTGTCTGAGATCGCCATGTTCTTGTTCCTTCCCGGACGACCGAATGGCTTCGCCGGGAGCGTACGACCGGCCCGTGGCGCTGTGAAGAAAGTTTCGAGCTATTGCTCGAAACAATTCCCACTGATGCGCGAGGTGAAATCTCGAGCTATTCGGCGGACTGCTCGCTCGCCAGGTCGTCGATCACGCGGGTGATGATCGCTCGGGCATCGCCGCCATAGCCTGCTGTGGCCGCGAGCTGTTCGAAGATGTCGGCGTACAGCGCGATCTCCTGTGGTTGAGCCAGGTTGAGTTCGGCCGAGTAGGTCTCCACCATCACCCGCTCGTCGTCGAGCAGCCAGAACCCGTGCCAGGGCGCCACAACGTACCGGGTCTCGAAGGGGATGATGCCCAGCTTGACGTTGCGCAGCGCCGACAGTGCCACCAGGCGATCAAGCTGGGCGAGCATCACGTCCACCTCGCAGAGGCGGAGGCGCAGCGCCGATTCGGTCAGGACGAAGTGAAAGCGTTTGTCCTGGCGATACAAGATCTCCTGTCGCTGCACTCGTGCCCGCACCGCGGCGTCGATGTCGTTCGGGATCTTGAAAACCCGGATGCCCTCAGCGAGCCGGGCGCGGGCATACTCGGCGGTCTGCAGCAGTCCAGGCACGACCGTCGATTCGAACGCGCGAAAGCTGCGTGTCTTCTCGTCAAGATCGGCCAGTTCGGTCTGGTGCGCGCGCAAGCCCGTCTGCAGTCGGCGCCGCCACTCCGCGTGCTGAACCTCGAGCGTATGGAGGGCGGCCAGCAGTTCCGTCATGGCTTGGGCGGCGCCGGTCGCCTCAGCCCAGGCCCGGAGGTCGTCGTCGGTGGGGGTCTGCCGACCGTTCTCCAGCTTGGAGATCTTGGAAGCCGGCCACCCGAGCAGCTCGGCGAGCCGCCTGCCCGTCAGCTGCGAACCCTGACGCAGCTCGCGGAGGCGCAGACCCAACGCGCGGCGTGCTTCCTGGACGCTGGTCACACCGGTATGTCTATCGTGCGGCAAACTCATCCCGTCGCACGGCGTAGTGCCAGGCGGCGTCGCGCCAGTAGCAGTGCTGCAGCACCACGGCCGGATCCTCGACGATCTCCGCTCCTACGAAGCGGTCGGCGTCATCAAAATGCATACGTGCCAGTTTGCTGGAGTCGAACAGCCAGTAATCATGGTGGGGTACCCCGACTGCGTCCGCCTGGTCGCGTACCAAATAGCGGATGTCCTCGCCCGCGTTGCCCGTGAACTGGGAACACCACACGCCGAACCGGCTGTAATCGGTCAAGGGCCGGCTCACGACGCGTACCCGTGAGAAGCGCCGGCCTGCGGCGGTGGCAGCCCGGATCATGATCAGCCAGTCCTGTATCCACGGCAGCTCGTCCGGCTCACCAACGAGGAACTTCTGCAGCGACTCATTTTCATATGAGGAGTCGTAGCGGTCGCGAACCTCCAGCCGGAAGGCCGTGTGCTCGAACGAGGTGAACAGCTGATCGAACTCCTCACCGACGAGCAGGCTCAGCGCTCCTCCTCGGGCTTGTCGTTGGCCGCGAAGCGCAGCAGTTCCTTGGGGATCTCGACGAACGTTTCGCCCTCCAGCACGTCGCGGAGGTCGGCGAGGGCATCAGGGTCGGTGACCTTCCAGCCCTGGACGACGTAGGTGCCACGGTCGGTCGCGTACAGCGTCGGGCACTGACCGACCTGAGAGTCGGTCCCGAGAAATCTCAGGCGCATGGGGGATGGCTCCTCGAAAACATAGAGAAGTTTCTCGCATCATCAGTCTTGGCCGACGCCGCGTCAAGGCATCGGACCGCCCCCGCCCTACCGCGCCGAACCGTCCAGGTCACCTCGCAGGTAGGCGTGGAGTTCTTCACCGGTCATCTGATCGAAGCGTGCCAGGGCCGCACCGGAACCGGAGTTGGTCGATGTCGCTGGTCGCCACGCAGACCCGCGCTCACCGTCGTCTTCGTTCTATGAGTTGACCGACGATCTGGTCAACATCGAGCCCTCGAAGACCTTGGCTGACGAGCGGTGCCCTGTCGGCGAAGATCAGGATTTCAGTGGTGGGCGTCGCGCTCCGGCTGCTTCGGTGAGCCATCGTCTGGCCTGGCGGGGCGTGTGCAGGTGGATGACGGTCACGTCGGGGTGGCGGGTGGCGCGTTCGGCGGTCTGTGATCTTCTTCGGGCGAACTGTGACCAGGCCCAGCGGATGGGGTGGTCCGCTTCGAACCAGTTGCGGACGCTCTCCTTGTTGCCGTTCCACAAGGGGCGCCGGTCGACGGCGCGGATGACCGAGCGCCGGATCACCCGCCACATCACCGTGCGGCGCGGCAGGTCGAGCCAGATCACCGTGTCGGCGCGGTCCCACAACAGGTCGCCGAGGACGCGGTGGTACTGGTCCTCGGTCACCCACCGGTCCTGAGCGCTGAACTCCTTCACGTCGGACTCGAACTCCGGGCGTGGGACCCAGCCCGGCCCGTGATGCAACGCGTCCAGCTCGTAACGGGGCAGGCCGTACCGCTCGGACAGCTTGCGGGCGAGCGTCGTCTTGCCGGCCCCGGAGATGCCCGCGATCAGCACCCTGTTCATCGCTTCGGCCACCGAAGAACGCTACCGGCCGCGCGCGGTGGCGATGCCGGGTGCCGGGGAACCATTGGTGCTAGGTCCGATTTCTCCGCTGATGGGAGACGACATGGCTGACGGCGCGCTCGCCGGCGTCCGGGTGCTCGAACTGTCCCGAATCCTCTCCGGGCCCTTCGCCGGCATGATCCTGGCGGACCTCGGCGCGGATGTGATCAAGGTCGAGGACACGCGGAAGGGCGACGACACCCGGCAGTGGGGGCCGCCGTTCCAGGGTGACGACGCCACGTACTTCCTGTCCATCAACCGCAACAAGCGTTCCATCAGCGTCGACCTGAAGACCGACAAGGGCCGGGAGGCCGTCCAGCGGCTCGCCGACCGGGCCGACGTGGTCCTGGAGAACTTCCGGCCGGGCACCGCGGCCCGTCTCGGTTTCGGCTACGAGGAACTGTCCGCCCGCAACCCCGCCCTGGTGTACGCGTCGATCAGCGGGTTCGGGCAGACCGGCCCGTACGCCGAGCGCGCCGGGTACGACCTCATCGCGCAGGCGATGAGCGGGATCATGAGCGTCACCGGGGAGGCCGACGGGCCGCCGGTGCGGATGGGCACGTCCGCGGCGGACCTCGGCGCCGGAATGTACGCGGTGATCGGGATTCTGGCCGCGCTGCACGCCCGCCGCTTCACCGGCCGCGGGCAGCACATCGACATCTCACTCCTGGACGGGCAGATCTCCTGGCTGACGTACGTCGCCGGAAACCACTTCGCGACCGGCGAGACGCCTCGCCGGTACGGCTCGGCCCACCCGTCGATCGTTCCGTACCAGGCGCTGCCCACCGCCGACGGTCACCTCATGGTCGCCATCGGGAACGACGGGCTCTGGCGCCGGTTCGCGACGGCGGTCGGGCGCGGCGACCTGGCCGAGGACCCGCGCTTCGCGACCAACGCCGACCGGGTGCACCACCGGGAGGAACTGCTGGGCCTCCTGCGAGCGGCGCTGAGCTTCCGGACCAGCGCCGAGTGGGCGGAGGTCCTCACCGAGGCGGGGGTGCCGGCCGGGCCGATCAACACGGTGCCCGAGGCGCTGGCCCACCCGCAGGTGCGCGCCCGGGACATGGTCGTGGACGTCGATCACCCTGGGGCGGGCCGGCTGCGGATGGTCGGCTCGCCCCTCAAGCTGTCCGCGCATCCGCCGGTCGTACACTCGGCGCCGCCCGGCCTCGGCGAGCACACCGATGAGGTCCTCGCCGAGCTCGGCCTCGGCCCCGAGGAGATCGCGACGATGCGCGAGGAGGGGGCCGTGAAATGAAGATCAGAACGCAGCGGGACGTCGAGGTCGCCGAGGTCACGGTCGGCGACGGGCATCGCGGGAACGCGCTGTCCAGCGCGGACTGGCGCGAACTCGAGCAGACGTTCCGGCGGCTCGCCCGCGAGGCCGAGCTGCGGGTGGTGGTCGTGCGCGGCCAGGGCGGCATGTTCAGCTCCGGGTCCGACGTGCGGGAGTGGGTCGAGGCGGACGTCACGGACGTGGCGGACAGCTTCGCCGCCATGGAGGCGGCGTGCACCGCGATCGAGGACCTTCCCGTACCGGTGATCGCGCAGGTGGAGGGCGTCGCGGCCGGGGCAGGGTGTCAGCTCGCGCTGGCCTGTGACCTGCAGGTCATGGCGGAGAGCGCGCGGATCGGGATGCCGATCGCGCGGCTCGGCATCCTCGTCAGCCCCGCCTTCGCCGCCCGGCTGGCCGTGCTCGCCGGACCCGGCGTCGCGCGGGAACTGCTCTACACCGGGCGTCTCGTCCCCGCCGCCGAGGCCGTGAGCCTGGGGCTCGCCACCCGTTGCGTCCCGGACGAGGAACTGACCACGGCCACCCGCAGGCTCGTGCTGGCCATCAGCCGCCACCCGGGCGCGGCCGTCCGGGCCGCCAAGCACGCGGTCGGGGCCGTGCTCACGCCGGCGTGGGCGGCGGCGAAGGCGCAGACGGGCGGGCCGCCCGTCGCTTTCGACGACTTCCAGCGGGGAATCGCGACCTTCCTCCGCGACCCGCGGGCGGCCTCCTCGTGAGGGGATCCGCAGGCGGCCTTCCCGCGACGGGCCTGCGCGCGGCCTCCTCGTGAGGGGATCCGCGGGTGGCCTTCCCGCGACGGGCCTGCGCGCGGCCTCCCCGTGAGGGGATCCGTGGGCCGCCTCTCCGTGACGGGCCTGCGCGCCGCCCTCGCGGGCGGCGTGCCCGTGAGGCGGCTCAGCGGACGAGGACGTCGAGCAGGCGGTCGAGTTCGGCGGCCGGGTCGGCGGTGAGGCCCGAGTGGACGGGGCCGGGTTGGACGACGGTGCTGCGCGGCGCGGTCAGCCAGCGGAACCGCGAGCCCAGGGACTCGCCCGCGGCCTGACCCGCCCGTGGCCCGCCGCAGCAGACGCCGTCGACCGCCTGCAGCGCGGCGCGGACGCCGTCGACGTCGAGGTCCGAGGCCAGCGCGCGGAGCCGTACGTCGTCGACGTGGGTCCGGCAGCCGAGGAAGTCCTCGGCCTGGCAGTAGAGGATCACCCCGACGTTCATGGTCTCGCCGCGTTCGACGCGGGGGATCACCCGCAGGACGGCGTACTCGAAGATCTTCATCCCAGCCAATTCGGTCGGGCCGACGGGCGGTGCTCGGTGCGGGGCGTCGCCGGCCTGGCCTCGCCCACCTCGGGCAGCCAGACCTCCGGTGTGGCCGCACGGGTCCCCAGGTGTGCGACGTACGCGGCCGCGACCTCGGCGGGGGAGTCGAAGCCGGGCTCGTCGGCCAGCCACTCCTCGGGGACCAGGGCGACGACCTCGCCGAGCAGGTCCTCGGTGACCTTGGGACCGAGGTCGCGGCCGGCCTGGGCCAGACCGGCGTCGTCGACGAAGGTCGCCAGCACGTGGTCGCTCGCGTCGTACGGCCGGGAGATCAGCTTCTCCGCCGAGGCCCACGCGTGGTGGAAGTAGAGACTGGCACCGTGGTCGATGAGCCAGACGTCGCCGTGCCAGACCAGGAGGTTGGGGTTCCGCCAGCTGCGGTCGACGTTGCCGATCAGCGCGTCGAACCACAGCACGGCCGCGGCGAAGTCGGCCTCGGGCGTCCAGGCCAGCGGATCGAAGCCGAGGGAGCCCGGCAGGTAGTCGACGCCGAGGTTGCGGCCGGGGCTGGCCTTGAGCAGGTCCTGGATGTCGGGGTCCGGCTCGTGGCGGGCGATGACCGGGTCGACGTCGACGGTGACGAGGTCCGGCACCCGGAGGCCGAGGCGCCGGCCGAGCTCACCGGCGATGATCTCCGCGATGAGGGCCTTGCGGCCCTGCCCGGCGCCGTGGAACTTCACGACGTACGTGCCCAGGTCGTCGGCCTCGACGATGGCGGGCAGGGACCCGCCCTCCCGGAGGGGTGTCACGTAGCGCGTGGCGGTGACGTTCGGCAGCACGGGCCAAAGGTACCGGGCGTGTGGCGGCATGCGAGCACGACGTGCGCGCATGCCGGCCCCCGCCGCTGACGCGCACACGCTCCGGTGATCGGGGAAATCCTATGAACGGGGAGGTCGGCGTGATGATGCAGATGTCACAGACGGTGTTGACCTCCGCGAGTGTTCCAGTCTGGTGCCCATTGAGCAGACATCAGCGAACCGTATAGTTAAAGTTACGGATCGTGAAGATGGTGGTGCAGGTGAAGCTGCTGCCGACGCCTGAGCAGGCGGCGGCGCTCGCGGCGACCCTGTCCCTGTGCAACACCGCGGCGAACGAGGTGTCGGCGGTCGCGTTCGCCCACGGCGTGTTCGCCCGGCAGAAGCTGCAAAAGCTGGTGTATGCGGAGTTGAAGGCGCGGGGGTTGTCGGCGCAGCCCGCGTTACATGTGATCCGTAAGGTCGCCGATGCCTACACCACGTTGCACGCACAGATCGAGGCCGGTCTGCTGGGTGGTGAGCACTCACGCCGGCGCCGTAAGGCCGCCTCCAAACCGATCACCGTGCGGGCCGATTCGGCCCAGCCGTTCGACGACCGATGCCTGTCCTGGCAGATGGACGCCCGCACCATCTCGATCTGGACCGTTGCCGGCCGCCTTCGTAGCATCGCCTTCACCGGTGAGCCCGGGCAGGTAAAGTTCCTGGCGGACCACCGCAAGGGCGAAACCGATCTGGTGCACCGCGACGGGATGTTCTTCCTGATCGCCACCTGCGAGGTCGAAGCGGCCCCGCGATTTGAGCCTGCTGATTGGATCGGGGTGGATCGGGGGATCGTGAACCTGGCCACCACCTCCGACGGTGACAACCACCAGGGCAAGAGCCTCCAGAGGTATCGCCGACGCCAGGCCCGGCTACGCGCCGAACTGCAGGCCAAAAAAGCCGCAGGCAGCCGATCGGCCGCCCGACGGCTGGCCCGCCGCACACAGCGGGAGGCGAGGCACGCCGCCAACGAGAACCACAAGATCAGTAAGAGCATCGTGGCCGATGCCCGACGCACCGGACGCGGTATCGCGCTTGAGGAACTGAGCGGGATACGCGATCGGGTACGGCTCAGGCGGCACCAGCGGGCCACACACTCCTCCTGGCCGTTCCACCAGCTCGGCACCTTCCTCCAGTACAAGGCCCAGCGGGCCGGGGTGCCGTTCTTGGAGGTGGATCCGGCCTACACCTCCCAGCGGTGTCCCGTGCCATGGTGCGGGCACACCGGTCGGGCCAACCGGCCCGACCGGAATATCTTCCGTTGTCGCCGGTGCGGGTTCGCTGGCCCCGCCGACGTCATCGCCGCCACCAACATCCGGGAACGGGCGCGCGTGGCGTGGGCATTCGTCAGCATGCCCGTCCCTGCCCCCAAAGGGGGCAGGGGAGATGCGACCCCGGCACGACACCCAGCCGCGACGGGGAGCGCAACAAGGTGTGAAAGGCCGAGCCCCAAGCTCGGCCGTTCACGACCGAGAAGCTGACGGAGAGCTGGGAGCAGGCCCTGGAGGACGTGCGGGCCCGGGGCGGCCGGCCGTACGCCATCCCGGCGGGCGCGTCGGACCACCGCCTCGGCGGCCTCGGCTTCGCGAACTGGGCGCGCGAGGTGGAGGAGCAGGAGCGGGAGCTCGGCGTCCATTTCGACACGATCATCGTCTGCTCGGTCACCGGGAGCACACAGGCGGGGATGGTCGCCGGCTTCGCGGGGAAGGGCCGCCGGATCATCGGCATCGACGGCTCCGCCAAGCCGAAGGAGACCTGGGAGCAGATCGCCCGGATCGCCCGGAACACCGCCGAGCTGATCGGGACGGAGGTCTCCGACGACGAGATCGTCCTCGACGAGCGTTACCACGCCGGGACCTACGGCATCCCGGACGAGCAGACCCTGGAGGCCATGCGGCTGGCCGCGCGGCTGGAAGGGATGATCACCGACCCGGTCTACGAGGGCAAGTCCATGGCCGGGCTGGTCGATCTCGTGACGAACCGGGAGATCGAGTCAGGAGCGAACGTCCTTTACGCTCATCTCGGGGGGCAACCCGCGCTGAACGGATACAGCGCGCTCTTTCGCTGAGAGGCTGACATGCAGGACGTTCGTGACAATGAGGTCGCGGGTGTGGACCTGGCCGGCGTCGACCTGAGTGTGCTGGAGGAGATCCAGCGCCGGGTGCTCTGGCTGGCCGTGCGCATCGTCGACGCGGCCAACCGGGAGCGCCGGACCGGCGACGGCGTCAAGGTCGGCGGGCACCAGGCGTCGAGCGCGTCGCTGGTGACGGCGATGACCGCGCTGTGGTTCGCGCACCTGAACGCCGAGGACCGGGTGAGCGTGAAACCGCACGCCTCCCCGGTCTTCCACGCGATCAAGTACCTCCTCGGCGACCTCGACCGCTCCTACCTCACGACCCTGCGCGCCCGCGGTGGCCTGCAGTCCTACCCGAGCCGTACGAAGGACCCCGACGACGTCGACTTCTCCACCGGCTCGGTCGGCCTCGGCGCGGCGGCGCCGCTGTTCGCCGCCGCCGTCCGCCGCTACGTCGACGCGCACTGGCACGGCGGAGCGGGCCCGAAGGCGCGGTTCGTCGCGCTGCTGGGCGACGCCGAGCTCGACGAGGGCAACGTCTGGGAGGCCATCGCCGACCCGGCGACCCAGGGCCTCGGCAACGTCATGTGGGTCGTCGACTTCAACCGGCAGTCCCTGGACCGCGTCGTGCCGGGCATGCGGATCGCGCAGTGGCGCGGCCAGTTCGAGGCGGCGGGCTGGCACGTCGTCGAGGTCAAGTACGGTCGGCGGCTGCGCGAGGCGCCCGCCGCCGTACGCGGCTGGATCGACGCCATGCCGAACGAGCACTACCAGGCGCTGTTCGGGCTCACGGGCGCCAAGCTGCGCGAGACGTTCCTGGACGGGGCGCCGGCCGAGGTCGCCGAGGCGGTCGCCGGCCTGCCCGACGACGAGCTCGCCGAGCTCGTGCAGGACCTGGGCGGCCACGACCTGGTCGCCATGCTGGAGGCGTACGCCGAGTGCGACGCGGTCACCGACCGGCCCAGCGTCGTGTTCGCGTACACGGTGAAGGGCCACGGCCTGCCGATCGCCGGCAACCCGCGCAACCACTCCGCGCTGCTGACCGGCGAGCAGATCGACGCGCTGCGCGCCTCGCTGCGGCTCACCGACGACTGGGAACGTTTCGACCCGGCGACGCCGGAGGGCATCCTGTGCAACCAGCGGCGCGAGACGCTGCGCCGCATACCCGCGCCGGGCTCCCTGAACGTCAAGGTGCCGGCGGCGACCGGGGTGCGCACCTCGCGTCCCGTCTCGACCCAGGACGCCTTCGGCAAGATCCTCGTCGACCTGTCCCGCGCGGAGGAGGTCGCGCCGTACCTCGTCACGACCGCGCCGGACGTGGCGACGTCGACCAATCTCGCCGGGTTCATCAACCGCAAGGGCGTCTTCGCGCCCGCCGAGCAGCGGGCGTGGAGCGTCGACCCGCTGCTGAAGTGGACCGAGGGGCCCTCCGGCCAGCACATCGAGCTCGGCATCTCGGAGATGAACCTCTTCCTGCTCCTCGGCCAGCTCGGGCTCGCCGGCGACCTGCACGGGCAGCCGCTGCTGCCGGTCGGCACGGTGTACGACCCGTTCGTCTGCCGTGGGCTGGACGCCTTCATCTACAGCGTCTACTCCGGGGCGCGGTTCGTCGTGGCCGGCACGCCGTCCGGGGTGACGCTCGCGCCGGAGGGCGGGGCGCACCAGTCGACGATCACCGCCTCGATCGGGCTCGAACTGCCCAACGTCACCTATCTGGAACCGGCGTACGCCACCGCTCTGGACTGGCTGCTGTGCGACGCGCTCGGCCGGATCGCCGCCGGCCCGGCCGAGACGACCACTGCGGTTCCGGCCGAGGACGGCGCCTACTACTTCCGCCTGACCACCCGGCCGCTGGACCAGGCGCCGTTCGAGGAGGCGCGGGAGCGCCTCGGCGACGCGGTGCTGCGCCGGCAGGTGCTCGCCGGGGCGTACCTCCTGCACCGCTCTGCGGTCGAGGGCCCGGCCGTCCAGCTCGCCGCGTCGGGCGCCGTCCTGCCCGAGGCGCTGGCCGCCGCCCGCGAGCTGGAGGAGGAGGGCATCGCCGCGCACGTCATCGACGTGACCTCTCCCGACCGGCTGTACTCCGCGTGGCAGCGGACCCTGCGGCAGGGCGTCCGTACGGCGAGCACGCCGTCCGAGGCGGGCGCGCTGCGCGCGGCGTTCCCGGTCCGCGCGCCGATCGTCACCGTGCACGACGCCGCCTCGCACGCCCTGGCCTGGCTCGGCTCGGCGTTCGGCGTGCCGTGCGTGCCGCTCGGCGTGGACCAGTTCGGCCAGTCCGGTTCGATCGCCGAGCTGTACGAGCTGCACGACCTGCTCCCGGGCTCCATCGTCAACGCCGCCCTGGCCGCGCTCGCGCTCGGCTGACCGCGCCGATCCGCCGGCCCGGT
>NZ_JBFAUT010000048.1:0-3867 GCF_040679475.1 Actinoallomurus sp. NPDC052274
GCGGCGTACGATGAACCGTACGGCCCGTACGCCCTCCGCGTTCAGCCGCGCGATCTCCTCGTCGGTCACCGAGACGGGCAACTGGAGGTCGAAGCGGCGGGCTGAGGCGTTCTCCTGTGCCAGCCGGCGGAGGGCGAGCAGGATCCGCTCGTACAGGACGTTGGTCGCGATGGCGGTCTGCACGGCCCGCTCGCGGTCCTCGCCGACCGACAGCCCGGCGATCTCGTGGTCCGCGATGAGCTCGGCGGCCTCGATGTACGGGCGAAGGTCGCGCAGGACGATCGGCAGGCCCAGCCCGCGCAGCGCCGCGAACGCCTGCGCCAGCAGGTCGCGGGCCGGCGCGTCCGGCAGCACGCGCCAGCCGAGCTCGGCGATGACCGCGTCCACGTCCTGGCGGGCGGCCCGCCAGCCGGCGTCCTCGGGCCGTGGCTCGGCGCGCGGGCCGAGGGCGTACTGCGCCTTCCCCAGCAGTTGGTGGGGGGCGACGGTGTCGTCGTCCACGGCGGCGACGATCTGCTGTACCGACGCGATCGGCAGGTCGCCGACCTCCCGGAGCGCTTTGACGAAACGGAGCCGGTGCAGATGGCGGCCGTCGTACTCCGCACGGGTCGCCGCGGTGGCCGTCCCCTTCGGAAGGAGCCCCTCCCGGATGTAGTACTTGATCGTCTGAACCGGCAGCCCGCTCCGGTCGCTGAGCTCGGAGATCTTCATCTGCCCCCCTGGCCGGGACACTATCGCCGTACGGCCGCCGGGGAGTCGCGGTTCCCGAGTCTCGGTATCCGAACGGCGGCTCGGTCCGGGGTCGGGTCCGGGTTCCGGTGTCCGAGGGGTGCCCGGCCGAGGGCGCGTCCAGGGTTCGGGTCTGGTGGAGGGCTCGGCCGGGGCGTGTCCGGGGTTCGGTGTTCGGTGGACGCTCGGCGGGGGAGCTGTGTCCGAGTCCCGGTATCGCCGGAGGACGGGTCAGCCGCGGCGCATCGTCTCGGAGATCTTCTCCGCGGCGGCCAGCACGGGCGGTGCGTGCATCCGGCCGGGGGCGCGTGAGAGCCGCTCGATCGGCCCGGACACCGAGATGGCCGCGATCACGCGGCCGCCGGTGCCGCGGATCGGCGCGGACACCGAGGCGACCCCCTGCTCGCGTTCGCCGACGCTCTGCGCCCAGCCACGGCGTCGTACGGAGGCCAGCGTCGTCGCGGTGAACTTCGCGCCGCGCAGCCCCCGGTGCAGGCGGTCGGGCTCCTCCCAGGCCAGCAGGATCTGCGCGGCGGAGCCGGCGGTCATCGGCAGGGCGCTGCCGACCGGGACGGTGTCGCGCAGGCCGCTCATCCGCTCGGCCGCGGCGACGCACACGCGCACGTCGCCCTGCCGCCGGTAGAGCTGGGCGCTCTCGCCGGTCAGGTCCCGCAACTGGGTCAGGATCGGCTGGGAGATGGCGAGCAGGCGGTCCTCTCCGGCGGCGGCGGCCAGCTCGGCCAGGCGGGGGCCGAGGATGAACCGGCCCTGGGTGTCACGGTGGACCATCCGGTGGTGCTCCAGCGCGACGGCGAGCCGGTGGGCGGTGGGCCGGGCCAAGCCGGTGGTCTGCACCAGCTGGGCGAGGGAGGCCGGGCCGGCCTCGAGGGCGTTCAGGACCAGAACCGCTTTGTCCAGCACGCCGACTCCGCTAGAGTTGTCCATGCTTCGATACTGCCGTCTCGGAATCTGAGATGCAAGTCGCGGGCAGAGGAGCTACGGAACCGGAAGAGGTGGAGTGATGGGCCGAACACTTGCGGACAAGGTCTACGACGCGCACGTTGTACGGAGCGCCGAGGGCGAGCCGGACGTTCTCTACATCGACCTTCACCTCATCCACGAGGTCACGAGCCCGCAGGCCTTCGACGGCCTGCGCATGGCGAACCGCACGGTCCGGCGGCCCGACCTGACGATCGCCACCGAGGACCACAACGTCCCGACCACCGACATCCTCGCGCCGATCGCCGACCCGGTGTCGCGCACCCAGGTCGAGACGCTGCGCAAGAACTGCGCCGAGTTCGGCGTTCGCCTGCACCCGATGGGCGACGCCGGCCAGGGCATCGTCCACGTCATCGGTCCGCAGCTGGGGCTGACCCAGCCGGGCATGACGGTCGTCTGCGGCGACTCGCACACCTCCACGCACGGCGCGTTCGGCGCGCTGGCGTTCGGCATCGGCACCAGCGAGGTCGAGCACGTCCTCGCCACCCAGACGCTGCCGCAGCGCCGGCCCAAGATGATGGCCGTCACCGTCAACGGCGAACTGCCGTACGGCGTGACCGCCAAGGACCTCATCCTGGCGATCATCGCGAAGATCGGCACGGGCGGCGGCCAGGGCCACATCATCGAGTACCGCGGCGAGGCCATCCGGTCGCTGTCGATGGAGGGCCGCATGACGGTCTGCAACATGTCCATCGAGGCGGGCGCGCGGGCCGGCATGATCGCGCCGGACGAGACGACCTTCGCCTACCTCGAGGGCCGCCCGCACGCGCCGTCCGGACTGGGGGCGGCGGGGCGTAGCCATGGGGGTAAAACACCCTGGGAGGCCGCCAAGGAGTACTGGCGGTCGCTGCGCACCGACGACGACGCGACGTTCGACAAGGAGGTCGTCATCGACGCCTCCGAGCTCACCCCGTTCGTCACGTGGGGCACCAACCCCGGCCAGGGCGCGCCGCTCGCGGCGAGCGTTCCGGAGCCGGCCTCCTTCGCGGACCCGACGCACCGCTCCGCCGCCGAGCGCGCGCTGGAGTACATGGGCCTGACCGCCGGCACCCCGCTGCGGGACGTCACCGTCGACACCGTGTTCGTCGGGTCCTGCACCAACGGCCGGATCGAGGACCTGCGCGCGGCGGCAGAGGTGATCAAGGGCCGCAAGGTCGCCGACGGCGTGCGGATGCTGATCGTGCCGGGCTCGATGAAGGTCAAGGCACAGGCCGAGGAGGAGGGCCTGAACGAGGTCTTCAAGGCCGCGGGCGCCGAGTGGCGCGAGGCGGGCTGCTCGATGTGCCTGGGCATGAACCCCGACCAGCTCAAGCCGGGGGAGCGTAGCGCCTCGACCTCCAACCGCAACTTCGAGGGCCGGCAGGGCAAGGGCGGCCGCACCCACCTGGTCTCGCCCGCCGTCGCCGCCGCCACCGCCGTCACCGGGCGTCTGACCGCCCCGGCCGACCTGTAATCGGGAGCCAGTCATGGAAGCCTTCACCACGCACACGGGCCGCGCCGTGCCGCTGCGGCGCAGCAACGTCGACACGGACCAGATCATCCCGGCGGTCTGGCTCAAGCAGGTCAGCCGCACCGGGTTCGAGAAGGGCCTGTTCGCCGCCTGGCGCGAGGACCCGGAGTTCGTCCTGAACCGTCCGGAGTACCAGGGCGCGTCGATCCTGGTCGCCGGGCCCGACTTCGGCACCGGCTCCTCGCGCGAGCACGCCGTCTGGGCGCTCCAGCAGTACGGCTTCCGCGCCGTCGTGTCGGCGCGGTTCGGTGACATCTTCCGCAACAACGCCACGAAGATGGGCCTGCTGCCGATCCAGCTCCCCGAGGACGTCGTCGAGGGCCTGCAGGACAAGATCGCGGCGAACCCCGCCAAGGAGTTCACCATCGACCTGGCGGCCCGCGAGCTGCGCTGCGACGAGGGCGGCGTGCAGACGTTCGAGATCGACGACTACACCCGCTGGCGGCTGCTGGAGGGCCTGGACGACATCGGCCTGACCCTGCGCAACGTCGACGCGATCACCGACTTCGAGGCCAAGCGGCAGCCCTGGCTCCCCGTGACCGCCTGATCGCCCGCACCCCCGCGTTACATCACGACCGTCAGAGGAGTGGGTTTCCGCTTCGAGCGCGGTGACTAGTCGTGTGAACCCG
>NZ_JBFAUT010000048.1:3877-73142 GCF_040679475.1 Actinoallomurus sp. NPDC052274
ATTGCGCGCCCACGCGCCCCGCGGGCCCCCCCGCCCCCCCCTCCCCCCCCCCCCCGGCGGGGGGGGGGGCCCGCCCGCCCCCGCGCCCCCCCCCTCCTGCCGTTCGACCCCGCGGCGCGCCTCCGTGGAAACCAGGTGACGAGGTGTGATGATGACAACACCATCCGGCCCCGCGTGGGACGACCCGCAGCTCAACGCCCTGGCCCGGAGGCTGCGCGAGGCGCACACGAGGGTGGCCGGCCTTCCGGGCGCGCACAAACCCCGTCTGACCAGGCAACTCCTGCTCATAACCGATCTTGCCAAGCGGGATCCGACGCTTGCCGTCAAGCGGCTCGAATCCTTCATGATCGAGCTCGATGACGATGAAAACGCATCCTGAATGGCGCTTCTGCCTGCGACACAGGCGCAAACACCGGCCATGGGTGATTGTATAGATGCCCTGAGGTCCCCTAGTTTCGAGCGAGCAAGGGGGAAGAGGAGCAAACCCATGAACAAGCGCGAACTCGTCGACGCGATCGCCGATCGAGTCGGCAGCAAGAAAGCGGCGACCGAGGCGGTCGACGCCATCCTGGACACCATTCAGGAGACGGTGGCCAAGGGTGAGAAGGTGGCCATCACCGGTTTTGGATCCTTCGAGAAGGCCGATCGGCCGGCTCGCGAGGCCCGGAACCCGGCGACGGGCGCCACGATCAATGTCCCCGCGACCTCGGTCCCGAGGTTCAAGGCAGGATCGGATTTCAAGAACCTGGTGGCCGGCGCCAAGAAGAAATAACGGCGTGCCGACGGCGCCCGGCGAGACGAGAGTCCGCCGGGCGCCGTCGTCGTCTCCGAGCCGTTCGGTCGGCGGGACGGCGGGTCCGGTCACGGGGCGGGCGTCCCGCGAGCGGCGATCCCGGAGGCCGGAACGCGGCCGGGGGCGGCTCAGATCCTGGGGGCCGAGGCCGGGACGGCTCAGGGCAGCGGGAACGTCGAGAGCGTGATCACCGTGATGCGGTCGTCCTCGACCGCGAGGTTGACCCGCTGCCCGAACCTCAGCAGCCGCAGGCCGCCGGCGTCGAACGCCGCCGTGTCGAAGGCCATCTCGCTCCCGTCGTCCAGCAGCACGCTGCCGGTCCGCGTCTCGGCGTCGTACGCCTTCACCGTGCCCTGCATGCCGCACAGACTAGAGCGTCCGGGAAGAACGCCCGACGGCGAGCCGACCGCCCGTGCGCCCGGTCAGTCCGGCGGGGCGGAGGAGCAGGGCACCGGCAGCAGCGGAGCCACGGACGCCGTCCGCGGCCCCACCCCGAGGACGAGCGCGGCCCGCAGGTCGTCGATCGTGTCGACGTCCTGGCGCACGCTGCGGACCTCGTCCAGCGCGATCTCCCGCACGCCCAGGCCGCGGTGCCGGGCACGGGAGTCCGTCCCGAACGCCGGCGCGAACACCGCCCCGGGCCGTGCCGTGTACAGCGTGGTGCCGAACCCCGCGAGGTCGGGCAGGAAGGCGTTCGGCGCCTCCTCCGCGGCTTCCAGGACGAGGCCCAGCTCGGCGGGCCGCAGGGCCGGCAGGTCGGCGGACATCGCGCCGACCCCGGCGTCCGGCGCGAGCGACCGCGCCCACTCGACGCCGTGGACCAGTGCCGGGTTCAGCCCGGCGTCCGGCTCGTCGGGGACGATGTGGGCGCCCAGCGCCGCGAGTTCGGGCGCCGCGACCGGGTCGTCGGTGACCACCACGACCCCCCGGACCCGTGGACACCGCAGCGCGGCGGATACGGTGTCGGTCGCGATGGCCAGCGCCAACCGCTCGCGATGGGGGCCGGCGGCGCCGGACAGCCGTGACTTCGCGCGGGCCAGCGGTTTGACCGGCACGACGAGCATCCATGTGAGGCGATGGGTACCAGACATCGTGGGTCGACACTACGCGGAAACACCCGCGACACTTGACGACACCCCCGGCTCGACCGGGACGAAGTGAGGAGGAGGGCATGGGTCATTCGCCCGTCTGGCGCGCGATCGTCGTGGGGATTCTGCGCCCGCTGCTGCACACGCTGTTGAAGCGGGACTGGAAGGGGCAGGACAACATCCCCCGCAAGGGCGGAGTGATCATCGCCGTCAACCACCTGTCGTGGTCCGACCCCCTCGCCATGGCCCACTTCATCTACAAGGCGGGCCGCTTCCCCGTCTACCTCGCCAAGGCCGGTGTGTTCAAGACGCCGGTGATCGGCCGCATCATCCGCCGGACCGGGCAGATCCCGGTGTACCGCGAGCGGGCGGACGCGGCGCTGGCCCTCCGCGACGCGGAGAAGGGCCTGCGCGGAGGCGAGTGCGTGATCTTCTACCCGGAGGGCACCTGCACCCGGGACCCGGACCTGTGGCCGATGACCGGCAAGACGGGCGCGGCCCGGATGGCGCTGACCACCGGCGTCCCGGTGATCCCCGTGGCGCACTGGGGGGCGCACATCCTCTGGCCGTACGGCACGAAGAAATTCCGCCCGTTCCCGCGCAAGACGATGCACGTCGTCGCCGGGCCGCCGGTCGACCTGTCCAAGTACGAGGGCCGTCCCCTGGACGCGGAGACGCTGAACGCCGCGACCGCCGACATCATGCGGGCCATCGCCGACCTGCTCGCCGAGCTGCGCGGCGAGCCCGCCCCGGAGAAGCTGTACGACCCGCGCGAGGCCGCCCGGGCCCGCCGCGCCGACAAGGCGAGCGACACGGCCGCCGAGACGCCGAGCACGGCCGCCGCCGAGACGCCGGGCACGGCCGGCGCCACGAGCGATGCGGCCGACGCCGAGGAGACCGACGCCGAGGAGACCGACGCCGAGGCGACCGGTGCGGCGGACGCCGAGGAGACCGACACGGGCAAGGAGGCCAAGGCCTCTTGAAGATCGCGGTGCTCGGGGCAGGGTCATGGGGGACCGTCTTCGCCAAGGTGCTGGCCGACGCGGGCGGCGACGTCACGGTGTGGGGGCGTCGCGCCGAGCTGGTCGAGGCGATCAACGACCGGCATGAGAATCCCGACTATCTGCCGGACGTACGGCTGCCCGACCGGCTGACGGCCACCACCGACGTCGCCGCGGCGCTCGCCGACGCGTCGTACGTCATGCTGGCCGTGCCCGCCCAGACGCTCCGGTCGGGGCTGGCGGAGTGGCGGCCGCTGCTGCCCCCCGACGCGGTGCTGGTGAGCCTCATGAAGGGCATCGAGCTGGGCACCTGCAAGCGGATGAGCGAGGTGATCCGTGAGGTGGCCGACGTGCCCGAGGAGCGCGTCGCGGTGATCACCGGCCCGAACCTCGCCCGCGAGATCGCCGCGGAGCAGCCGTCGGCCGCGGCCGTCGCGTGCGTCGACGAGGCGACCGCGCAGAAGCTGCAGCTCGCCTGCATGACGCCGTACTTCCGCGCCTACACGAACGCCGACGTCATCGGCTGCGAGCTCGGCGGCGCGGTGAAGAACGTCATCGCCCTGGCCGTCGGCATCGGGGTCGGCATGGGCATGGGCGACAACGTACGGGCGCTGGTGATGACGCGCGGGCTGGCCGAGATCGCCCGCCTGGGGGCGGCGCTCGGCGCCGACCAGCACACGTTCGCGGGCCTGGCGGGTATGGGCGACCTCGTCGCCACCTGCAGCTCACCGCTCTCCCGGAACCGCACCTTCGGCGAGAACCTCGGGCGGGGGATGAGTCTGGAGGAGGTCGTCAAGGCCACCCGGCAGACGGCGGAGGGCGTCAAGTCCTGCGACGCGATCCTCGAGCTGGCCCGGCAGCACCACGTCGAGATGCCGATCACCGAGGCCATCGTCGCGGTCATGCACGGCGGGCTCAGCCCGGCCGACGCGGGGCGGCTCCTCATGTCGCGGACTCCGAAGCCCGAACGCTACGGCGTCTGATCCCAGGACACCTCTTTCCCTCCGAACGGGGAAGAACGTCACGAGGCGAAATGACGTGTAATGTCGGTGCCCGCGACTGTCGGTGCAGGTGGGAAGAGGTGGATCGATGAGCAGGATCCGGGTCGCCGTCGTCTTCGGCGGACGCAGTTCGGAGCACGCGATCTCCTGTCTCACCGCGGGCAGCGTGATGGCCGCGATCGACCAGGACCGGTACGAGGTCATCCCCGTCGGCATCGCGCGCGACGGACGCTGGGTCCTCGCCTCCGGGCAGCGGCTCTCGATCGAGGACGGCCGGCTGCCGGAGGTCGCCGAGGACGGGCTGCCGCTGGCGCTGCCGTTCGACCCGGACAGCCGTGGCCTGGTCGTCGTGGAGCCGGGCCAGGTGCCACGGGCCCTCGGCGACGTGGACGTCGTGCTCCCGCTGCTGCACGGCCCGTACGGCGAGGACGGAACGATCCAGGGCCTCCTCGAACTGGCGGGTGTGCGCTACGTCGGCGCGGGAGTGCTCGCCAGCGCCGCGAGCATGGACAAGGCGTACATGAAGCTGGTCTGGCAGGGCTGCGGGCTGCCAATCGGCCCTTACGTCGTCGTCAAGGACCGGCAGTGGCGGCGGGAGCGCAAGCAGGTCGTCGACGAGATCAAGGAGCTGGGCTGGCCGGTGTTCGTCAAGCCGGCGCGGGCGGGCTCGAGCATGGGCATCTCCAAGGTCGAGTCGGAGGACGCGCTGGAGGCCGCGGTCGAGGCCGCGCGCGAGCACGACCCGAAGGTGATCGTCGAGGCGGCCATCGAGGGCCGGGAGATCGAGTGCGGCGTGCTCGAGGGGCTCGGCGACGAACCGGCCGAGGCCAGCCTGCCCGCCGAGGTGCGCGTGGGCTCCGGTCACGACTACTACGACTTCGAGGCCAAGTACCTCGACGACGGCCTCGCGCTGGACATCCCGCCGCAACTCCCGGCGACCGTGATCGAAGAGGTCCGCCGGCTGTCGGTGCAGGCCTTCGACGCGCTGGGCTGCGAAGGGCTCGCCCGGGTGGACTTCTTCCACACCCCGGACGGCCGGCTGATCCTCAATGAGATCAACACGATGCCCGGCTGCACCCCCGCCTCGGCGTTCCCCAAGATGTGGGCGGCCACGGGCCTGGACTACCCGGCCCTGGTCGACCGCTGGATCCGCACCGCCCTGGCCCGCCCGCTCGGCCTGCGTTAGCGGGTCAGCGCGTAGTACCGGGCTCGACCGTCGACGGGAGGGCCACGGCGATGCAGTCGAGGACGCGCTCCAGCCCGTACCGGAACTGCTCGTCGCGGCCCAGGTGCGGCTGGCGCGCCTCCATGACGATCTTGGTGAAGATCGGGTACTCCCCGCTCTCCACGAGCTGCTGGACGTGCGGGGAGCTCCGCTCCATCCACTCCGACTCGCTGAGCCCGCTGCGGCGGACCTCCTCGGCCCCGCTGATCTCCCCGCGGACGGTGCTCTCGACGTAGCCGTTCAGGATGGCCATGAGGCCGAAATTCTCGTCGATGGAGACGTAGGCGTCGAGCACCCCCATCACCCGTTCGATGAGCAGCAGCTGGTTGGGGCCGAAGCCGGGAAGTGACCGGTTCACGGTGGCGATCCACGGGTGCCGCAGCCACATGGCCCGCAGCTCCTGGGCGTAGCGCGTCAGGTCCGCGCGCCAGTCGCCGGAGGGCATTCCCTCGACGTCGATCTCACCCATCAGCCGGTCGGCCACGAGCACGATGAGGTCGTCGCGGCTCGGGACGTACCGGTAGAGCGACATCGCGCCGGCCCCGATCTCGGCCGCGATCCGACGCATGGTGGCGGCCTCCAGCCCCTCGGCGTCGGCGATCCGGACCGCCGCTTCGGTGATCTGCGCGCGGCTGTAGGCCGGCTTCGGTCCGCGGGCCGGGCGCTCGGGCCGCATCCAGATGCTCACGTACTCGGCGTCGGGCACCGTTCCCCCCCTTCTACTTGCGTACATCGTACCCAGTAACTTAGCCTGACCGCACAACCGCGTACAACGTACCCAGTGGAGGGGTTCATGACGGATCCGATCGTGGTCGCCGAAGGGCTGCACAAGTCCTTCGGCGACACCCATGCGCTGCGGGGGCTGGACCTGAGCGTCCCGAGGGGAACGGTCTGTGGTGTGCTGGGGCCGAACGGCGCGGGGAAGACGACCGCGGTGCGGATCCTCGCGACCTTGTCCGACCCTGATGCCGGGCATGCCCGCATCGCCGGATACGACGTCGTCCGTGAGGCCGGCAGGGTGCGCGAGCGGATCGGGCTCGCGGGCCAGCACGCCGCCGTGGACGAGAAGCTCACCGGCCGCGGCAACCTGCGCATGTTCGGGCGCCTGTCCCACCTGTCCCGGCGCGAGGCGCATCGGCGGGCCGACGAGCTGCTCGAACGCTTCGGGCTGATGGACGCCGCCGACCGTCAGGTCGCCGGCTACTCCGGCGGCATGCGGCGCCGCCTCGACCTGATCACCAGCCTCATCCTGCGCCCCGAGGTGCTCTTCCTGGACGAGCCGACCACCGGCCTGGACCCGCGCAGCCGCGGCGAGATCTGGGAGAGCGTCCGCGAGCTGGTGGCGGACGGCACCACGGTGCTGCTCACCACGCAGTACCTGGACGAGGCCGACCGGCTGGCCGACGACATCGCGGTCATCGACCACGGGCGGGTGATCGCGACCGGCACTCCCGACGAGCTGAAGGCCACGATCGGGGACCGCCTCGACGTCGTCCTCGAGGACCCCGACGCACTGGGCCCGGCGGCGACCGTGCTGAACGCCCTGGCCGGGACCGATCCCACCATCACGGACGCCGACCGGCTCAGCGTCGCCCTGCCCGGCGGCGACTTCCGGCTCGCCGACATCGTGCGCGAACTCGATCGCGTCGGGGTCGCCGCGGCCGACGTGAGCCTGCGCCGTCCCACCCTCGACGAGGTGTTCCTGCGCCTCACCGACCGGAAGGAGTCCGTCCGATGACCGCCCTCACCTCGCCGATGAGCCGCCGCCTGCGCTGGACGTTCACCGACGGGCTGACCCTGGTCGGCCGTGAGCTGGGAGGGCTGCGCCAAAACCCCGGGGAACTCGTCGGCGCACTGGTCTTCCCGGCCATCATGGTCGTGCTGTTCGGGTACGTCTTCGGCAGCGCGATCCAGGTGCCGGGCGGCGGGAACTACCGCGAGTACCTCATGCCCGGGCTGTTCTCGATGGTGACCTTCTCGTCGGTGATGGGAGTCATGGTGCGGGTCGCCACCGACGCCTCCCGCGGCGTGATGGACCGGTTCCGCTCCATGCCGATGGCGCGGTCGGCGGTGCCGTTCGGGCAGACCGGCGCCGACTCCCTGACCGGTCTGCTGTCGCTGGCCATCATGGTGGGGGCGGGCCTGCTGGTGGGATGGCAGCCGCACCGCGGCCTGATTCCCACGGCCGAGGCGTTCCTGCTGCTGATGGTGCTGCGGTACGCGCTGAGCTGGGCGGGCGTCTACGTGGGCCTGGTGGTGAAGAACGACCAGGTCGCCGACCAGCTGGTGCCGCTGTTCTTTCCGGTCACGATGCTGTCCAACTCCTACGTCCCGACGGGCGGGATGCCCGGGTGGCTGCGGTTCATCGCCGACTGGAACCCGGTCAGCGCGCTCACCGCCGCCTGCCGGGAGCTGTTCGGCAACCCGGGTGCCCCGTCCGGGCACGTGGCCTGGCCGCTCGCACATCCGGTGGCCGCCGTACTGCTCTGGTCGGCCGCGCTGCTGGTGGTGTTCGTCCCGTTGTCGGCTCGCACCTACACCCGCTGGGGGCGGTGAAGGCTCGGGCCGGTGGGCCGGACCACCCGCCGTACGGCTCCGGGCACGGGTCCGGAGCCGTACGGCGCCGGCTCAGCAGGTGTTCAGCATGCTGGTCAGCGCGGACTTCTCCGCGCTCTGCAGGGTCAGCTTGTAGTACCACTTGACCTGGATCCAGGCGCGCGCGTAGGTACACCAGAACGACGTCAGCGACGGCTTCCAGGTGGTCGGGTCCTGGTCGCCCTTGGCCTGGTTGACGTTGTCGGTGACGGCCCAGAGCTGGGGCTCGTTCAGGTCGTTGGCGAACGCCTGGCGCTGGGCGGTTGTCCACGCCCACGCGCCGGACCGCCATGCCTCGGCGAGCGGGACCAGGTGGTCGATGTCCACGTCCGACGCCGCGGTCCAGGTCGCCCCGTCGTACGGGCTGTACCAGCGCCCGGAGGTGGCGGCGCAGCTCGCGTCGGTGACGACGTTCGTGCCGTCCCGCTTGAGCACCTCCTCGCGGGTGTTGCACGTCCCGCTGATGGTGATCCAGTGCGGGAACAGCGAGCGGTCGTAGGTGGACTGGTGGCTCTCGGCGGCGACGGTGAGCGTGGCCAGCCGGGACGCCGCGGTGCTCGCGGAGGGGATGTTCGGCGGGGTGGCGTTCCCGGTTCCGGCCGTGACGGCCGTCAGGGCGACGACGAGCGACAGCGTTCCGGTGACGGCGGCGAAGGCTCGCTTCACGAGCGTTCTCCTCCTGTCCGCTGCTCCGGCCAGGCGGGGGACTGGACGGGTACGGAGCAGTCGACACACGGAGAGTCGCCGAACGTGACAGGTGACGAAATGTCACCTGTTGATCCTCAATACTCCTTAATTCGTCGTAAATCGCCCATGACGCCCCATGAGCTGGGTGAAGAGCCGCGGACCGCCTTCCGTGCCGCGACAAGGTTCAGCGCCGGCCCTCGCCGCGTACGGCGCCCTGCCGCTCACCGGCCACGGAGCGTTCATCTCCGGTGGGAGGGTGGGGGCGATCAAAGAATGCCCTGGTCATCCGAGCTTTGCCCGTAGCTTTGCCGTGACCTGACGCGACACCTGAGCCTGCTCTGTAAGCATGACGAAAGAGGCACCGACGATAGAGATTGATCATTCCGGGACCATGGAATGGCCAGGCCTTGCGGTGGCGGATCGGATCTGACACCGCTGACACGTACAGGCCGGCCTCGACCGTCTTGGCGGCGGTCGCGGCAGAAGGTCCGGCTTGCCGCCGTTCTCGCGGTCGTGGTCGCCGTTGTCATCGCGATGACGGGTGTTCATGGGCAGGCAGCTGCCGCCGGATACCGGCCGCCCGTCCAGGGCGGGAATCCGTCCGCCGACCAAAAGGTGCTGATGGCCGCGTACGGGCCACCTCCCTTCTTCACGACGATCTTCTCTGCTGCTCCGGGCGGCGGCCTGGAGCGTAAGGAGCTCTGGTCTTACCCGGCCAATGGCGTGTCCTACACGTTCACCGATGGCGTGTTCTCCTACAGCAACGTCACCAAACCGCGATCGGCTTCGGGTGCGGGATCATCGCCGTTCACGCCATGGCAGATCCACCAGGGAATGTCCGTCCGAGACGTTGCCGCCCTGGCAAATTCGCAGCCGCAATACGTGAGGACGGCGGTCCCGGGCCTGGACGGTCTTCGCGTTTACTACCTCGGTGGGGGCGTCATCGTGCTGGCGAAGGGAGACCAGGCCGCCGCCGTCGAGGTGCTGCCTACGGTGTCACGCCTCACGCCGCAGGGAATGGCCCCGCCTGAGCGGACGGCCGGCATGTTCGACTCGCGGCTCGCCGCAGGTGCGTTCTTGCAGGACGAGGTCGGACGCGGTGCCGTCGGTGGCCGATCGGGTAGCGATCCTGGCCGACTGGGCGGGCCTGCGGCGGCGAACCATGCCGCCGTGCTCCTGCCCGCCGCCGGAGTCGTAGTGGCAGTCGTCGCGGCGGCAGCCACGCTCTATACGATCTGGGGTCTCCTTCAGGTGGCGAAGACGGCTAAAGATCGAATCACATTGGCGTACCAGCTGAAGCGGATCGTTCCCGAGTACGAAAGTAAGATGGAGGAGCTCAAAACTCGTGCCCAACAGAAGATCGATGAGTCCAGAGGATTTTCTATCGGTCTCGCCCAAGCGGTTCGCCTGCGTTCCGATGCGGCCATACTGCAGCAGATGTACCAGAATCTGAAGCAGAATCTTGAGCAAGTCAAGCAGGCGCAACAGCAGTTCGCCAAGAACGGTGGTTACCTTACGGCAATGGACTGGCTCCAGGCATTCCTGCCCTCAAAGATCTCGCAGGCGCTTTCCCTTGCCCCCGTGGACGAGCAGTTCCCGCTTCCGCCCACCCCTGGCAACGAGCCGATCGCCAAGGCCGACGAGGTGCTACAGCGAGAAGATGTTTCCTTGGACAGCATCTCTGCTGACGAGAAGAAGTCGATTGCCGCGACCATCGTCGCGGACCTGCTCAAGAAGTGTGAGGGAGAGGCCGACTATTGGGTCTGCAGAAACAGGGAGATGAGCAACCTCAGGCAGAGGATGGAGACGGGGAGCGTCGAATCGGAGATCATCGGCAAGGCGATCGATGAGCTGGAGGGCCGGGCGCCGCCGGGACAGCAGCCGAACGAGCCCCCGCCTGGCCAGAATCAGCCCCCTCCGGGCCAGAATCCTCCAGAACCGAACAAGCCAGGCCCAGGGCAGAAACCTCCACCGGCAAAGAAGCCCTGTCAGGGGTGTCCGAACCAGCCTCCGCCGAACCAGCCGCCGAACCCGCCCGGCCCGCCGCAGCCGCCACCCGCGCCGCCGCAGCCGCCACCCCCTCCTGCCCCGCCACCGCCCGCGCCGCCGCCGGCTCCACCGCCGCCGCCCGCCCCACCCCCCGCGCCACCGCCTGCGCCGCCGAACCCGCCTGCCCCGCCGCACCCGGTGATCTGAACGCGTGAGGACCCGTTGACGAGGGTTTAAGCGCCGTGAAACCACCCTGAAACAGCACCAAGTGCAGGATTGAGGTGTTCGAGAGCCAGCGCGAGAAGGGACCGAAACGTTGCTGTTCACGCCCGCCGCCCCGGTCCCGACCGTGCATCACCTGCCCGGTCACGACCGCTGGCATCCGGAGATCCCGCCCGTCGCCGAACTGATCGCGGGTGGCTCCGTTCGGATGCGGTGTCAGGGCGGCGAGCTGCTGTGCGGCCCGGTCGGAGTGGTCGGCGCGGAGCCCGGCGACCTTCTCATGGTCGAGGTGCTCGGCATCGGCCGTACGGACGGCCGCCCCGCGACCGGCGCGCATCCGGGCGTCCTCGGTCTCGCCCCGTCGCACGCGATGCTCCGGGACCCCGCCGGTGATCCGACCGGAGCGGTCCTCGGCCGCGTCGCGCCGACCACGGCCGGACACGCCCACGTCGCCGCGTACCGGGACCGGGCCTCCTGCCGGGCCCTCACGTCACGGTCGCAGATCCTGCTGCCCGTGCACGTGGCCGGCGCCCGCATCTCCGTGGGAGACCTGCACTTTCTCGAGCGGGGTCGCTGCCGGACCGCCGACGGCTGGATCGACCTGCGACTGCATCTGACCAAGCGGGGAGTCGAACGGTTCCGGATCACCGAACCGGTGCTCATGCCGCTCACGACCAGCTCTCTCGACGCGACCGTCGCCGGTTTGACCGCCGACGTCGCCTGAAGGCTCGCGCGGGTGCGCGAAGGAGGAGGTGAGTGCCTAGCGGATAGCGTTCGGATACCGTCAGGAGGCACCGACGCCGGGGGGAGCGAATCGTCTCCCGCGCCCCCCGGCGTTTCCTGTGCGCGTAGACGTCAGGGCTTGTAGAAGCAGGCGTAGGCGACGTTTCCCTTGATCCCGCTCTTGGGGCTGAAGGCGCCGTGCACGTGTCGTTGCGGGATGGTGCGGATGCGCTTCCAGTTCGAGTTGAGGAGCTGCACCTTGTACGTGGTCCGGTTCTGGTAGGACACGGCCGGGGCGTTAACGATCCACGGCTTGACCCCATTGCACTTGTAGGGGTGTTTCGTCGTCGGCTTGTTGTACACCATCCCCCACCGGTAATACGTGTGATCGTAAAGGCAGAGGTAGCCGCGCGGGCAGTCGATCTCTCCGGTCCTGGCCGGAGAAACACGCGACTTGGCGGCGGAGGCGCCGGACGCCGTCGTGGTCTGTGCCCACGTGGCCCCGCCGCCCGTCGCGATGGTCGCTCCCGCCAGCGCGGCCGCCGTGAGGATCCTGATGCCGTGCCTGGTCCTGTTGATCAAGGGTGTCCCTCCCTCGCGGGGAATCGCACTGTGCCATGACCCAGCCGTCCCCGGGGTTCCTGAGCATGCTCACTCTGCCTGCGCCGGCCATGCCGGTAACAGGGCCCCAGGTCCTCATCCTGGGCGCCCGATTGAGGCACCGGACCCATGGATCGTCGACGCCGGGGGAGCGGCTCGTCTCCCGCGCCCCCGGCGTTTTACTCGTGTGACACTTTGGCCGGCGGACCGTCAGCCGGACGCCTGGTCGCTATCCCGGAAGCTGCCCCAGCCGTGCCAGCGGTCGATCTCGATCCAGGCGCTGACCCGGCCGCGGTCCCGCTGCGGGTACGGCCTGCCCCCGTAGTGCTTGGACAGCCGGTCGATGTCGGCGAGGTCCTCGTCGTCGCGGATCTCGGTCACGTGGCCGATGAGGGACACGTGGGTGTACCAGTTGTCGGCGTCGAGGACCGTCAGCGTGACCCGGGCGTCGTTGCGGAGATGGTCGAGCCGCTTGCGGCCCTCATCCATGTTGATCAGCACCCGGCCGTCGTCCCAGAGGTACCAGGTGGCCGTGGACACCGGCTGCCCGTCGGCTCGTACGGTGGCGATGACGGCGGGGTTGGGCTTCTTCAGCATGGCGATCGCGTCCTCCGGGAGCGGCGGCTTCGACATGACGCGTCCTCCTTCATGTGATGCGCGGCCCCATCGGGGCGGCCACGCCGGGTGATCAACGGGATGCATTCCCACGCTGCCACACCCGTCCGCGCCATCGCGCAGCGCCCCTCTCAGGGCGCCGGCGGCAGGTCGTCGTCGAGGGCGGCGAGGTGCGCGGTGAGGTCGTCGGCGAAGCGCCCGAGGAGACGGCCGAAGGACTGCCGATCCTGGGGGGACCAGGCGGCGAGGGCGTCGGTGAACCAGCCGAGGATGGTCCGCAGGTAGCGATCGGCCACCGCCGCCCCTTCGGAGGTCAACTCGATCAGGCGTGCCCGCTGATCCTGCGGATCGACGACCCGGCGCGCCAGGTCCCGCCGCTCCAGCTCGTTCATCTGCCGTGTGACGTGCGGCCCCACGACCTGCATGCGTTCGGCGATCTCGCCGATGCGGAGCGGCCGGTCGGACATGCGGAGGGTGACCAGGATCGACATCCCCGGTCGATCGATCGCGATACCGACACGCTCCATGGCCCGCTCCATCAGGCCGCTGCGGTGCAGTACCTGGCCGAGCTGTGTCAGCCGCGGAAGCAACGTCAGTAGATCGAGCTCGACGCCACGGTCGTCGTCGGCGGGTCGTCTGTCGTCCATGAATCCTTCTTTGGATACCTAAGTTAGGTATATAGTCTGGTTCGGCGGCGCAGCGGTCGGAGGTCCGCTGCGCCGTCGAAAAGGATACCTAAGGTAGCTAAACAGTCGCTCGTTCCGGCGGTGCGACTGGAGGGAGCAGCGATGAGCGGTTCGACGAGAGGCACCGTCCTGATCTCCGGCGCCAGCATCGCCGGTCCGGCCCTGGCCTTCTGGCTCGGCCGGTACGGCTTCGACGTCACGGTCGTGGAGAAGGCGCCGGCGCTGCGCGGCGGCGGTTACCCCATCGACATCCGGGGCACCGCGCTCGAGGTCGTCCGGCGCATGGGAGTGCACTCCCAACTGCGGGAGGTCCATGTCGACACCCGCCGACTCACCTTCCTGAACCCCGACGGCAGTCCGGTCACCTCGCTCCGGCCCGCCGCCCTGGTCGGCGGGGCCGAGGACAGCGATCTGGAGGTGCGCCGCGGCGATCTCGCCGAGGTCCTCTACGGTGCGGTCCGCGACGACACCGAGTTCCTCTTCGACGACTCCATCGCGGCCCTCGACGACCACGAAGGGGCAGTGGACGTGACGTTCCGCAGCGGGGCGCGGCGCACGTTCGACCTCGTCGTCGGCGCCGACGGCCTGCACTCCAACACCAGGCGTCTCGTCCTCGGCCCGGAGGAGCCGTTCCACCGTTACCTCGGGTACTGCTTCGCCGGGTTCACCATGCGCAACGACTTCGGGCTCTCCCACGAAGGCGTCGTGTGGAACACCCCCGGCAGGGCGGCCGCCCTCTACGCCGTCGGCGACGGCGACGAGCTGTTCGGCTTCCTGAACTTCACCCGTCCCGAGCCGCCCGTCGCGGCCTTCCGGAATCCGGACGCGCAGCGCGACCTCGTCGCGTCCGTCTTCGCCGGCGACCAGTGGGAGATCCCGCGCCTGACCGCGGCCATGCGGGCCGCCGACGACCTCTTCTTCGACGTCGTCAGCCAGATCCACCTGCCCCGGTGGTCCGCCGGGCGGGTCGCCCTCGTCGGAGACGCCGCGTACGCGCCGTCGTTCCTCACCGGGCAGGGGACGAGCCTCGCGCTGGTCGGCGCGTACATGCTCGCCGGTGAACTGGCCACCGCGCCGGACCACACGGCGGCGTTCACCGCGTACGAACGGTCCACGCGCGCGTTCGTCGAGCTGAACCAGGCGCTCGTCACCGAGGGGAACGCCGCCCTCTTCCCCAGCACCCCGGAGGCCCTGGCCCAGCGCAACGACGCACTGCGCCGGCTCACCACCCTGCCCGGCGAGACCGAACGCCCCGAGCACTCGGCGCTCGCCCTTCCCGCCTTCGCCCCCGCGAACTGACGGAGGGGCACGTTCTCGCCGGAAGTGAGAGCTCGCCCGGCACGGGCCTGGCCGCACCTGGCCACCGGGCGTAAGAGAACGGTCCGGCCGCTGATCGCGGACCGGACCGTTCGTCGACTCGTCGGGTCGACCGCGTCACGCGGCCAGGGGCACGTCCATGCGCTGGGCCATCTCCCGCATGCGGCGCAGGGCGGCCAGCTCCATCTGCCGAACCCGCTCGGCGGACACGCCGAGGCGGCTGGCGATCTCCCGGCGGCTGTGCTCGGTGCCGTCCTCCAGGCCGAACCGGGCCCGCAGCACGGTCGCCTCGCGCGGCTCCAGGCGCTCCAGCATGTCGTCGATGATCTCGAGCTGGACGCCGGCCATGGCCTCGTCCTCGGGGGAGGGGGTGCTCTCGTCCGCCAGCAGGTCGCCGAGCGAGGTCTCCTCGTCCTCGCCGACCACCGCGTCCAGGCTCGCCGGGGTGCGGTCCCAGCGGTCCAGCTCGCCGATGCGCTCGACCGGCAGGTCCAGTTCGGCGGCCAGCTCCTCGTTGGTCGGCTCTGAACCGGTCAGCAGCACGAGCTCACGGCGGGCCTTGCGCAGCCGGTTCACGTCGGTGTGCACCGCGCCCGGCAGCCGTACGGACCGCGACGAGTTGGCCAGCGCCCGGCCGATCGCCTGCCGGATCCACCAGGTCGCATAGGTGGAGAACTTGAAACCACGCCGCGGGTCGAAGCCCTCGACCGCCCGGATCAGGCCGATCGTGCCCTCCTGGATCAGGTCGAGCAGGCTCAGGCCGTCCGTGGGGTACCGCCGGGCGACGCTGACGACGAGACGGAGATTGGCCAGGATGAAGCGGTCCTTCGCGGCGTCGCCGCGGGCCGCGAGCTCATCCAGCTCCTCGCGGGTCGCGCCGTCCGGCAGCGTGTCCTCGTCGAGGTGGTTGTGGGCCAGCAGCCCCGCCTCCATCGCCAGCGCGAGCTCGATCTCCTCTTCGGCGCTCAACAGCGGCGTGGCGGCGATCTCGTCGAGATAGGCCCCCAGCAGATCGCCGTCGGCCGCCCGTCCCGGCCGCCTGACGCGCCTGCCGTCATTCGTGGTCGCCGCCATGGCCACCTCGCTCTCACATCGAATCCCAACCGGATCAACGCGGATGTGTCCTCTGCTGTTCCGCGATACCCGATTGCGGGCGCCCTCAACACGACAGAGAGCACCCGAGGCGTTGCCGCGGGTGCTCTCTGCCATGGTGCGTCATGGCGACCGTGATGCGAGAGGTGTCAGGCGCGAACGGCCTGGATCTCCAGGGAGATGTCGACCTTGTCGCCGAGGAGGGCCTTGTCGCCGGACAGCGGCACGTTGAACTCGATGCCGTACTCCTTGCGGGAGAGCGAGCCGGTGGCGGTGAAGCCGGCGCGGGTGCCGCCCCACGGGTCCTCGCCGACGCCGTTGAACTCGACCTCGAGGGTGATCGGGCGGGAGACGCCGCGGATCGTGAGCTCGCCGTCGAGGAGGTTCTTGTCGCCCTCGGTCCGGACGCCCTTCGTCACGAACTTCATCGTCGGGTGGTTCTCGACGTCGAGGATGTCGGCGGACCGGATGTGCGCGTCCCGGTCGGCGTTGCGGGTGTCGATCGAGGTGATCTCGATCTCGGCGGTGGCGGTGGAGGCCAGCACGTCGTCGGCGATCTCAACGGAGCCGCTGAACGCGGTGAACGAGCCGCGCACCTTGGACATGAGGTGGCGGATGGTGAAGGTGACCTCGGAGTGAGCCGGGTCGATGTTCCAGGTGCCGGCGGTCAGGCCCAGCTCGGCGGCGGTTACGCTCATGGTCGCTCCTGTGCTTGAATCTTCAACGATCGGAACGACGCCGAGTTTAGTTGAAACTTCAACCGAACACAACTCCGTACCGCACTTTTCGAACGGGCGCCGCCCGCCCCTCATTCCGCCCCGGGCTGAGGTGTCCCTAACGCTCGGTGATCGCGACGGTGGAGCGGGATGACCGTGGCATAGCGCCACGGTCATCCCGCTCCACCCGAGCGTTCCGCTCGGCGCCGCCCTCGCGGGCGGAGCGCCATGGTCACTCCGGCGGTCGTTCTCAGGTGCTCAGAGCCCGGTTCGTATGCTCTCGGCTGTGACGGTGACGCGGGCGAGCGCGCCGATCTCGAGTGCGGTCCACAGCGAGCCGTCCGGGCCGAGGGTGATGCCGTGGGGTTCTGAATTCGGGGTGGGCAGATCGTGCATCTGGATCGTGCCGTCCGGGGTGATCGAGCCGACGCGGTTGCGGCCCCACTCGGTGAACCACTGCCGGCCGTCGTCGCCGGGGGTGATGGCGTGCGGGCGGCCGGACCGGTCGGGAAGCGGAAACTCGGTGATGTGGCCGTCGGTGGTGATCCGGCCGATCTGGCCGGCGGCGATCTCCACGAACCACAGCGCGCCGTCCGTGCCCGTGGCGATGCCCACCGGCGCGGCGGCCTCGGTCGGCAGCGGGTGGATGGTGGTCTGCCCGTCCATGCCGATGCGGCCGACCGCGTTGGCCTGGTTGAGGGTGAACCACATGCCGCCGTCGGCGCCGGCGGTGACCGCGGAGGGGAAGGCGCCGGTGGCCGGGAGCGGGAACTCCGTGACCTGGCCGTCGGTGGTGATCCTGCCGATCCGGTCGGCGGTGGTCTCGGTGAACCACAGCGCCCCGTCCGGCCCGACGGCGATGCCGAACGGTCCGCAGTCCGGGGTCGGCAGCGGGAACTCGGTGATCATGCCGTCGGTCGTGATCCGTCCGATCCGGTGTGCCTGGTATTCGGTGAACCAGAGCGCGCCGTCCGGCCCGGCAGCGATGATCATCGGCTGGCACTCCGGATCGAGTCGGTGGCTCGTGGGCTTACCGCCGGGGACCAGACGGCCGATCTCGCCGCTGTGGACCAGGGTGAACCACAGCGCGCCGTCCGGCCCGGTCGTGATCGCGTACGGTCCCGCGCCCGGGTCGGCGACGACCTGTTCGACGATGGACACGGATGTCATCGGCTCTCCTTTCGGTGGTGTTCGGCGGCGACGCGTTCGATGCTCAGGCCGAACAGTTCTTCGCTCGCGGCCTGGGCCTGGAGGGCGTCGAAGGCGTCCACGAGTCTTCTCTCCTCCCACCGGAAGTGGGATTCGAGGATTGCGGTCAGGCCGTCGAGCTCCCGCCCTACCTGTTCGGCGTTGTCCGGGGTCAGCGTCGTGAGGAGCCCGTGCAGCCTGCGCAGGATGTCGGCGACCAGTTCGTGATCGCGCCGTAGTTCTTCCAGCACCGGAACAAACTCGGGGAACCGCTCACCGAGAACCCGGAACGCGGTGGTGTCCTCGCTGGAATGATGCCGGGTCAGCGCCTCGCAGAAGGCCGTACAGTGCGCCCGCAGCGGTGCCGGAGCCTGTGGGGCCGCGCCGCCGACGTAGCCGGCGACCTCATCGCGGAGCCTCGCCAATTCGGTGCGGAGCCATCGATGAACCTCGACCAGTTGGCCGCCGAGCGCCCGTGCCCGGTCACCCGGACCGCTCGATGGAGCCGGAACCCGCTCATGGCCGGTCATCGGCGTCCTCGTCTTCGGCCGGTACGAGCGCGACGACGGGGATCCGCCGCTCCACCCGGGACTGGTAGTCGGCATATCCGGGGGCCAGGGCCGTGATCATCGAGAACAGCGCGTCACGTTCGGCGCCCTCGGTGATGACGGAACGGACGGCGAGCGTCCGGTCCGCGATCTCCACATCGGCCACCGGGTGCGCGCGCAGGTTGTGGCACCAGGCGGGGTGACGGGGCGATCCGCTGGCCGAGCCGACGACCAGCAACCGGTCCCGGTCGCGGAAGTAGGCCAGCGGACTGGTCGCCGGGTGCCCGGAGCGCGCTCCGATCGTGGTCAGCAGGAGCAGGTCGGCGCCGGCGAACGGGCCGCCGACCCGCCCGTGGTTCGCGTGGAACTCCGCGACGATCGGCCGGTTGACCGGGTGTACGTACGGCTCGGGAGAAGGCGGGGTGGACTCGGAGCGCGAGAAGGGCATGAGACAGCTTTCGACCAAGGAGAACAGACGGAAAGGATCGCCGGAACCGGCTGCGCGGCCGGCGGCGGCGATGATGGGTCTGGCTGGGACCGCGGACGGGGCCTACGCGAGCCCCGGCGTCGTTCAGTGGGAGAGAAGACGTGGACGCATGGCGGTCTCCTTGATCACGATGCCTCCATGCCGACGCCGTCCACCTGGCGCCGACACGCGGCACGTGGAACTGCCTATCACGGCACCGCGACGAAGATCAACTCTCCACCTCGGTGTCGACGGTCTCGCCGGGTGGCCCAGGCCGCCCGGCGCCGGACCTCCCAGAACGTCGGGATGCTTCAACCGGTGGCCTGCCGCGCCGAATGCTCGGAGAACGGGGTCGCGAAGCGGGACGAAGGCCACGGAAACCAGGCCGCGATCCGGCTTTACCGAGCCTTCAGATCAAAGGGGCCCGGCGCAATGGCCGGGCCCCTGCGTGCAGCATGGCGGTGGATCACCGCCGGCCGACCCTTAGGGCCAGAGGTCGTCGGCGACCTCCAGGAATGTCGTCGTCGGTTCGTAGGCCGATGTCGGACGGCGCACGACAGCGGTCGGACAGTCCGTGATCGAGCTCAATCGACGGCCGGGCCGCCTGCCGGAATGGACGATCCCCCGCCCTTGGCTCCGGTGGGCAAGGACGGGGGACGCTCCGGGGTGCGCGCTACGCGCTTCGGTCGATCGTGGTGATCTCGACGCACTCGCCCGACCAGGTGGGCGCCGCACGTACGTTCGTGAGTGAGTTGTTCGCCGACGCTCCGTTCGCCGCGAACGCGGCCTGGATCACCGGCGAACTGGCCACCAACGCCATCCGCCACTCCGCGTCCGGGCGTCCCGGTGGGACGTTCACCGTCGCGCTGTGCCGCTGGCCCACCTTCGGCGAGATTCACGTCATCGACGCGGGCGGGCCGAAGGAGCCCCGGCTTCCGGGACGGGACCCGGTCGGCGCCGCCATCGAGGAAGGCGACGACCTGCCGGAGAGCGGCCTGGGCCTGTACGGCATCGGTGCCCTGGCCGACCACTACGGCACCTACCGGCATCGAGACGGCAGCCGTGTGGTCTGGGCGCGACTGCGGTTCGACCGATCCGGCTAAAACGCGGCGGGCGGAATTCGCGGCAAGGTCGCTGCGGCGGGCCGATCCCAAGGCCGGATCGGCTTCCGGCCGCTTTCGGGCACGCGGCCTGTCGGGCGAGCCATGGTCGGCCACGTTGACGTCGTCGTTGCCATGCCGGACCCGGCAAAACGGACGGCGGACCGTCGGCAACGGCGGCAAGGTGGCAACAACGGCGGCAGAGTGACGGCCGGGTGGCGGCAACGGCGGCCAGGCTGCGGTGTTCGCCTCGTTGGCTCGGCCCCGCGGTGTACCGAATGCTCGGTTACTGCGGTCGCGATTCGGGCGAAAAGGTGCAGGCTTATTGAGCCGGCGTCGCTTCTACCGAGTCTTCCGCTCGGCGAGCACCTGGGATACGACCGTTCCGGACGCCCAGGGGCGCCGCTCGCGAACCTCGGTGGTCGATGCGGTCCGCGGCATGTGAGTCCGCGCCATGTGGGCCCACCCGAACGATCGCGTCCGTGGCTCGGCGGTCCGGGCCGGCGGCCGGCTGGGACTCTAGGGTGAGTGGTCATGACGACTGAGCGGTGGGCGCTGGGCGGCGATCTGAGCGTCGCGAGGATCGGGTACGGCACGATGAAGCTGACCGGTTGGCCGCGCGGCGACCGGCCAAGCCGGGATGACGCACTGGCCGTCCTGCGCCGGGCGGTCGAGCTTGGCGTGAACCACCTCGACACCTCGAACTACTACGCCCGCGACGGCGTGGCGGCCAACGAGCTGATCCGGGAGGCGCTGTACCCCTACCCGGACGACCTGGTGATCGTGACCAAGGTCGGGGCGCTGGTCGAGGGGTCGGACATCGCGCTGCCCGCCGAGGAGAAGACCGGGCTCACGCCCGACAACCTGCGCCGCGGCGTGGAGGCGAACCTGCGCTCGCTCGGCGTGGACCGCCTGGACGTGGTGAACCTGCGGATGGGTGACCTCGACCGCTCCCAGACCTCTCTGGCCGAGCCGCTGGAAGCGCTGCTCGCGCTGCGCGAAGAGGGCCTGATCCGGCACCTCGGCGTCTCCAACGTGACGGCCGCCGAGTTCGAGCAGGCCCGCGCGATCGCGCCGATCGCCTGCGTCCAGAACCTCTACAACCTCGCGCAGCGCGACGACGACCCGCTCGTCGACGTCTGCGCGGAGGCGGGCATCGCCTACGTGCCCTTCTTCCCGGTCGGCGGTTTCCGGCCCATCACGGCCGAGCGCCTGGAGGCCGTCGCCGCACGCCATGAGGCGACCGTGCCGCAGGTGGCCCTGGCCTGGCTGCTGGCCCGGTCCCCGAACATCCTGCCGATCCCCGGCACCGGCTCCCTGCGGCACCTGGAGGAGAACGTCGCCGCCGGCTCGCTGACCCTGAGCGCCGAGGACATGGCGGAGCTCGGGTAGGGGCGCTCGCACGTCGTCCGCGCCGGCACCGGTGGGCCGTCGTCCACGGTGCCGACGGTGGTCAGCGGACGAAAGGCGTGGCCGGGTCGGGGACCTCGGACAGCAGGCGGCGGGTGGTGGCCAGGCCCCAGTCGTCGAGGTCGGCGATCCGGTCCGAGGACGCCCGCAGGCCGCCGTACCGCTCGACCGTGCGGGCCCACTCCTCACGGCGTTCGACCGCCGGCCGGGCGATGAGGCAGTCCGGGTCGTTGACCCAGAACCGGCCGTGCTGCCAGGCGCGGCCGACCGTCGTGGTCGTGGCGGCCCGCTGCGACGGGCGGGACATGTCGCCGCCCGCCGGCTCGTACGCGGGATCGACGTCGGGGGAGACCCGCATCGCGTCGACCAGGCCGACGCTCGGCAGGATCGGCGCGCCGCAGCCCAGCACGTACGCGTCCGGGCCGACCGTCTCCCGGATGACCGTCAGCCCGTGCCGGTAGGCGTCCAGACCGCCGAGCGCCCCGGCGTAAAGGAAGTCGAGCTTGAAATAGTCGAAGCCGCACGACCGCAGGGTCCCGAAGATCTCGCGGAGGTGGCCCTCCGCGCGAGCCACGTCGAGACCCCGCAGGTCCTGGTCCCAGTTGTGGCCCGCGTCGCCGGTCAGCCAGTCGGGGTGCGCGCGGGCGAGGTCGCTGCGCGCGCCGACCAGGAACGGCGCGACCCAGATGCCGGGCCGCCGTCCCGCCGCGCGGATGCGGTCGGCCAGGCGTTCGAGCGAGGAGAACCGCCCGGAGTAGGTGAGCCAGTCGCCGATTTCCGCCTGCCAGCCGTCGTCGATCTGGATCACCTCGATCGGCAGGTCGTGCTCGCCGACGGCGTCGAGGTTCTCCAGGACGTCGTCCTCGGTGACCGCGCCGAAGTAGTGGTACCAGGAGCACCAGGCCGTCGGCGGGCGGCGGGGGGCGCGCGTGCCGACGCGGGCCGCGAAGTCGTCGGCCCACGCTGCGAGCGCCGCCTCGAGAGGCCCTTCGAAGGCCGTCTCCTCGATCTCGCCGTCCGCCTCGACGGCGAACGCGCCGTCGGCGTAGGCCGCCCGGATCGAGGGGACCTCCCTGGTGCCGTCGGGTGCGGCGTACACCCGGACCGGGCCGCCGTCGCCGGGATCGACGGCGAGCAGGCCCTCGCCCTGGAACCCGTGTTCCGGGCCGGGGCGGCCGGGGCGCCAGCACATGGTCTGCATCACCGGTTCCACCGGGCGGTGGCTCGTCGCGGTGACGGGGTACGTCGTCGAGGGGCTCCAGCTCTGCCAGCCGTGCTCGTACACCCGGCCCTTCTCGGGGTCAACCCTTGGTCGCGCCACCGGTGAGACCCTTCACGAAGTGCTTCTGCAGTGCCAGGTAGAAGATCAGTACCGGCAGCGTGGCCAGGAACATCAGCGCGAAGACCGTGCCGAAGTCGGCCTGGTACTGCCCGATGGCCCGGTAGATGCCGGTGGTGATCGTGGTGCCCTGGCCCGGCCCGAGGATGACCAGGGGGTCGATGAAGTCGTTCCAGATCCACACGCCGAGGAAGATGAGCACGCTGGCGGTGGCCGGGCGCAGCAGCGGAAAGACGATGCGCCAGAAGATCTGGAACCGCCCGGCGCCGTCGATCGCGGCGGCCTCCTCCAGGTCCACCGGGATCGAGCGGGTGAAGCCGGTGAAGACGAAGACCCCGAACGGCACGTAGTAGCCGACGTTGAACAGCACCAGGCCCTGGATCGTCGTCATCAGGTGCGCGAACCGAAGCACCTGCGTGATCGGGATCAGGATGACCTGCGGCGGGATCATCAGGCCGCACAGGAGCAGCAGCGTGAGCCACCGCCCCCACCGGCTTCTGGTGCGGGCCAGGTAGTGCCCGAGCATCGACGACAGCACCGTCAGGATGACGATGGACAGCGCGGTGACGACGACGCTGTTGGTCAGGCTGACCCAGAACAGCCGGTCCGGGCGGGTCAGCACCGCCGTGATGTTGTGCAGCGTCGGCGGGATCGGCAGCGACGCGGGCGAACCGGCGATCTTCGAGCCGGGCTTGATGACGTTGACGCACACGACGTACAGCGGCACGAAGAAGATCGCGGCGACCGCGGTGGCCACCAACGGCCGGATCGAGCGCCTCACATCGACACCTCGCGTTTCTGAAGGACGCGCAGCGCGACGGCGGAGGCGACGGCGACGATCAGGAGCATGACCACGGCCATCGCGGAGGCGTAGCCCTGGCGGTCGGCGTTGAAGCCGGTCTGCAGCACGTTGAAGGCGATCGTCGCGGTCGTGCCGGTGCCGGGACCGCCGTTCGTGATCACCTGGATGTGGTCGAACGCCTTGAACCCGGTGATCAGCATGACGATCGTGTTGATCGTCAGGGCGGGCGCCAGCAGCGGCCAGGTGATCTTCCGGAAGCGCTGCACCGCCCCGGCGCCGTCGATCTGCGCGGCCTCGTGCAGTTCCTGCGGGATGCCCTGCAGCCCGGCCAGGTAGACGACCACGCAGAAGCCGAGCATCTGCCAGGACAGGATCGCGCCGACGGAGTACAGGGCGTACGACGGGTCGGACAGCCAGCCGGGCGGGTGCGCGATGCCCACCCCGCGCAGCGCCTGGTCGACCAGGCCGTCGTCGGCCAGCAGGCGGGTCCAGATGATGCTGACGACGACCGAGCTGAGCACGACCGGCGTGAAGAACACGCTGCGCAGCGCGTTGTAGAGCCAGCCCCGGCGGTCGAGCAGCAGCGCGACGGCCAGCCCCAGGACGTTCGGGACGATCACCACGATGAGGGTGAGGATCGTCGTGACCTTCAGCGAGGTGAGGAACTCCGAGTCGGTGAACAGCTCCTTGTAGTTGCTCAACCCGACGAACCTCGTCTTCGGGCCGAACGGGTTGTAGTTGGTCAGGCTGTAGCCGACGCTGAGGACGATCGGCGCGAGGACGAAGCAGACGTAGACCAGCACGCCCGGTGCGCCGAAGGACAGGAAGTGCCGGACACGCGGCCAGACCGGCCGCCGGCGGCGGGGGACCGCCGGCGAGCCGGTCCGCGTGGGCGGACGCGCCACATCGACCGCCACGTCAGGAGGCCTTCTGCCATTCGGAGTCGAGGAACTTCCCCACCTCGGTCGCGCTCTTGCGTCCCGTCACCAGGTCGCCCATCGACGTGCTCC
This sequence comes from Actinoallomurus sp. NPDC052274, assembly GCF_040679475.1. Lineage (NCBI taxonomy): Bacteria > Bacillati > Actinomycetota > Actinomycetes > Streptosporangiales > Thermomonosporaceae > Actinoallomurus > Actinoallomurus sp. NPDC052274. The sequence continues at coordinate 28,091 of NZ_JBFAUT010000048.1, forward strand.
ACTTGTCGGCGACACCGGGCAGCATGCCGTCGTCACCGGCCTCGAAGCCGAACGCCGGGACCACGGCGTTCTGGGACTCGGCCTGCTCGAGCAGGTCATAACCCTCCTTGAAGACGGGCCGGGAGTCGGCCGGCGGCGTGTACCCCTTGATCGCCGGGACGAGGCCGTCGTTCTTGGTCGAGGCGTCCAGGTTCGTCTTGTCGAGCTGGTAGGCGAGCGCGAACCTCTTCGCCGCGTCCAGGTTCTTGGACTTGGCGTTGACCAACAGGCCGCCGCCGGTGAAGACCGGGACGGAGAGCCTGCCGTCGTCGGAGGGCCAGAAGAACTGCCCGATGTCGAAGGACGGCTTGGTCTTCGGGTCGTCCGCGGCGGTGGCGAACCAGTTGCCCATCGGGTACATCGCGCCCTTGCCCGCGAGGAACGCCGCCTGCGTCGCGGCGTAGTCCTGCGACAGCATCCGCTTGTCGATGTAGCCCTTCGAGGCCAGGTCGGCGAGCTTGCCCGCGGCCTTCACATAGTCCGGGTCGGCGAATTTCACCTTGCCGGCGCGGCGGTCGTGCATCCAGTTCGGGTTCTTGGCGTAGACGTCCGTGCCGAGGATGCCGGCGAACGTCGGGCCGAGCGCGTCGTGGATGTCCTTGCCGCCGCCGACGACGAACGGTGTGACGCCCTCGTCCTTGAGCTTCTGCGCGTCGGACAGCAGCTCGCCGTAGGACTTGGGCGGTGCGGTGATGCCGGCCTTCCGGAACAGGCTCTTGTTGTAGTAGACCATCGGGATGGTCTGGCTGTTGGCCGGAAGCTGGTAGACCTTGCCGTTCACCGCGCCGTTGTTCGGGTGGGCGAAGTCGGTCAGCTCGTTCGGCTGCCAGGCGTAGAGGTTGCCGGACTCGGCGAACCCGGCGGGCGAGACGGCGATCATCACGTCCGGGAACTGCCCAGAGGTGAGCAACTGCTTGGCGTACGCGGTGCGGTCCTGGGTCGGCGAGACGAGCTTCTTCACCGAGATGTCGGGGTACTTGTCGGTCACCCGCTTGATCGCCGCGTCCCAGACCTGCGGCGTCATGTTCGGCGTCTCGAAGACCAGGAACGTGATCTGCTTCTTGCCCTTGCCCTTGCCCCCGCCGCCGCCGGAGCCGTCCTTGACCGAGCATCCGGTCATCGCGGCGAGGGCGAGCATCGCCGCCGCCCCCAGGGCGATGAGTCTCTTCACGTGTGTCACCCTTCTCCGCCAGGCGGTCAGAAGGTCTAGACATCCGACCATTTGCCGCTCAAGAGTCGAAAGACCGTCAAAAGAGCGCTAATACGCGCTCATTGGTAGGATCACTTGATACTTGTGGCCTGGGTCACTGTCAAGGCCTGGGAAAAGGTATCCCTGCGGATCGATGCGCGATCGTCACCTGATCGGGGCGGTCGTCACCCGATGGTCAGGCGTCGTCCCCGGGTCGTACGGGGCCGGCCTCGACGACGGCCAGCTCGCCGACCGTCTCGGACAGGGCCTTGCGGGCGTCGTCGTCGATGCCGGAGTCGGTGATCAGCACGTCGGCGTCGCCCAGTCGCGCGATCGTGGACAGGCCGACGGTGCCCCACTTGGTGTGGTCGGCGAGGACCGCGAGGCGGCGGGCCGCGGTGACCATGGCCCGGTCGGTCTCGGCCTCCATGAGGTTGGGCGTGGTGAACCCGGCGCGGGTGCTCATGCCGTGCACGCCCAGCAGCAGCAGGTCGACGTTGAGCGACCGGATGGCGCTGAGCGCGACCGGGCCGACGAGCGCGTCCGAGGGCGTGCGGATGCCGCCGGTCAGGACGATCGTCTGGTCCGCGCGGGCGGCCCGGTAGAAGACGTCGGCGATCCGTACGGAGTTCGTGACCACCGTGAGGTCGGGCACGTCCGTCAGGTGATGGGCGAGGGTCCACGTGGTGGTGCCCGCGGACACGGCGATCGCCGTGCCGGGGCGGACGAACTGCGCGGCGCGCCGGGCGATGGCCTCCTTCTCCTGCCGCTGGCGCACCGACTTGGCCGCGAAGCCGGGCTCCTCGGTGGACGCGGTGCCGACCGTGGTCGCGCCCCCGTGCACCTTCGTGACGAGCCCGCGCTCGGACAGCACCTCCAGGTCGCGGCGGATCGTCATGTCCGAGACGCCGAACGCCCGGACGAGGTCGGCCACGCGGACGCCGCCGCGCTGCTGGACCAGCTCAAGGATCGCCTGCTGCCGCTGCTGAGCGAGCATCGTCCCCCCTCCACGCGTCGGGGCACCGGGGGCAGCGTCCCCTTTGAAACCACAGATGTCAACGCTGTCCAACAGGTCACGTATTTGGGTCTTGTTGGTTCCTGTTGACGGAGGTACGAATGCGGCGATCGTCGGATCACTCGACGGGAGCCTCGGGGGCAGCCGGACCGGACCAGCATCGGAAGGAAGGCAGAGCATGCGGACACGCGCACTCGGCGGCGCCTCCATCGCGGTCGCCGTCGTCCTCGGCCTTGCCGCCTGTTCGTCAGGCAAGGAGAGCACCTCCACCAACGCGAGCAAGAAGGTCTCCGGAAAGATCTCCATCGCCTACCTGCAGAAACAGGGGGACCAGCAGTACTTCATCGACGAGGCCCAGGGCGCCCGGGCCAAGGCCGGACAGCTCGGCGGCGTGGACGTCAAGGTCGTCAACCTCGGCAACGACACGAACAAGGCCGTCTCGGAGACCCAGGCCGCGATCGCCCAGAAGGTCAACGGCGTGATCATCGTGCCGCCGGACCCGGCCGTCGGCCCGCAGATCGTGCAGACCGCCGCGGCCGCCAAGGTGGCCCTCCTGTCCAGCGACGACCAGATCTGCAAGAACGGCACCGACCCGTCGAAGTGCGCCAAGGAGCAGCTCGTGCCGCGCGTCGGCTTCTCCGGCACCCAGATGGGCACCCAGGTCGGGCAGCGCGCCGGCGAGGAGTTCAAGAAGGCGGGGTGGAAGGCCGCCGACACCGCGATCATCGCCGCCTGGAAGCAGGACGTCACCGTCTGCACCGACCGGGTCGTCGCCGCGCAGTCCGCGTTCGAGCAGGCCGCCGGGGTCAAGGTCCGCGTCGTCAAGGTCGGCACCGACAACACCCCGTCCGACGCCCAGTCCAAGACCGCGGCGGCCGTCTCCGGGAACCACTCGGTCAAGCACTGGGTCGTCTGGGGCTGCAACGACGAGAACGTCTCCGGCGCCGTCAACGCCATCCAGAACGCCGGGTACAAGGCCGCAGACATCGACGGCGTCGGCCTCGGCGCGTACCTCGCCTGCAAGGACTGGGGCTCCGGCAAGCAGACCGGGATGCGGGCCGCGCTGTTCATCAACGGCTACGACGTCGGCGGCCTCGCCGTCCAGACGATGGTCGACTACCTCCGCCAGGGCAAGGCCATGCCGCAGGAGGCGTTCGCCCCGACCAAGATGGTCGACTCCACGAACTGGCGGCAGTCCGGCGTGAAGTGCACCTGACCCCTTGATGTCACCGGCGTCCGCCGGTCGATCGGGGCGGTGCGGCGCCGCCACGCCACGCCGCCTCACCGTGCGCAACCCCAGAGGAGACGATTGCATGCGCACAGTCCGTTCCCTCACCTCCGCTCTCACCGCACTCGCGGTGGGGGCCGCGTCCGCCGCCGCGCTCGCTCTCACCTCCGCCGCGCCGGCGGCGGCACTCGACAACGGCCTGGCCCTGACCCCGCAGATGGGTTTCAACAACTGGAACGCCACCCACTGCGGCGCGGACTTCAACGAGGACATGGTGAAGGGCATCGCCGACCTGTTCGTGTCCTCAGGACTGAAGGACGCCGGCTACGAGTACGTCAACCTCGATGACTGCTGGGCCGAGCACGATCGCGACGCGAACGGCGACCTGGTCCCGAACAGGACGCGCTTCCCGAGTGGGATCCGGGCGCTCGCCGACTACGTGCACTCCAAGGGCCTCAAACTGGGCATCTACAGCAGCGCGGGGACCATGACCTGCGCCAACACCATGCCCGGCGCGCTCGGTCACGAGGAGCAGGACGCCAGGTCCTGGGCGTCCTGGGGCGTCGACTACCTCAAGTACGACAACTGCAACAACCAGGGTGTGGACGCCGTCCAGCGCTACACCAAGATGCGCGACGCGCTGAAGGCGACCGGGCGGCCGATCCTCTACTCCCTCTGCGAGTGGGGTTCCAACAAGCCCTGGCTGTGGGGCAAGGACGTCGGCGACTCCTGGCGCACCACGGGGGACATCTCCGACAGCTACGGATCCATGCTGTCGATCGTCCACCAGAACATGGCCCTCGCGCAGTACGCCGGGCCGGGGCACTGGAACGACCCCGACATGCTCGAGGTCGGCAACGGCGGCATGACCGACACCGAGTACCGCTCGCACTTCAGCCTCTGGTCGATCATGGCGGCCCCGTTGCTCATCGGCACCGACCTGCGCAAGGCGTCCGCCACGACGATGTCGATCCTCGAGAATAAAGAGGTCATCGCCGTCGACCAGGACAAGCTGGGCGTCCAGGGCGCACCGATCAGCACCGAGGGCGGCCGTGACGTGTTCGTCAAACGACTGGCGAACGGTGACCGCGCGGTGGCGCTGTTCAACGAGGCGGACCCCCCGCAGCGGATCGTCACCTCGGCGAGCGACATCGGCCTGCCCGCCGGGGCCGCGTACACGGTGCGCGACCTGTGGACGCACAGGACCCACGAGACCGCCGGCGTGATCGCCGCGACCGTTCCCGCGCACGGCACCGTGATGTACCGCGTCGCCGCGGACCGGTCGTGGGCGAAGTATCCGCCGGCGGTGGACCTCGGCATCGGCCTGCCGACGGCCTACCCGGGCGCGCTGCCCATCGCTCAGCCCGGTGAGGACGCCACAGTGACCACCACCGTCGCGAACGCCGGCCGTCGGCCGGCGCTCCGCGTGAGGGCCACGCTGACCGGCCCTGACGGCTGGACGGTCGAGGCCGCCTCCGCGCGGACCCGCCCGGCGCTGCCGACCGGGAGATCGCTGACGACGAACTGGACGGTACGGCCCCCGGCCGACGCCACGCCCGGCACCTACACGCTGACCGCCCGGGCCGAGACCGCCGATGAGACCCTGACGAGCACCGCGCAGGTGACGGTGCTGACGCTGGCCGCGCCGCCGTCCGGCACGTCCTACCTCAGCGACCTGACGTGGGTTCGCTCGGCGAACGGCTGGGGCCCGGTCGAGAAGGACCGGAGCAACGGCGAGACCGGGGCCGCCGACGGCCACCCGATCACCATCAACGGCGTCGTGTACCAGAAGGGACTGGGCGCGCACGCCCCGAGCACCATCGAGTACTACGTCGCCAAGCGCTGCACGGCGGTGTCCGCCGACGTCGGCGTGGACGATGAGAAGACCCAGAACGGCTCGGTCACCTTCGAGATCTGGGCCGACGGCGCCAAGGTCGCCGACAGCGGCCTGCTCACGACGGCCGACCCGGCCGAGCACCTGACCGCGGACGTCTCCGGCGCCCAGTTCGTCCGGCTGATCGTCACCGACGGCGGTAACGGAACCGACAGCGACCATGCCGACTGGGCCGACGCGAAGGTCACCTGCGCCTGATCCTCACGCGGGGCGGCCCCCGGGCCGCCCCGCCCTCGCACGTCGTCCGGCCGCGCGCCGGGAGAGGAGGAGCCACATGACGGAGCCGCGGGCCGGGGGAGGAGGAGCCACATGACGGAGCCGCGGGCCGGGGGAGGAGGCCGGACAACGGAACTGCGGGCCGTGGGCGTCTCCAAGCGGTTCGCCGGGGTACGCGCCCTCGACGACGTCACGCTGGACTTTCCCGGCGGCGCCGTCACCGCCCTCATGGGCGAGAACGGCGCCGGGAAGTCCACCCTCATCAAGATCATTAACGGTGACCACCTGCCGGACGGCGGGCGGATCCTTCTCGACGGCGCGCCGCTCGCCCTGCACGCCCCCGCCGACGCCCGGCGCGCCGGCATCCGGGTGATCCCCCAGGAGCCCGAGATCGTGCCGCACGTCTCGGTCGCCGAGAACGTCTACCTGGGCGCGCTGCCCCGCAGGGCGGGCCGGACGTTCGACCGGGCCGGGCTGCGCGCCCGCGTCCGCGCGGACCTGCGGCGGCTCGGCTTCGAACGCGTCCTCGACCCCGACACCCTCGGCTCGCGCCTGACGGCCGCGCAGCGGCAGCTCGTGGAGATCCTCCGCGCCCTGACCACCGACGCGAAGGTGATCGCGTTCGACGAGCCGACCTCGTCGCTGTCGGAGAACGAGGTCGAGGCGTTGTTCGCGCTGATCGGGCGGCTGCGCGACCAGGGCCTGGCGGTGATCTACGTCTCCCACCGGTTGCAGGAGATCTTCCGGCTCGCCGACCGCATCGCCGTGCTCCGCGACGGCGGGCTGGTCGGCGTCCGCGACGTCGACCGGACCGACGAGGCCGAGATCGTCCGGATGATGGTCGGCCGCGACCTGTCCGACATGTTCGCCCGGGGGCACAGCGCCACGGATGAGGTGGTCCTCGAGGTCGACACCGTGACCACCGACGACGTCCGCGACATCAGCCTCACCGTACGGGCGGGCGAGGTCGTGGCGCTGGCCGGGCTGGTCGGCGCGGGCCGGTCCGAGCTGGCCGGGGCGATCGTCGGCGACCTGCCGATCCGCTCCGGGCAGGTCCGCGTCGGCGGCCGGCCGGTGCGCCTGCGCCAGCCCCGCGACGCCGTACGGGCCGGCATGGGGTACGCGCCGGAGGAGCGCAAGGCCCAGGCCCTCCTCCTGGAGCGGTCGGTCCGCGACAACACCTCCCTCGTCGTGCTGGACCGGCTGCGCCGGTTCCGGTTCGTCCGGCGCGCCGAGGAACGCCGTCTGACCAGGGAGTACGTCGACCGGCTCAAGGTCCGTACCCCCGGCATCGAGCACGAGGTGCGCAAACTCTCGGGCGGCAACCAGCAGAAGGTCGTCCTGGCGCGCTGGCTGGCCCGCAAGCCGAAGGTGCTCATTCTCGACGAGCCGACGCGCGGCATCGACGTCGGCGCCAAGGCCGAGATCTACCACCTCATCGACGACCTCGCCCGGTCGGGTGTGGCCATCCTCGTCATCTCCTCGGAACTGCCTGAGGTGCTGGGGCTGGCCGACCGCGTCGTCGTCATGCAGAACGGCCACGTCACCGGAGAACTCGCCCGCGCCGACGCCACCGAGGAGGCCATCCTCGGGCTCGCCATGGCCGAGGACCTGTCCACGACCGTGCAGGAGGGAACCCAATGACGAGGACGACCGCCGCACGCGAGCCGGTGGACGCCGAGAGCCGGGAGAGCGCGCCCCGCCGGATCCTGACCGCGATCGGGCCGCAGAACATCAGCCTGGTCGCCGCCCTGGTCGTCGTGGTCGCCATCTTCACGTTCCTCAACTCCGGCTACCTGACGTGGTCGAACATCCAGGTCATCGGGGAGGCCGCCACCGTGGCCGGGCTGCTGGCGGTGGTGCAGACCGTCGTCATCATCTGCGGCGCGATGGACATCTCCGTCGGCTCCCAGGCCGGCGTCGCCTCCGTCATCTCCGCGATGGCGTTCATGTCGACCGGGCACGACCCGTTCCTGGGCATCGCCGCCGCAGTCGGCGTCGGCGTCGTGGCCGGGCTCCTCAACGGCCTGGTCATCGTGTACGGGCGGGTCAACCCGGTGATCGCGACGCTGGCCACCCTCGCGGCGTACAAGGGCGTCGCCCAGCTGATCTCCGGCGGCCGCGCGCAGGGCTTCGTCCTCGGCGACGACCTGTTCATCTTCATCGCCCGCGGCCGGATCGCCGGACTGCCGGTGCAGGTCTGCGTCCTGCTGGTGGTCGCGCTGGCGATCCACCTGATGCTCAAGTACACCGACGTCGGGCGGAACGTCTACGCCATCGGCGGCAACGACACGGCGGCGCGGCTGGCCGGCATCAACATCAACAAGTACCTGATCTCGGTGTACGTGCTGGCCGGGATCATCGCCGCGCTGGCCGGGATCATCCTCACCGCCCGGACGGGCTCCGGGCAGCCGACGAGCGGCAGCGAGGGCCTGGAGCTGCAGTCCATCACGGCGGCCGCGCTGGGCGGCGCGGCGCTCAAGGGCGGCAAGGGCGGGGTGGCCGGCACGCTGCTGGCCGTCCTGCTGCTCGGCGCCCTGAACAACGGCCTCAACGTCGTCGGCGTCAACACGTTCTGGCAGAACGTCGCGCAGGGCGCCCTCCTCGTCATCGCGGTGATCATCCAGCAGCGCCGTACGGGCGAGCGGGCGGTCGGCCTGCCCACCTGACCCGGTTCCCGCACGCTTATCCCGATGCGGTGGGGTAGGCATGTGTCATCGGCGATCTCGGGGAGGAGACACATGCTCGGACTGCCGGACGGGGTCACGGCCTGCCTGTTCGACATGGACGGAGTGCTGACCCGCACCGCGACGGTGCACGCGGCGGCGTGGAAGGCGATGTTCGACGAGTTCCTGCGGCAGCGTGAGGGGCCGTCGTTCCGGCCGTTCGACGCGGTCGAGGAGTACGACGAGTACGTCGACGGCAAGCGCAGGGAGGACGGGACGCGCTCGTTCCTGGAGTCGCGCGGCATCACCCTGCCGGAGGGCTCGCCCGACGACCCGCCGGGCGCCCCGACGATCGAGGGACTGAGCAAGCGGAAGAACGAGCTCGTGCTGCGCAAGCTCGAGGAGGACGGCGTCGAGGTGTACCCCGGGTCGGTGGACTACGTACGCGCCGCCCGCGCGGCCGGCCTGGCCACCGCGGTGGTGTCGTCGAGCGCCAACACCGCGCAGGTCCTGGACGCCGCCGGCATCGCGGACCTGTTCGACGCGCGGATCGACGGGCTGACGGCCAAGGAGCGGAACCTGGCGGGCAAGCCCGCGCCCGACATGTTCCTGGCCGGGGCCGAGGCGCTCGGCGTTCCGCCGTCGCGGGCGGTGGTCTTCGAGGACGCGCTGGCCGGCGTGGCGGCCGGACGCGCGGGCGGCTTCGGGTGCGTCGTCGGCGTCGACCGGATCGGCCAGGCCGCGGCGCTGAAGGAACACGGCGCCGACATCGTCGTGGCGGACCTGTCGGAGCTGCTGGCAGGCGACGGCGACAGCGACCGCGACGGTAACCGCGACGGCGACGGTAACCGCGACGGAGGCCGCGACGGCGAAGGGGGCCGCGACGGCGGCGGCGAAGGGGAGCGCGCATGATCCGGCAGGCCGCGTACACGGTCGAACCCTGGTGCGTCCGCGAGCAGACCCTGGACCTGGACACCCTGGCGCAGAGCGAGTCGGTGTTCGCGCTGTCCAACGGCCACATCGGGCTGCGCGGGAACCTGGAGGAGGGCGAGCCGCACGGGCTGCCCGGCACCTACCTGAACTCGGTGTTCGAGCTGCGGCCACTGCCCTACGCCGAGGCCGGCTACGGCTACCCCGAGTCCGGGCAGACCGTCATCAACGTCACCAACGGCAAGCTGATCCGGCTGCTCGTCGAGGACGAGCCGTTCGACGTCCGCTACGGCGAACTGCACTCGCACGAGCGGGAGCTCGACTTCCGCGCGGGCACGCTGACGCGGAAGGTGGAGTGGACGTCCCCGGCGGGGGACTCGGTGCGGGTCCGCACGGTCCGGCTGGTCTCGCTCGTGCAGCGGGGCGTCGCGGCGATCCACTACGAGGTCGAGGCCGTGGACCGGCCCGTACGCATCGTCGTGCAGTCCGAGCTGGTCGCCAACGAGTCCCTGCCCGACCTCGGCAAGGACCCGAGAGTGGCCGGGCGGCTGGAGTCTCCGCTGGTCGGCGAGGAGTCGGTGGCCGACAAGGACACCGCCGTCCTGGTGCACCGCACCCGCAACAGCGGGCTGCGAGTCGCCGCGGCGATGGGCCACGAGGTCGAGGGTCCCGACTGCGACATCTCCACGAGCAGCTTCGAGGACGTCTGCCGCTACACGATCGCCACCCGCCTCCAGCCGGGACAGCGGCTGAGCGTGGTCAAGTACCTCGCCTACGGCTGGTCCAGCCGCCGGTCCCGGCCCGCCGTTCACGATCAGGTGATCGCCGCGCTGGCCGCGGCCAAGATGACCGGCTGGGACGGACTCGTCCGCGAACAGCGCGAGTTCCTCGACGACTTCTGGGCGGGCGCCGACGTCGAGGTGGAGGGCGACGCCGAGGTCCAGCAGGCCGTACGGTTCGGGCTGTTCCACACCCTGCAGGCCGGTGCCCGCGCCGAGCGCCGTCCCATCCCGGCGAAGGGCCTGACCGGTCCCGGCTACGACGGCCACACGTTCTGGGACACCGAGACGTTCGTGCTCCCGCTGCTGACCTACACCCGGCCGGAGGCCGCGGCGGACGCCCTGCGCTGGCGGCACTCGACGCTCGACCTCGCCCAGGAACGGGCCGAACAGCTCGGGCTGGCGGGCGCCGCCTTCCCATGGCGGACGATCGCCGGGCAGGAGTGCTCCGGGTACTGGCCGGCCGGCACGGCGGCGTTCCACATCAACGCGGACATCGCCGACGCCGTCATCCGCTACACCGACGCCACGGACGACGAGGACTTCTCCCGCGACGTCGGCCTCGACATCCTCGTGGAGACCGCCCGGCTGTGGCGCAGCCTCGGCCACCACAACGCCAAGGGCGCGTTCCGCATCGACGGCGTGACCGGCCCGGACGAGTACAGCGCGCTGGCGGACAACAACATCTACACGAACCTCATGGCCCAGCGGAACCTCCTGGCCGCCGCCGACCTCGCCGAGGACTACCCCGAGCAGGCGCGCCGGATGGGCGTCACCGAGGAGGAGACCGCGGGCTGGCGGGACGCCGCGAACGCCATCGTCATCCCCTACGACAAGCGGCTCGAGGTGCATCCGCAGAGCGAGGGCTTCACCCACCACGCGCGCTGGGACTTCGAGGAGACCCCGCCAGACAACTATCCGCTGCTGCTGAGCTACCCATACTTCGACATCTACCGCAAGCAGGTCGTCAAGCAGGCCGACCTCGTGCTGGCCCTGCACCTGCGCGGCGACGCCTTCACCGCCGACGAGAAGTTCCGCGACTTCGTCTACTACGAGGGCCTGACCGTACGCGACTCCTCGCTGTCGGCCTGCACCCAGGCCGTGATCGCGGCCGAGACCGGACACATCGAGCTCGCCCACGACTACCTCGGCGAGGCCGCGCTGATGGACCTGCGCGACCTGGAGCACAACACGCGCGACGGCCTGCACATCGCCTCCCTCGCCGGGACGTGGACCGCGCTCGTCGCCGGGCTCGGCGGGATGCGGCAGTACACCACGCGGCTGAGCTTCGCGCCCCGGCTGCCTCCGGGGATCGCGCGGCTCTCCTTCCGGATGCGGTTCCGAGGGCGGCGGCTGAAGGTCACCATCGGCCACGGCGAGGCGGTGTACGAGTTGCTGGGCGGCGAACCACTGGAGATCGACCACTACGGGCGGCCGGTCCGGCTCGACGGCGGCGCCGTGCGGGTGGACGTACCGGCGGTCCCGTCCCGGCCCAGCCCCGCGCAGCCGCCCGGCCGCGAGCCCGTCCGCCGCGAGGGGACCGCCCGGTAGGGTCGCGGGTGTCCTCCCGATGCGAACGGGGATGATCTATGTGATCATCCCCACAGGCGGCGGAGGGAGGATCGCGTGGACGTACGCCAGATGCGCTACATCCTCGCCGTCGCCCAGACCGGGAGCGTGCGCCGGGCGGCCCAGCTGCTGAGCGTCGCGCAGCCGACGCTCTCGCAGCAGCTCGGCATCGTCGAGCGGGAGGTGGGCGCGCCGCTGTTCGAGCGGACGGCGCGCGGCATGCGCCTGACGCCGGTCGGCGAGGTCTTCGCGGCCCACGCGGAGGCGGTCCTCGGCGTCTTCGACCAGGCGCTCACGGCCGTGTCCGAGGCGGTGGCGGGCGACCTGGGCGGGCTACGGCTCGCGGTCGCCGACGGGCTGTCCGACGTCGTGCGCGCGATCCTCGGCACGCTGCGCGGCCTCGCGCCCGGCGTGAGCGTGCGGCTGACCCGGATGCGCACCGCCGAGCAGGTCACGCAGATCGTCCGGGGGGACGTGCAGGCGGGCCTGGGATACCGTCCGGTGCCCGCCGCCGAGGGCGTCTCCCGCCTGGTCGTCCACCGGGCCCAGGTCCGCGCGCTGCTGCCGCGCGGCCACGCGCTCGCCGCCCGGGCGGCCATCTCCCTGGCGGACCTCGCCGAAGAACCGCTGATCCTGCCGAGGACGGCCGAGGCGGCGCGCTTCGTCGACCAGTTCGTCGGGCGCGGCCTGCATCCGAGGTTCGGCCCGGCCGCCTTCGGCCACGACCTGGTCCCCCTGCTGGTCGCGGCGGGGGAGGGCTACACGCTCTGCGTACGGGAGGCGGCGCCGATCCCGGCGGGCCTGGTGTTCCGGCCGATCCTGGAGCCCATGCCGCCGATCGAGGTCGTGCTGCTGTGGCGGCGTGAGGCCGGCGGCGCCCTTCCCGCGCTGGTCGCGGCCGCTCGGCACATCACCCACTGAGGGGCGCACTCACAGGGTGGCGTCCGAGTTGGCGGGGACCGTGGCCTTGATCGCGCCGGTGAGCTCGTTCAGCACGTCGCCGGGCGGGGTGTACTTGGGCGGCACGGTCACCTCGACGTACGCGTGCCGGCCGACGGCGGTGAACGTGACCGGGCGGTCCGGCGGCACCGGCAGCCAGGACACCCCGTTGATCACGGCGAGCTGGGACGTGAGGTGCAGCCCCGTCGGGCGCGGCACGCCGCAGCGCACCACGATGGCGGGGGATCCCCACGCGGTGACGAGGTCCGAGCGCGGACTGGTCGACCGGCGCCTCAGGCCGTGCAGGCGCTGCGGCAGCCGGTCGTGGAAGGCACGGCACAACGACACGGCCGACGCCGACGGGTGCGGCACCGGAACCTCGACCTCGCTCGCGCCGCATCCGGCCGCGACCACCGCGAGCGCCGCCACGACCGGCGTCACCCGCCGGAGCGGCGCCGGGGCTCCACCCCTCGCCACCGGAGGGCGTCCGGTGGTGCAGACTGGCGGTGGTGCGGACAACGGTCTCAGATGTGGACGATGGGGCAGGTCAGGGTGCGCGTGATCCCCTCGACCGACTGGATCTGGGCGACGACGAGCTTGCCGAGCTCATCGACGTTGTTGGCGGTGGCGCGGACGATGACGTCGTACGGCCCGGTGACGTCCTCGGCGAGCGTGACCCCGTGGATGCCGGAGATCTCGCGGGCCACCTCGGCCGCCTTGCCGACCTCGGTCTGGATGAGGATGTAGGCCTGCACCATCACGTCCTCCCTTAAAACGGCCATCAGCGGCAACCGTACCGCGTCTTGATCGGAGGTGGGTCATCAGCATCGGGGAACTCGGCGAGTTCGGGCTGATCGCTCGAATCACCGGACGTCTGGGCCAGGGGCCCGAAGTGGAACTCGGGCCCGGCGACGACGCCGCCATCGTGCGCGCCCCCGGCGGACGCGTCGTCGCGACGACGGACCTGCTCGTCGAGGGCCGGCACTTCCGCCGTGACTGGTCCCCGCCGTACGACATCGGGCGCAAGGCCGCCGCGCAGAACCTCGCGGACGTCGTGGCGATGGGCGCCCGGCCGACCGCCCTGCTCATCGGGTTCGGCGCTCCGCCCGGTACGGCGGTCGACTGGGTCGACGCGCTGTGCGACGGGCTGCGCGACGAGTGCGCGCAGGTGGGAGCCGGGGTCGCCGGAGGCGACATCGTGCGCGCCGAGGCCGTGGTGCTCGCCGTCACCGCGCTCGGCGCCCTGGACGGCCCGGCGATCACCCGCTCCGGGGCCCGGCCCGGTGACGTCGTCGCGGTGGCCGGCCGGCTCGGCCACGCCGAAGCAGGCGTGGAACTGCTGTCGGCGGGACTGCGGGAGCCGGCCGACCTGATCGACGCGCATCGGCGTCCCCGGCCGCCGTACGCCGCCGCGCTGCGCGCCCGGGAGTTCGGGGCGACCGCGATGCTGGACGTCAGCGACGGCCTCGTCCAGGACCTCGGGCACATCGCGGAGTCGGCCGGTGTGCGGATCGAGATCGACGGAGCGGCCGTGCCCGTGCCGCCCGTGCCGGACGGACTGCGGCTGGCCCTCACGGGCGGTGAGGACCACGCGTTCGCGGCGACGTTCCCGGAGGGGGCGGCGCTGCCCGCGGAGTGGCGGACGATCGGCAGAGTGGCCGAGGGGCCCGCCGAGGTTCTCGTGGACGGAAGGCCATACCGGGGTGGCGGATGGGACCATTTCCGCCTGCCGTAGCGGTGAGTTGTCGCAGTTCGCATCGGCGGTCTGGTAGGCATGGGCTGTGTGCTTTTGGTATACATCCCGAGACCGGAGAGGGACGGGATGGGACGACACACCAGGAAGCCGGAGGACGGCTCGCGGGCGGATCCGGAGGATGACCGTCCAGGCCGGAACCGGAGGTTCGGCAAGGTGCCGCTCCTGCCGACGGTCGCCGGTGTCCTGGCGATCGGTGCGATCATCTCCGCCGTCAGCACGCAGCAGATCTCACTGAACTTCGCGGGCGGTACGCCGTCCGGCGGAGCGTCACCGATCGTGACCATCTCCGGCCCGGCGAACCCGCGCACCGCCCGGAACGACGCCTCGCAGAGCGGCCGGGTCAGCCGGGGCACGGGACGCTCCGGCGTCGCCGTGACCGTGCGGACCACCTCCGCGTCGGCGCGCGGCTTCCAGGGCGAGGCGACGATCGCCAACCACGGCGCCACCTCCGTGCGGAGCTGGACCCTCGTCCTGCGGTACGCCCAGGCGAGGATCACCGGCGTGACGGGCGGCAGCGCGGTCCGCACCGGCACGGTGCTGGTCGTCCGCAACCCGGCGGCCCGGCCCGCCATCGCTCCGGGCCGGACCGTCACCGTGCGGTTCACCGCCACGGGGACGGGGACGGCGCCGTCCGGCTGCACTTTCAACGGGAAGTCCTGCCGACCGTAGAGTGGTCGCCATGACGACTCCGCCCCGGGTCCTGACGATCGCCGGCTCCGATTCCGGAGGCGGCGCGGGCATCCAGGCCGACCTCAAGACGATGCTCGCCCTCGGCGTGCACGGCATGAGCGTGATCGCCGCCGTCACCGCGCAGAACTCCCTCGGCGTCCAGGGCTACTGGGAGCTGCCTCCCGAGGCCGTGCGCGCCCAGCTCGACTCGGTCCTGTCCGACATCGGGGCGCAGGCGATCAAGACCGGGATGCTCGCCTCCTCGGTGCTCGTGGAGACCGTCGCCGAGGCGCTGGCCGACGTGGACGCCCCGATCGTCGTGGACCCCGTGGGGGTCTCCAAGCACGGAGACGCGCTGCTGGCCCCGGAGGCGGTCGGCGCGGTCCGGTCCGCGCTGCTCCCGCTGGCCACCGTCGTCACCCCGAACCTCTGGGAGGTCGAGCAGCTCACCGGCGTCAAGGTCGAGGACGAGAGCGGGATGCGCCGGGCCGCCGAGGCCGTCAAGGCCCTCGGCCCGCGGTGGGTGCTGATCAAGGGCGGTCACCTGCCCGGCGACCCGGTCGACCTGCTCTTCGACGGCACGGCGGAGCACCGGTTCCCCGGACGGCGGCTCGACAACATGCACACGCACGGCACCGGATGCACGCTCGCGTCGGCCATCGCCTCCCACCTCGCACGCGGCGAGGACGTCGTCGCGGCGGTCGGCCGGGCGAAGGAGTACATCACCGGCGCCATCGAGCACGGCTTCCCGCTGGGCGGCGGCATCGGGCCGGTCGACCACGCGTGGGAGTTCCACCGCGTCCGGCCGGACGCCCGCCCCTGACCCGGGGTGGGGCCCCGCGCGTCACACGTGGCCCCGGTGCGACCCGGTCTCGATCTCGGCGAGGCGACGGTCGTCAGCAGTAGCCGCAGCCCCAGCCGCCGCCGTAACCGTAGCCGCCGTAACCGTAGCCGCCGTAATCCCAGCCGCCGTAATCCCAGCCCCAGCCGCCGTCGTCATAGCCCCAGCCCCAGCCGTCGGTGCGGATCTGGCCGACGAGATGGCCGGTGGCGGCGTGGTGAGGTGCGGCGGCGACGGTGTGGTGCGGTGCCACGGTGACGGCCTGTGCGCCGGCGGCCGGGGCGGCACCCAGCGCCAGAGCGGTGGCTCCGGCGACGGCCGCTCCTGAGATGGCGAGCGCCATCCGCTTCGGAATGCTCATGGAAGACACCTCTTTGCTTGATCGACGGATAGGGGTGGTTGCTCGCTGTCGGTAATTGGCCGATATGCGGTGCTATCCACTGTCCACCCGACCTCGGGCCACCCCCGAAATCAACCCATGAATAGCTAAAAGTTGAAATTTCACCCTTGCTTGGTGATGGGGCGGCGCGTGCCTTAGCGGTCCCGGAGCGGCGGAGCTCCGGGACCGGCTCGCGACCGTCGCCCCGGCCCCCGTGGCCGGGGATTCTCCGAGGTCGGCCCGGTGTGTCAAGGTGGTGAAGATCGTGATTAAAGGGTGTCGCGAAATATGCCCGATGTCGGTCAAGTAGCGCATCGCGAAGGTTTCGCCAGTTGATTCCGATGGGCGGACGTTGTGCAGTTGAACTCGGAGGAACAACTACGAAAGCGACCAATTGCCTGAGCGCCTTCGAGGGCGGCCGGGCGAAGGGCGCGGCGTCACGTGGGACGAGAGGAGGTGTCCTTCATGCGTGGAGCGAAGAAGCCGGCGGTCGCCATGGCGGGACTGGCCCTTGCCGGAGCCATCGCGTTCGCCTTCGGAGCGCCCGGAGCGCCCTCCACCGCGACCGCGTCGCATCACGTCGCCGTCGGCCATGGCGGAGACGGTTGCGACAACTGGGGAGACTGCTGGGACACCTGGGGCGCCCGCGGCTACTGACGAGCCCACCTGCCCGCGCCGCGTACGGGCGACGGGCCGGGTCGGCGTGCGGACCCGTACCGGACGCCGTTCGACGGCTCCGGCGTGAGGCTCCCGCGTGAACGCGATCAGGTCACCGGCACGATCCGCGCGTCGAGGAGACGGCCCTCGTCGATGTCCAGCAGGCCGATCGTGCCGTGCGGCTGGCGCCGGCGGTCGGTCGGAGAGCCGGGGTTGAAGATGCGCAGCCCCTCGCCGCTCTCGTCCAGCGGGATGTGCGAGTGGCCGAAGACGACCAACCGCGCCTCCGGGAAGCGGCGGCGCATCCGGCGCAGCCGGCCCTTGGCGGGGCCGCTGTCGTGGATCACCCCCACCGGGAGTCCGGCCAACTCCAGCTCCAAAACCTCCGGAGCGCCCCACTCCGCGACGTCCAGGCCGTCATTGTTGCCGCGCACGACGCGTACGGGCGCGTAGCCGGAGAGCTCGTCGAGCACCGAGGGCACACAGACGTCCCCGGCGTGCAGGATGAGATCGGCGTCCCGGAGGTGCGCCGCCACCGAGGGCGGGCAGCCCCGCCACCGACGGGGAGCGTGCGTGTCGGCGAGCGCCACCACTCTCATGCGCCGCATGATGCCCGGCCGTGACCGCTGCATGCCGCCCGCGCGCGACGGCCGCACGCCGTACGGCGGCGTCTGGGTCGAAGCGGCGGGCCGGGGCACGGCCTCCGGGCGGGGAAGCCGCTGCTCAAGGCCGCCTGAGCGGGGAGGACGGCGCTCGGAGGGGAGGACGGCGCTCGGAGGGGAGGACGGCGCTCGGGAGGGAAGCCGGCGTCCGGGCGCGGGAGCCGGCGTACGGCGGCGGGGAACGCCCCCATGACAAGGCGAACGGCCGGTCCGTGTGGAGCGGACCGGCCGTTCAGTGTGCCCGGTGAGAGCACAGTCCAGGGGCGCCTCGCGGCGCTCGGGGAGGCGGCGTCAGCGGGCGGCGGGCCGGATGACCTTGCCGGCCTTGATGCACGACGTGCAGACGTTGATCCGCTTGGTGGTGCGGCCGACGACCGCTCGCACCCGCTGGATGTTCGGGTTCCAGCGGCGAGGGGTGCGGCGGTGCGAGTGAGAGACGCGCATGCCGAACCCCGGCCCCTTGCCGCAGATCTCGCAGACGGAAGCCATGGGATGCGCTCCAAAGTGTTTGGAAGGGTGGAAGCCCGGAGTTCGGGCGCTCGTCAAAAGGGTCCCCGACGGGACCCAGAGGTCAAGACTAGCCGACACCCGCCCAGAGACGCGAATCGAGCAGCCCTCACGTGCGGTAAGTCTAAAGTTATTCCCCTGGGAGGTGGCGTGGGCGACGTTCTCGACGCCGCGGCGGTACGACGCTGGTGCCGGTTGGCGGCGGACGCGCTGGGCCGCACGCGCGCGGGGATCGACGCGCTGAACGTCTTCCCCGTGCCCGACGGCGACACCGGGACCAACCTCCACCTCACCCTGCTCGCGGCGGCCGAACGCCTCGACGGGCTGCCCGGCGACGCGGACGCCGCGGCCGCCTGGCGGACCCTCGCCGAGGGCGCGCTCCTGGGCGCCCGCGGCAACTCCGGAGTCATCCTCAGCCAGATGCTGCGCGGCATGGCCGACGTGCTGGGCGCGGGCGGCGGCCTGGACGCCGCCCTGGGGAACGCCGCCGACCTCGCGTACCGGGCCGTCGCCCATCCGGTCGAGGGAACGATGCTCAGCGTCCTGCGCGAGGTCGCGGGAGCGACCCTCCTCGCCGCCGATCCCGGCGTCACCGCGTGGACGGCGGCGGAGCGGGCACGCGCCGCGCTGCGGCGGACGCCCGACCACCTCGACGTGCTCGCCCGCAACGGTGTGGTCGACGCGGGCGCGGCCGGGCTGTGCGTCGTCCTGGAGACGCTCGCCGCCGTGGTGAGCGGGGAGTACCCCGAGACGTACGACGTGCCGCGCCGCAGCCAGGAGCACCCGCCGGAGGACCCGCCGCGGCCCGGAGGCGGCGGAGCGTACGAGGTGATGTACCTCCTCGACGCCGACGACGGCCCGGTGACGGAGCTGCGCGCGGAACTGGACGCCCTCGGCGACTCCCTCGTCGTGGTCGGCGGCGAGGGGCTGTGGAACGTCCACGTGCACACCGACGACGCCGGCGCGGCCATCGAGGCCGGGCTGCGCGCCGGCCGCCCGTACCGCGTCCGGGTGACCTATCTGGACGCCGCGCAGGACCGTCCCGCCCGGCGTACCGGCCGGGGCGTCGTCGCGGTGGCCACCGGCGACGGCCTCGCGGCGCTGCTGGAGGAGCACGGCGCCCGGGTCGTGCGCCGCGCCTCCGGGCACGTTCCCGGCCTGACCGAGCTGATCGAGGCGATCACCGAGGCGGGGAACGAGGTCGTCGTGCTGCCGGACGACGGGACGGTGCTGGCCGTCGCCGAGTCCGCCGCCCGGCAGGCGAGGGAGGACGGCGTGCACGCGGCGGTCGTCCCCGCGAGGGCGTCGGTGCAGAGTCTGGCGGCGCTCGCGGTCCACGACCCGCTGCGCCGGTTCGAGGACGACGTGATCGCCATGACCCGCGCGGCGGGCGCGACGCGGTCCGGCCGGCTCGAGACCGCCGGGAGCGAGGCGGTGACGAGCGTCGGGATGTGCCGGCCCGGAGACGTCCTCGGCCTCGTCGACGGCGATGTCGCGGTCATCGGCGCGGACGCGTCCCTCCTGGCGGCGGGCGTCCTCGACCGCATGCTGTCCCCGGGCAGCGAACTGGTCACGCTGATCGTCGGTGACGGCGCTCCGGACGGTCTGGCCGACCGGGTGTGCGAGCGCCTGTACGCCGTCCGGCCCGACGTCGAGGTCGCCGTCTACCACGGCGGGCAGGATCGCCACCTGCTGCTCATCGGGGTCGAATAGGACGGTTCGGGTGGCCGCCGGGACGGGTCCCCCGTCTCCTGTCCGGCCGAGCCGGTAGAACAGAGGAAGCCAGGCTGCTCAGAGGAAGGTGCCGTGACGACTCTCGACGCGCCGCTGGTGAAGGTGGTGGGCCCGAAGGCGGCCAAGAAGCTGGCCGCGCTCGACCTGCACACCGCCGGCGATCTGCTCCGCCACTATCCGCGCCGCTACGCCCAGCGAGGCGAGCTCACGGACCTGGTCGGCCTGGTCGAGGGCGAATACGTCACGGTCATGGCGGAGGTCGAGAAGGTCCAGGGCCGGAAGATCACCAGACGGCCGGGCTACCTCCTCGAAGTGGTCGTGACGGACGGCCGGGGGCGCCTGACGCTCACCTTCTTCGGCACCGGCGCGCGCGTCCCCGAGCGGGAGCTGCCGCCCGGCACGCGCGGCCTGTTCGCCGGGAAGGTGTCCTTCTACCGGTCCGGCAACGGGATCAAGCGGCAGCTCGTCCATCCGGAGTACAAGGCGGTCGACTCGCGGGAGGGCACGGACGCGGCGCGGGAGTTCGCCGAGGAGCTGATCCCCGTCTATCCCGCCACCAAGGGCCTGACGTCGTGGCAGATCGGCGACTGCGTCCGGATGGCCCTCGACACCGTCGACGTGGGCCCCGACTCCCTGCCGGAGACCGTACGCCGGCGGCACCGGCTCCTCGGGCTCGCCGAGGCGTACCAGGGCATCCACCGGCCCGCGGACATGGCCGAGGCCGGCCGCGCCCGCAAGCGGCTGAAGTGGGACGAGGCGTTCGTCCTGCAGACCGCCCTCGCCCGGCGCCGGCGGGACGCAGCCGCGCTGCGGGCGACACCGCGGCCGCCGTCGAAGGACGGGCTGCTCGCCGAGTTCGACGGGCGGCTGCCGTTCGAGCTGACGGCGGGCCAGCGAGACGTGGGGGAGGAGATCGCCGCGGACCTGGCGCGCGAGCATCCCATGCACCGCCTGCTGCAGGGCGACGTCGGCGCCGGCAAGACGATCGTCGGCCTGCGCGCGATGCTGCAGGTCGTCGACGCGGGCGGGCAGGCCGCGCTGCTCGCGCCGACCGAGGTCCTGGCGCAGCAGCACCACCGGTCGATCGTGAACATGCTCGGACCGCTCGCCGAGGCGGGCCGGCTCGGCGGCGCCGAGCACGGCACCCGGGTCGCCCTGCTGACCGGCTCGCAGGGCGCCAAGGCGCGGCGCGCGGGCCTGCTCGACGCGGCCTCGGGCACGGCTGGCATCGTCGTCGGCACCCACGCGCTGCTGCAGGAGCACGTCCAGTTCGCCGACCTGGGCCTCGTCGTGATCGACGAGCAGCACCGGTTCGGCGTCGAGCAGCGCGACGCGCTGCGGGAGAAGGCGACCGGTGGCCGCCCGCACGTCCTCGTCATGACCGCCACCCCGATCCCGCGCACCGTCGCCATGACCGTGTACGGCGATCTGGACACCTCGTCGCTCACCCAGCTGCCCGCCGGGCGGTCCCCGATCGCGACCCACGTCGTCCCCTCGGCCAACCGGGCGTACTGGAACCGCGCCTGGGAGCGCATCCGGGAGGAGGTCGCCCAGGGCCGGCAGGCGTACGTCGTCTGTCCCCGCATCGGCGAGGCGGAGGGCGAGGAGAGCGACCTGAGCGCCGAAGAGGCGGAGACGGAGGGCCGCCGGCCGCCCCTCGCCGTGCTCGACGTCGCCCCGAAGCTCTCCGAGGGTCCGCTGCACGACCTGCGGATCGGGGTGCTGCACGGCCGCCTGCACCCGGACGACAAGGACGCCGTCATGCGGCGGTTCGCCGCCGGGGAGATCGACGTCCTCGTCGCCACGACGGTCATCGAGGTCGGCGTGGACGTGCCCAACGCCACCGTCATGGTGATCCTGGACGCCGACCGGTTCGGGGTCTCCCAGCTGCACCAGTTGCGCGGCCGGGTCGGCCGG
The DNA here is from genome assembly GCF_040679475.1 of Actinoallomurus sp. NPDC052274. NCBI lineage: Bacteria > Bacillati > Actinomycetota > Actinomycetes > Streptosporangiales > Thermomonosporaceae > Actinoallomurus > Actinoallomurus sp. NPDC052274. The sequence goes on from NZ_JBFAUT010000048.1 coordinate 49,677, forward strand.
GGCCGGTACGCCGGGCTGTGCCTGCTCGTCACGGACGCCGACGAGGGTTCCAAGGCCCGGGAGCGTCTCGACGCGGTCGCCTCCACCCTCGACGGGTTCGAGCTGTCCCGCCTCGACCTCGAGCAGCGTCGCGAGGGCGACGTCCTGGGCGAGACCCAGTCCGGGCGGCGCTCCAGCCTCCGGCTGCTGACCCTCCTGCGGGACGAGGAGATCATCAAGGCGGCGCGCGCGGAGGCCGGGGCGCTCGTCGAGCAGGACCCGGAGCTGGCGGAGCATCCGGCGCTCGCCGCGGAGTTGGCGGCCCTGATCGACGAGGAACGCGCCGAGTACCTCGAGAAGACCTGAGCCGTAGGCCCCTACCGGCGGGCGGCCCGCACGCCGCCGGCCGCTGATCGCGAAGCTTCGGCGCCCGATCTCATTTCCATACCATCTCGGTTGACAAAATAGGGAAGCGAGTTCAGGCTGGATACGTGCACCGGAGAGCTCCGCTGATCGTGCGGCTCCACGTCGACCTGCGGCGACAGGCCAGCGCCCTGTGTCGCCGGGGCTGAGCCCTCGTCCCAGGGGCCGCGCCCGTCGCGGCCGCGCCGCGCGTGGAGAGGCCGTGTCCTCCGACGCGTCCCGGCGTCCATCAGACGACTCTCCGGAGGAACACATGACCGTCATCGACCTGCCGCTGCCGCCGACGCGGCGCGTGGAGGAACAGGCCGGCAACAGGCTCGCCCGCGCCCTCGGCGACCGGGACGCCCGCGTCCGCCGGGCCGCGGCCGGCGCCCTCATCGACGAACAGGAGGTGCTGGTCGGCGAGGAGGGCGTGCGCGACCTCGTCCAGGCCGCCGCCACCGGCGCCGACTCCTACGTGCGCGCGGTGGCGGCGGAGCTGGTGCGCGCCATGCGGGCCGCCGCCTGGGACATCTACGCCCTGGCCCTGCGCCGCGACGACCCCGGCCGCGCAGAGACGATCCGCGGGCTGGCTCTGCTCAGGGCCGCCGCCGACCTCGGCGAGATCGCCCTGACCGATCCGTCCTGGCGCATCCGGGAGAGCGCGGTGGCCGCCCTCGCGGCGCTGGGCCCGCGCGCCGCGATCGGCCCGCTGACCAGCGCGCTCGACGACGAGGTCGTCGCCGTCCGCCTGGCGGCCGTACGGGCGCTGGCCCGCTGGGCGGCCGACCGGCACTACGCCCGGTCGGCGCTGACGGCCGCGCTGGCGGACCCGGACCCGGGCATCCGCGCCGAGGCCCGCTGGGCCCTGGCCGCCCCGACCTCCCGTCCCTGACGAAGCGGTCCACTGGTCCGCGGAAGGCTCGGCGAAGCACGCCCGGAATTGGGAGGAATCGGACTCGATGCCGCCCTGCGGGCCGGTTCGCCGAGCCTCGCGTCCGGCCCGGACGCCTCGATGTCGATCACGGTCTCCCGACGCGCCGGGAAGGTCGTGGCCGCGATTCTCCGTCTGTGGTTACGCTCCCGCAGTGGAGCAGAAGCGCGACTTTCCGGTCCCCGTCGCCGCCGCACCCGCCTACCTGATCGCCACCCTGGCCGCCGTCTCGGGCGTCGGTGCGCTTCTCGTGCTCGTCCTCGTGGGATACCTGCTGCTCACCATGCGAGGGCTGTCGGAACAGGCCGCGGCCGGTCCCGTGTTCGTGATCTTCCCAGCTCTCGGACTGGGCCTGCTGGCCTCCGCCGTCGGGATGGCGTTCCTCGCCCGCTCGGAGTTCCGGCTGCTGCGCACCCCGCCCGTCTTCACGACCGAGGGCGTCCGGCTGCGGGTGTTCGCGCGGCGCGGCTACGACGTGTTCGTGCCCTGGGAGCGGGTCTCGCGGCTGCGGGTCGCGGAGAAGGGCGCCCGGCCGTACCTCCTGGTGGACGTCGCCGACGCCGATGAACTGACGCGCGGCGACCCGGGCCGGGCCGAGCGGCTGCGCCGGACCGCCGAACGCTTCGAGGGCGCGGCGGTCGTGTACGGGCTACGCGGCGCCCTCATCCGCGCCCCGGACCTGGGCGCGGTCGTCGACCGCCTCAGCGCCGGAACCATCGCCCTCGATTACTGATCGCGCCGGGCCGGGGCAGCGTGGCGGCCGGCGGCTCGGCAGGTTGGGGGAGCGGGGGTGACCTGACTCGTCGTGGGGAGGGGCGGGGCTCGGCGGGTTGGGGGAGCGGGGGAGTGACCCGACTCGTCGTGGGGAGGGGCGGGGCTCGGCGGGTTGGGGGAGCGGGGGAGTGACCCGACTCGTCGCGGGCAGGGGCGGGGCTCGGCAGACTGGGGGAGTGACCCGACTCATCGCAGGAGCGGCCGGTGGCCGGCGCATCTCCGTCCCCTCCGGCCGCGACACCAGGCCGACCAGCGACCGGGCCCGCGAGGGACTGTTCGCCACGGTCCACTCGCTGCTCGGCGACCTCACCGGGCTGCGGGCGGCCGACCTGTTCGCCGGGTCCGGGGCGGTCGGGCTGGAGGCGCTGTCGCGCGGCGCGGCCCACGTCCTGCTCGTCGAGTCGGCGCCGCGCGCGGCCAAAGTGATCAAGGCGAACATCGCCGCCCTCGGCCTGCCCGGCGCCGAACTGCGGACCGACCGCGTCGAGCGCGTGCTGCGGAACCCGCCCGAGGAGCCGTACGACCTCGTCTTCGCGGACCCCCCGTACGCCGTGACCGGCGAGGTCGTCACCCGGATGCTGGAGGATCTGCGCGACAACGGCTGGCTGGCCCCGGACGCCCTGGTCGCGGTCGAACGCGCGACCCGCGACGAGCCGGTGCGCTGGCCGGCCGGGTACGAGGAGGGCAGGGCCCGTCGATACGGGGAAGGGACCCTTTGGTACGGTCACGCCGCAGGTCACTGACGGCTTCCTCAGCGAAGGGTGCTCACCTAGTGCGCCGTGTTGTCTGTCCGGGCTCGTACGACCCCGTCACCAACGGCCACCTCGACATCATCAGCCGCGCGTCGCGGCTGTATGACGAGGTCGTCGTCGCGGTCCTGATCAACATCTCCAAGAAAAGCCTCTTCACCGTCGACGAACGCGCCGAGATGATCGCCGAGGTGACGAAGCAGTACGGCAACGTGGTCGTCGAGAAGTTCCACGGGCTCACCGTCGACTTCTGCCGCGAGCGCGACATCCCCGTCATCGTGCGCGGCCTGCGGGCGGTCAGCGACTTCGACTACGAGCTGCAGATCGCGCAGATGAACCATCAGCTCGCGGGCGTCGAGACGATGTTCATGGCCACCAACCCGCTGTACTCCTTCCTGTCCTCCAGTCTGGTCAAGGAGGTCGCGCAGTACGGCGGGGACGTGTCCGGGCTGGTGCCCGAGTCGGTTCAGCAACGCCTCATCCGGCGGTTCTCCCAGTCCTGAGCGCCTCCAGGCCACGCCGGAGCGCGCCTCGAGTGGTCGCGACGTACCCCGGAACGCCCGGTCCGCCGGGTCCTGAGGGGCCTCCGAGTTGGGAGAACGCCCGCACGTTGGTAACCTTGCCAATCGACCTTGTACGACGGCGGTGATGCGCCATGCCTCACGGAAGCAGGAAACACCTGACCCGCATCGATCCCCGAGCCCCCTTCGTGATCGACACGACCACGCTGGGCCGCAGACCGGGATCGATGCGCGAGGACTCCAGGACCGTGCCGGCTCCGGCGGATCTCGGCGTCGAGATGGTCGGTGTACCCGAGGGCGCCGACATCGAGCTGGACTTCCGGCTCGAGGCGGTGATGGAGGGCGTGCTCATCTCGGGCACGGCACGGGCACCTCTCACGGGAGAGTGCGCGCGCTGCCTGGAGCCGGTCACCTCGTCGATCGAGGTGGACTTCCAGGAGCTCTACGTCTACTCCGACACTCGCTCCGGCGAGAGCGCGGGGGAGGACGAGCGCCGTCTCGAGGGAGATCTCATCGATCTCGAGCCGGTGGTCCGGGACGCGATGGTGCTCGCACTGCCGCTGTCCCCGCTGTGCCAGGACGACTGTCCCGGCCTGTGCTCGGAGTGCGGGGTGCGGCTGGCCGACGCCGAGCCGGACCACCACCATGAGGCCGTCGACCCCCGGTGGGCGGCATTGCAGGGCATGTTGGATCAACGACAAGAAGACCAGGAGGGCTGACGTGGCCGTTCCCAAGCGTAAGAAGTCGCGCAGCAACACGCGGCACCGTCGCTCGCAGTGGAAGACCCAGGCGCCGACGCTCGTGCGCTGCCCGCAGTGCCGCGACGAGAAGCTGCCGCACACCGCGTGCCCGACCTGCGGCACCTACAACCGCCGACAGGTCGTCGACGTGGCCTGAGCGACGTTCTCCGGGGGCGGCCTGCGCCGCCCCCGATCGTCTCGCGATGAAGACTCGCCCGAGGCCGTGGCGGACGCCGGAGACACCCGGCGTGCGCCTCGCCCTCGCGGAACCTTCCTCGGAGGAAGAACCGTGAGTTACCCGCCCGCCGTGGCCCTGGTCGTGGGGGCCGCATGAGATCCGACAACTCGGCGGCCGACCGGCGTCCTCTCGAGGAGGCCCTCGGAGTCAGCCCCGACCCGGCCCTCCTCGAACGCGCCCTCACTCATCGCTCCTACGCCTACGAGAACGGCGGCCTGCCGACCAACGAGCGGCTGGAGTTCCTGGGCGACTCGGTGCTCGGCCTGATCGTCACCGACACGCTGTTCCGCAACCACCCCGACCTGCCCGAGGGCCAGCTGGCCAAGCTGCGGGCCGCGGTGGTCAACATGCGGGCGCTCGCCGGGGTGGCGCGCGCGCTCGGCCTGGGCGCCTACATCCGCCTCGGCCGCGGCGAGGAGGGCACCGGGGGACGCGACAAGTCCTCGATCCTGGCCGACACGCTCGAGGCGCTGATCGGAGCCGTCTACCTCGACCTGGGCCTGAAGGCCGCGGACGAGCTGGTCCACCGGCTGTTCGACGCGCTCATCACCCGCTCGGCAAGCCTGGGCGCGGGGCTGGACTGGAAGACGTCCCTGCAGGAGCTGACCGCCACGGAGGAGCTCGGCGTGCCCGAGTACCATGTGGAGGAGAGCGGCCCGGACCATCAGAAGACGTTCCGCGCCGTGGTCATCGTCGGCGGGACGGAGTACGGCCGCGGCGAGGGGCGCAGCAAGAAGGAGGCCGAGCAGCAGGCGGCCGAGACCGCGTGGCGGGCGATCCGCGAGGGCTCCGGGGGAGACCCGCGGCAGTGACCCGCGCCTCCGCCGGCCCTCCGGTCGGCGGGGCCCGGCGCCGCAGGCCCGTTGACGCTGATGGAGGAGGTCCACCGTGCCCGAGCTACCGGAGGTCGAGGTCGTCCGGCGGGGCGTCGAGCGCTGGGTCGTCGGCCGTACGGTCCGGACGGCCGAGGTGCTGCACCCCAGGTCGGCGCGCCGCCACACCGAGGGCCCTGCGGACCTGGCCGCGCGGATGACCGGGCGGACCGTCGCCGGAGCGCGGCGACGCGGGAAGTACCTCTGGCTGCCGGTCGGCGACGACGAGGCGCTGCTGGCCCATCTCGGCATGAGCGGGCAGTTGCTCGTCGATGATCCGGACCGGCCGCCGGAGAAGCACCTGCGCGCCCGGTTCACCTTCACCGACGGGGGACGCGACCTGCGGTTCGTCGACCAGCGCACCTTCGGCCACCTGATGCTCACCGGCACCGAGGACGGCGTCCCGGAACCGATCACGCACATCGCCCCGGACCCGCTGGAGGACGCCTTCGACGAGGACGCGTTCTACCGGGCGCTGCGGCGCCGGCGTACGGGCATCAAGCGGGCGCTGCTCGACCAGTCCCTGATCAGCGGCGTCGGGAACATCTACGCCGACGAGGCGCTGTGGCGGGCACGGCTGCACTGGGCGCGGCCGACCGAGACGCTGACGCGGACCGAGGTGTCGAGCCTGGTGGCGGGAGTCCGCGAGGTCATGGCCGCCGCGCTGAAGGCGGGCGGTACCTCCTTCGACAGCCTGTACGTCAACGTGAACGGCGAGAGCGGCTACTTCGAGCGGTCGCTCAACGTCTACGGCCGGCGCGACGAGCCGTGCGCGAGGTGCGGCAGCCCCATCCGGCGCGACGCCTTCATGAACCGCTCCTCCTTCACCTGCCCCACCTGCCAGCCCCGGCCCCGGCGGGCGCACTACTGAGGTCCCGGCGCGGCCTACGATCGGGGGATGGACGAGCACGTACGGCTGACGGCCTGGGCGCGCGGGCGGGTGCAGGGGGTCGGCTTCCGGTGGTGGGTGCGGTCCCGCGCTCTGGAGCTGGGGCTGAGCGGTTCGGCGAGCAACCTGGTGGACGGCCGCGTCGAGGTGATCGCCGAAGGGCCGCGGAAGGACTGCGAGGAACTCCTGGACCTCCTCCGAGGCGGCACGACGCCGGGACGGGTGACCGGCGTATCCGAGCGTTGGACGGAGCCGCGAGGCGGGCTTCACGGCTTCGTCGAACGGTGATCGGTCTGAGAGGTCTGCTAAACTTGTACGGACAGGTTGTTACGGGTCTGTGACATCTGTCTTGACCGGCTCTCCGGCCGGTGCGACCCTAGTTGTTACGCGCACCTCAGGAAGCTTTCCGTGCGCGACCATTCCTGCTGGTCACTCAGCGTGGAGGACCCTTAATCATGGCGAAGGCTCTACTCGGCCACGTCGGCGGTCCCGACCCCCGCATGGTTGCGGAGATGCGGCGCCTGCAGCAACGTGTCCGTGACCTGGAGGCCGAGCTCGTACGGCTCCAGTCCGAAAACGACGCGCTTGCCGCTGTTGCTGACAACGAAGTCATGGCGCTCGCTACCAAGGACCGCGAACCGGCGCTGACCTGAGGTCAGTGTCGACGCGTAAAAGGGACGTCGATCCGACGTCCCTTTTTGTTGGCCGCAAAGCACGCGTTTCCGAGGTTTGAGAATTCCCGCCGCGGCCCGCTCCTGGTTCGGGCCGCATCGGGCCCGGAGCGGGGATCGCCGGGAGAGGCGCCACGCGCGACGTCCGACCATGGCACATCGGTGAAAGTCGGATACCCGATCTCGAAGGGGCCCGGCCGGTATCGTGCTGAGATGGCCGGGGCGTCGGTGGCGTGCGGCGCGGGACGGTCCACCCGTCCGCGGGCGCAGAAAGGATCGGTGGGCGCTTGTACTTGAAGAGCCTCACGTTGCGGGGTTTCAAGTCCTTCGCGTCCTCGACCACGCTGCGCCTCGAGCCCGGTATCACCTGTGTCGTCGGACCCAACGGCTCCGGCAAGTCGAACGTCGTCGACGCGCTCGCCTGGGTGATGGGAGAGCAGGGCGCCAAGTCGCTGCGCGGCGGGAAGATGGAGGACGTGATCTTCGCGGGCACGTCCTCGCGCCCGCCGCTCGGCCGCGCCGAGGTCGTCCTGACGATCGACAACTCCGACGGCGCGCTGCCCATCGACTACTCCGAGGTCACGATCAGCCGGCTGATGTTCCGGTCGGGGCAGAGCGAGTACTCCATCAACGGCGATCCCTGCCGGCTGCTGGACGTCCAGGAGCTGCTGTCCGACTCCGGCATCGGCCGCGAGATGCACGTCATCATCGGGCAGGGCCAGCTCGACCGGGTCCTGCACTCTGGCCCCGAGGGGCGGCGGGCGGTGATCGAGGAGGCCGCGGGCGTCCTCAAGCACCGCAAGCGCAAGGAGAAGGCCCTGCGCAAGCTCAACGCGATGCAGGCCAACCTGACGCGCGTGCAGGACCTCACGACCGAGCTGCGCCGCCAGCTCAAGCCGCTGGGCCGGCAGGCCGAGATCGCCCGGCGGGCGGCGGTCATCCAGTCCGAGCTGCGCGACGCGCGGCTGCGGCTCCTCGCCGACGACCTGGTCACCCTCACGGCCAAACTGGAGCAGGAGGCGGCCGACGAGGCGACGATCCGCGAGCGCCGCGCGGCCGTCGAGCAGGCACTGGCGCAGGCCCAGCAGCGGGAGACCGCCCTGGAGGCCGAGGCCGCCGAGCAGGCGCCGATCCTCGCCCGCGTCCAGGACACCTGGTACCAGCTGTCGTCGCTGCGCGAGCGCCTGCGCGGTGTCGGCGAGCTCGCCGCCGAGCGTCACCGCAACGCCGTGGAGGCTCAGGCGGAGGAGCGCCGGGGCCGTGACCCGGAGGACATGGAGCGCGAGGCGGCGGAGATCCGGGCGCAGGAGGAGGTCCTCGGCGCCCGGCTCGAGGCGGCGCAGGACCTCCTCGCCGAGGCCGTCGACCAGCGCGCCGTCGCGGAGGCCGCGCTGAAACAGGAGGAGTACCGCCTGCAGGACGCGGCCCGCGCGGCCGCCGACCGCCGCGAGGGGCTGGCCCGGCTGCGCGGCCGGGTCGAGGCGCTGGGCAGCAAGGTCCAGGCCACCGAGGCGGAGATCGGCCGGCTCGCCGAGGCCCTCACCGACGCGCGGGAGCGCGCGGCGGTGGCCCAGGCCGAGTACGAATCGCAGGACGCCGAGGCCGCCGAGGACCCGGCGCTGGCCGCCGAGCACGAGCGCGCCCAGGAGGTCCTCGAACAGGCGAAGGATGCCGTCGAGCACGCCCGCGAGGCCGTGGAGGAGCCTCGGCGGCTCGTGAAGGAGGCGCGCGACCGCGTGGCCGCGGCGCGCGGCGCCGACCAGGCGGCGCAGAAGGAGCTCACCGCGCTGCAGGCGCGCGTGGAGGCCCTGGACCAGACGATGGGCAGCGCGGCGGACGGCGGGGAGATCCTCCTGTCGGCCGACCTCGACGGCGTGCTCGGCACGATGGCGTCCCTGCTGTCGGTGGAGCCGGGCGCCGAGATCGCGGTGGCGGCGGCGCTGGGCGCGGCCGCCGAGGCCGTCGCGGTCGCCTCGCTCGACACCGCCGAGGCCGCACTGACCCTGCTGCGCGCCGAGGACGCCGGGCAGGCCGGGGTCGTGGTCGGCGCCGGACCCGATGAGCGGCAGGAGCACCTCGCCCTTCCGGACGGCGCCCGTCCCGCCGCGGACCTCGTGACGGCCCCGGAGCCGTTGCGGGCCGCGATCCGTCACCTGCTGACCGGCGTCGTGGTCGTCGAGGACCTGCCCGCCGCGGCCGCGCTCGTACGGGCCAGGCCCGAGCTGCGCGCGGTGACGCGCGACGGGGACCTGCTCGGCGCGCACTGGGCGCTCGGCGGTGGCGGCAAGCGGCAGAGCCTGCTGCAGATGCGCTCCGCCCGCGACGAGGCCGCCGAGCGGCTCGCCGCCGCGGAGGCCAGGGCCGAGGGCACCGCGGTCGCCCTCGATGAGGCCGTCGCGGCCGAGCAGCGGGCCCAGTCCGTGCTGGAGGCGGCCCAGGCGGCCGTGGGCGAGGCGCAGAGCGGGGTGAACCGCGCGCAGGGCGGCCTGGACAAGGTGCGCGCCCGCATGCGGGAGGCGGCGGCCGAGGCAGCCCAGGAGGCCAAGCACGTGGCCCGGCTCCAGGCCGCCGCCCAGGCCGCCCGGCAGGAGGCCGAGCGCCTGGCCCGGTCCCTCACCACGGCCGAGGAGGCGCGGGACCGCGACCTCGCGGCGGCGGCGGAGCTGCGGGAGCGCCTGGAGATCGCCGAGGAGGAGCCGCTCGACGACGACGATCAGGACACCACCCGCCGCGACGAGCTGAACGACCGGTGCCAGGAGCTGCGGTCCGCCGAGATGGAGGCGCGGCTGAACGTCCGCACCGCCGAGGAGCGCGTCTCGGCCATCGCGGGCCGGGCCGACGAGCTGGAGCGGGCGGCCGACCGCGAGCGTCAGGAGCGCGCCCGCGCCGCCGAGCGCCGCCGCCGTCTCGCCCGCGACGCCCGGGTGGCGCAGGCCGTGGGCGCCGGCGTCCAGCGGGCGCTCGCCCGCATCGAGGTCTCGATCGCCGCTGCGGTGGCCGAGCGGGAGACCCACGAGCAGGCGCGCGCCGCCCGCGAGGAGGAGCTGAAGGCGGTCCGGACCCGCGTGCGCGAGCTCACCGGCGAGCACGAGAAGCTCGTCAACGTCGCGCACGGCAGCGAGGTCGCCCGGGCCGAGCAGCGGCTGCGACTCGAGCAGTTCGAGGAGCGGGCGATGGAGGAGTTCGGGCTGGAGGTGGACGTGCTCGTCGCCGAGTACGGCCCCGAGCAGCCGGTGCCCCCGGCCCCGGACGCACCAGAGGACGCCGCACCCGAGCCGTACGACCGGGCCAAGCAGGAGAAGCGCGCGAAGCAGGCCGAGCGCCAGCTCACCCAGCTCGGCAAGGTCAACCCGCTGGCCCTGGAGGAGTTCGCGGCGCTGGAGGAGCGGCACGCGTTCCTGACCTCACAGCTGGAGGACCTCAAGAAGACCCGCCGGGACCTGCTGACCGTCGTCAAGGAGGTCGACGACCGGGTCCAGCAGGTGTTCGCGGCGGCGTACGAGGACACCGCGACGCAGTTCGAGGGGATCTTCTCCCGGCTCTTCCCGGGCGGGGAGGGGCGGCTGTCGCTCACCGACCCGGAGGACCTGCTCACCACCGGGGTCGAGGTGGAGGCGCGGCCGCCGGGCAAGAAGGTGAAGCGACTGTCGCTGCTGTCCGGCGGGGAGCGCTCGCTCGTGGCCATCGCGTTCCTCGTCGCGATCTTCAAGGCGCGGCCGTCGCCGTTCTACGTGCTCGACGAGGTCGAGGCCGCCCTGGACGACACCAACACCCAGCGGCTGATCGGCATCTTCGAGGAACTGCGCGAGTCGTCGCAGTTGATCGTGATCACCCACCAGAAGCGCACGATGGAGGGCGCGGACGCCCTGTACGGCGTCAGCATGCGCGGCGACGGTGTGACCCAGGTGGTGAGTCAGCGCCTCCGGGAGCCGGAGCCGGCCTGACCCGCGGCCCCAAGCGCCTGACCGACGCCTCCGCGCGCCCTGACCGGCGGCCCGAAGCGCCTTCCACCGATGGCTTCGGGAGGGCCCTGACCGACGGCTCCGGGGACCTTGACCGGCGGCCCGAGGCGGCCTTGACCGGCCTGACCAGGACATCCTCCGGTTTCCTTGGTGCAAGGGGGCAAGGCAATCAATACGTATGTTTTGTACCATCTTGTCCCAAATTGCGCTTGTCAGGCGGTCTCCCTCGAGGTCCCGGCGCGGTTGCGGATGTGGCGTTACTACTCGCCGGCCAACGCGCCCCGGCCCGACAACACCCTGGACTTCCACGTGCAGTTGATCGACGGCGGTCCGGTCAGTCCGGTCCTCGTCCGGTCGCTCAACGTGGGCGACTGGATCAAGCTCGGCCCCCCGGTCGGCACGATGACCATCGACGAGCGGTCGGGGCGCGACGTGCTGCTCATCGGCGGCAGCACGGGCCTGGCACCGCTGAAGGCGATCCTCGAGCAGATCGCCGCGCGGCCCAACCCGCCGCGCGTCCACCTCTTCTTCGGCGCGCGGTACATCGACGGGCTGTACGACCTGGAGGATCTGCAGAAGCGGTCGGCCGGGGCACCGTGGCTCACCGTGATCCCGGTGGTCTCCGACCACGATCCCGGCCCGGCGGCCGAGCACGGCATGCTCGCCGATGTCATCGGACGGTTCGGACAGTGGCAGAACCACGACGCCTATGTCTGCGGCTCGCCAGGAATGACCGACGTGACAGTCGGTCGGCTCCTGCAGTTCGGGTTGAGCCAGGACCGTATCCGAATCGACAAATACGCGGACGCTTAGAGGAGACCGATGACCTCCCCCGATACCCATGCCGCCCAGCGCCTCACCCCGGCTGAGCTGCAGGCGGTCAACTTCCAGCGCGCTCCGCTCGGCCGCCGCGGGTTCGACGAAGACCAGGTGAGAGCGTTCCTGGGCCAGGTCGAGCAGGAGCTCGTCCATGTCCTCAACGAGAAGGCGGCCCTGGAGAACGAGGTCACCCGCCTGCGTGACCGCATCGCCGGCGGCGGGCCCGAGGCCGCCGCGGTGCAGCCGGAGGACGCCCATCTCCAGGCCGTGCGGATCCTGTCGAACGCGCAGCAGACCGCGGACCAGTACGTCGCGGACGCGCAGCGCTACAGCCGTGAGGTCGCCGAGGAGGCACGGCGCGGCCGCGACGAGATCCTCGCCGACGCGCAGTCCCGCGCCACCCTCGTCCTGGAAGAGGCGCACCGGCAGGCGTCGCACGCCGCCGAGCAGGTCGCCCCGTCGACCGAGCCGATGTCCGGCGACGAGCGCCGCGACCTCGAACGCGAGATCGCCTACCTCCGGACCTTCAGTGACGTCTACCGCACGCACCTGCGCACCTACCTGGAGTCCCTGCTGCGCAACGTCGAGGAGTGGGAGAAGTCCGAACGCGACTCCCTCTCCGGCGGCGCCTCCACGATGTTTCCCCGGACGCCCTGACGGCGGGGCGCCGCCACGCCGTACGGAAGGCTCGGAGAATGTTTCCGCCGCCGATGGGAACGTCGGCGGATGCCCCGGTTCGCCGGGGCCGCTCGGAGGGATTCTCCGAGCCTTCCGCTCGGTCGCACGGGAGGACGACGCGACCGGGCGGACGATGACCTGGTAGGGACGCGAAGGGGAGCCCGCGCCTTCTGCGAGACTGGGACACGCTATGGAATACGTCATTCTCGCCATCGCCATCGTGGTGCTCGCCGTCGCGACGGGTGTGTTCTTCCTAGTCCGGGGCACGCGCCGTGCCGTGCCGCCGCCCCGGGCACCGGAAGCGCCCAAGACACCGGAGGCACCGCGCGGCGGCACGGCCGTCATCGAGGAAGAAGAGCTCGTCGCGCCGCCCACGCGGGCGCCGACCCCCGAGGCGCCGCCCGCGCCGCCCGCGCTCGAGATCCCGCCGCCGTCCGCCGGCCGCCTCATCCGCCTGCGGGCAAGGCTCTCCCGTTCCCAGAACGCCCTGGGCAAGACCCTTCTCACCCTGCTGTCCCGCGACACGCTCGACGACGACGCGTGGGACGAGATCGAGGACACCCTCGTGCAGGCGGACGTCGGCGTCGCGCCCTCCCGGCAGATCGTCGACGACCTGCGCACCAAGGTGAAGGTCTACGGAACCCGCAGCCCGGACGAGGTGCGGGGGCTGCTGAAGGACGAGCTCCTCGGCCAGATCGGCAAGGACTGGGACCGCTCCCTGCGCACCGAGCCGCACGGCGCCCAGCCCGCGATCATCTTGGTCGTCGGCGTCAACGGCACCGGCAAGACCACCACCTGCGGCAAGCTCGCCCGGGTCCTGATCGGAGACGGACGGACCGTCCTGCTCGGTGCGGCCGACACGTTCCGCGCCGCCGCCGCCGATCAGTTGGAGACCTGGGGGTCGCGGGTCGGCGCCGAGATCGTACGCCGGGAGGAGGGCGCGGATCCGGCGAGCGTCGCGTTCGAAGCCGTCAAGAAGGGCATCGAGGACAACGTCGACACCGTCATCGTCGACACCGCGGGCCGCCTGCACACCAAGACCGGGCTGATGGACGAGCTCGGCAAGGTCAAGCGCGTCGTCGAGAAACAGGCCCAGGTGGACGAGGTGATCCTCGTTCTGGACGCGACGACCGGGCAGAACGGCCTGCGCCAGGCACGGGTCTTCGCGGAGGTCGTCAACGTCACCGGCATCGCGCTGACCAAACTCGACGGCACCGCCAAGGGCGGCATCGTCATCGCGGTCCAGCGTGAGCTGGGCGTTCCGGTGAAGCTCGTCGGCCTCGGCGAGGGCCCCGACGACCTCGCGCCCTTCGACCCCGAAGCCTTCGTCGACGCGATCCTGGGCGGCTGACGGGTCAGGCTTCGTAGAGGGCGTCCGCGACGGCGGTGGCCAGGTCCAACTGGGCACCGCCGCGGAACTCTCTCCCGAAGGCCCGGGACCCCAGCGCCTCCCTGGCGCGCGTCTCGCACTGCTGGTGCGAGCGGACGTGGTACGGCAACTGCGTCGGCGACAACCCGAGCTCGTGCCAGATCCGGTCCGCCGCGCCGAGCAGGCGGGCCGCGCGCTCCTGGGCGCCACCGGCGCTCGCGGTCCACGCCAGCACCTCCAGGAACTGGGCGAGCCCCCAGCGATCCTCGATGACGGACCACGGCGCGGCGACCTGCAGCATCATCGTCTCCGCCCGCCGCCAGTCGCCCTGCTTCCACGCCGCGAGCCCGATGGCGAACAACGCGTACGCGCGGAACAACGGCGCGTCCCGGGCCTCGCACAGGGCCATGAGCTCCTCGCCGAGCGCCGCGCCGAGATCCGGGTCCTTGGCGACGCAGAACATCGACGCGAGGTAGAGGTTGATGCCGACGGCGTTGAGGTCTCCGGCATCCCAGTGGCGGTTCCGGGCCTGTTCCAGCAGCGCGAGCCCGCGCCGGTCGTCCCCGGCCGACAGCGCGGCGATACCGGCGACCATGGTGGCGAAGGCCGCGGCCGTGACGTCCCTCGTCCTCTCGGCGAGCGTCTGGCACTCCTCGATCCGGGCGACCGCCGTGGACAGATCACGCTGGTGCAGGGCGAGCAACGCGTCGGCCCACAGGGCGGTGAGCCGGGCCCGGCCAGGAGTGGAGACGAGCCGCAGTCCTCGTTCCAGCCAGTGTCGTCCTTCGGTGAGGGCCCCGGCGAGCAGCCAGAACCCCCACAGCGCCGAGGCGACCTCCAACCCGGTCGCCGCCGAGGCCGGCCGAGCGTAACACGCGTCCATCGCGGCACGGATGTTCGGCAGTTCGACCTGCAGCGTACGGAAGGAGTCGAGCTGATCGGAGGTCATCCGATCGATCCGGAACCGTCCGACCAGCGACGCGTAGTGGGCGCAGTACCGACCGCGCAACCGCTCCTCCTCGGCGGGGGTCAGATGCTCGCGGCCGTACGCGCGGATGCTGTCCAGCATGCGGTACCGCAGGCCGGTCCGGAGACGCTCGGCGGTCAGGACCGACTTGTCCACCAGCCCGGCGATCAGGTCGAAGATCTCGTCGCGGTCGATCTCCCCGCCGCCGCAGACCTCTTCGGCGGTGTCGAGGTCCACTCCGCCGGGGAAGGTCGCCAGGCGTGCCCACAGATGGCGTTCGGCGGGGGAGCACAGGCTGCGGCTCCAGTCCATCGTGGCGCGAAGTGTCTGGTGGCGCGGCGGTGCGGCCCTGTCACCTCCGGTCAGAACGGCGAAGCGGTCGTCGAGGTCGCTCAGGAGCCGATCGAGCGGGGTGCTCCTCAGGCGCGCGGCGGCGAGCTCGATCGCCAGCGGGATCCCGTCGAGGCGCTGGGAGATGCGGGCGACCGTGCCGGCGTTGGCGGCGGTGACGCTGAAACCGGGGCGTACGGCGGCGGCCCGGTCGGTGAAGAGCCGTACCGCCTCGGACCGGGCGATCTCGCGGGTCGGCGCGTGCTGGTCGGCGACCGGCAGGGAGGAGATCGGCAGTACCTGTTCGCCGAGCACGCCGAGCCGGTGACGGCTGGTGGCCATGATCCGCAGGCGGGGGGTGGTCCGCAGCAGCCGGTCCACGAGGGCCGTGCAGGATTCGAGGAGGTGCTCGCAGCCGTCCAGCAGGAGCAGCATCCGCTTGTCGGCGAGGCGGGCGAGGAGGAGCGGCATGGCCTCCCGGTCCATCTCCCGGATCCCCGCGGCGGCGGCCACAGTGGGAACGAGCAGCCTGCCCTCTTCGAGCGAGGTGAGCTCCACGATCTGCACCCCGTCGGGGAACCAGCCCCGCAGCACCCTGGCGGCATGGAGCGCGAGCCGTGTCTTGCCGACGCCGCCGGCGCCGGTGAGCGTGAGCAGGCGCGTCCGTGGCAGGAGCCGTCTCACCTCGGACATCTCGCGTCTGCGGCCGACGAAGCTCGAACCGTCGGGATACCGGCGATCCCTGTCGAGTACGTCCTGAGCAGGCATGTCTTTGCGGGTATGGAGATCGGTGACCGAAAGGATCACTGATGGCCGGCGCCGCGGACTCGTTGATCATTCGACGCGGGCCCTGGGCCGGATCATCGGTGGCCTGTGCGGCCCCCAGAATCGGGATCGGGGGCTTCTTGGAATTGCGCGCCCTACGCCGCGAGCGCCGCGCGGGCGTCGAAGCCGAGTTTACGCGGGACGCGCTTCGTACCGCCGAGCGACCCCGTCGGCAGCGGGACGGAGCCGTACCCAGGGGGCGGCCTTGCGACCGGTGTGGCGGGGAGCGTGTAATGGAAGCTGTTTCCGACACCGAATGAGGGACGGTCGTCTCACCGCACCGTTCCGACCGGACAGAGGGTGGTGGGGCTCCGAGTTCGCGGGTCCTGCACGTGGACGTTTTCAGCGCTCCTTCGACGACCCGGCCTGGCCCCGGGCGGGTCACCAGCGCACTGTGGGGCGCGGCCCCGTATCCCGTCCTGATGGCCGACGCCGACGGCCGGGTGGTCGAGCTCAATGAGGCCGCCGTCCGGCTGTTCCCGCGAGCGATGCCCGGGGCCGACTTCGCCGCGACGATGCCCGGGTGGCTGGCGGAGGCGCACCGTTTCGCGAGTGGATCCGGCATCGAGGGCGAACCGGTGTGGGGCCGGGTGGGGGAGCGCAGCTTCGAGGCGTACCCGACCCGCTCGCCGGACGGGAACGTGGTCTGGTGGCTGGTCGAGGACACCGACCGGCGGCAGGCCGAGGTCACACTGTGCGCGGAGCGAGGGCGTACGGCGCTCCTGGCGGATGAGTCGAACGCCATCCTGTCGACGCTGAACGTCGACCGGTGCATGGAGGTCGCGGTGCGGCTGGCGGCCGAGCAGCTGGCCGACGCCGCCGTGCTCGTGCGGCCCGCGGTCGGAAAACGGCTGCCGGCGGCCTTCGCCGTCCGGGGTGGCGAGGTCGACCGCCGCACGGTGCAGGCCGACCCCGCCGAGGTGCCCGGACTGAGCGAGGCCCTGCGGGGCTTCCCGCCGATCCCGTCCTGCTGGATCGCTCCCGGCCAGTTGCCGCCGTGGGCCGTTCCGGAGGGCTTCGACGGGCCGGTCGGCGCGGTCGTGGTCACCCCGCTGCCCGGACACGGCATCCCGGAGGGCGCGCTCATCCTGCTGCGCCGTCGTGACCGGCCCGAATATAGCCGGAACGAGGAGGTCTTCGCCCGGCTCTTCGCGGCGCGGGCGGGCGCGGCGCTGTCGGCGGCCCGCGCGTTCGCCGACCAGGCGGGGATCACCGAGATCCTCATGCGCGAGTCGCTGCCGCCGCAGTTGCACCGCGTGCGCGGTGTGGATCTCGCCGGCGGGTACCGCGCGTCGGTGCGCGGCGAACTGGTCGGCGGTGACTTCTACGACGTCCATCCCGGCGCGGAGGAGGGCGAGGAGTCTCTCGTCGTGCTGGGCGACGTGTGCGGCAAGGGGCTGGAGGCGGCGGTCACCACCGGCCAGATCCGCGCCACGCTGCGGGCGCTGCTGCCCATGGCCGACGATCACCTGCGGATGCTGTCTCTGCTCAACGGGGGGCTGCTGAGCATGCGACCGGATCGGTTCGTCACCTTGGTGCTCGCGTCGGCGGCGCGGGCCGGGGATCGGGTGCGGCTGCGGCTGACCGCCGCCGGGCATCCGCCGCCGTTGATCGTCCGTTCCGGCGGTGCGGTGGAGGAGGCCGCCACGCGGGGTTGCCTGATCGGGGCATTCCCCGACATCTTCGCGTCCACCGCCGAGGTCGAGTTGGCGCCGGGTGAGACGTGCGTGCTGTACACCGACGGCATCACCGAGGCCCGCGGCGGCCCCTTGGGCGACGCCATGTTCGGTGATGAGCGCTTGAAGGACGCGCTGTCCGGCTGCGCGGGGATGCCCGCCGAAGCCGTCGTCGAACGCGTGCTGATGCTCGCGGCGCAGTGGGCCGGGAGCCGCGGCCACGACGACATGGCCGTCGTGGCGATCACCGCCCCCGAAGACAGGATCCCCCGAAGCGGCGGAGCACCGCCCATCCCGTGAGGAGATCCGACGATGACAACCGCGATTCCCGGACGTTCGGACACCGAGCTGCTTTCCGCCCGGCTGTGGGACGCCGTGCACGAAGGAGACGAGTACGCGGCCACCGACGTGGTGCTACCGGCGGTGGATGCCGGGCTGGACGCCGAGTCGGCGCTGCTCGATGTGATCGCGCCGGTGCAGGCCAGGGTCGGCGCGGAGTGGGCCGCGAACCGCATCAGCGTGGCCGAGGAGCACACCGCGACGGCCATCAACGACCGTGTCGTCGCCGCCCTGGCCCACGACGCGGCCGTGCCGCGGCCGAGGCGGGGAGAGGGAAGGGTCACCGTGGCGTGCGTCGACGGCGAGTGGCACGCGCTGCCCGCCCGCCTGCTGGCCGAGACCCTGCGCCTGCGGGGCTGGCACGTCGACTTCCTCGGCGCGCACGTACCGGTCACGCATCTGATCGACCACCTGCACCGTACGGGATCCGACGATCTGGCCCTGTCCGCGTCCATCGCCGCCCGCCTGCCCGCCGCGCACGCGACGATCACGGCATCGCACGCCGTGGGCGTCTCCATCATGGTCGGCGGCGCGGCCTTCGGCCCCGACGGCGGCTACGCCGACCGGCTGGGCGCCGACGCCTGGGCGCCCGACGCCCGCACCGCGGCCGCCCGCCTCGAGGAGATCCTCGCCCGGCCGTACGTCCCACCGCCCGTGCACGAGCCGGTGGACGACCTGCCGCATCTGGCCGACCAGGAGTACACCCTGGTCACCCGCAGCGCGCCCCGGCTCGTCGCGGCGGTCCTGACCGCCCTGGAGGAACGCTTCCCGGCCATGGCGAGCTACAGCGAACGGCAGCGCCAGTGCATCGCCGAAGGCGTCGCCTACATCACCGAGTTCCTCGGCGCCGCCCTCTACCTGGACGACTCCGCGCTGTTCACCCGCTTCGTCACCTGGGCCGGCGACATCCTCACCGCACGCGGCGTCCCGGCCTACTCGGTCACGCTGGCCCTGGACCTGCTGGCCGAACAACTCAAGGACTTCCCCCGCGCCGTCGCCCTGCTCCGGGACGGCGACGCCGCGCTGCAGGCCGTCGGCTCCGACCGGCCGTGAAGGCGGGCGGCCCGATCGCCCGGCGCGGGCCCGAGCCCGGTCATCGATGACCCGGGCGGCCTCCGGGGTCGGGATCAGGGGCCTCTTCGCTGAGCTCCGCGACCCACGCGGCGATCTGCGCGCGCGAGCTGAAGCCGAGCTTGCGCAGGATACGCTCCACATGCCCTTCTGCGGTCCGCTGAGCGACCACGAGCGCGGCGGCGATCTCCTTGTTGCTCATCCCCTTGGCGATGAGCCGGGCGACCTCCGTCTCCCGGTGGGTCAGCGGTGACAGGCTCCGCTGGTCCGGCGGCAACGGTGCGGCCTGCACCTCGCCCTCCCGGAGGGCGTACGCCGTCGTCTCGGCGGTGGAGAATCCACACCCCTCCTCGAAGAGCGCGTCGAAACGCGGGCCCCCCAGACGATCCCGGATCGCCCTCTCGCACTGCTCGCGATACTTCGCGAGGTACACGTACGGAGGGCCGCCCACCTCGCGCCAGATCTCCCGGAGCGCTCCGACCATGCGGGCCGCACGCTCCAGATCGCCCTCGTCGGTGCCGATCCAGGCCAGCACCTCCACGCACAGCGCCATGCCGATGCGGTCGTCGAAGGGCTGCTTCAACCGGATGGCCTGCTGTTCCAGCTCCGTCGCGCGCTTCAGGTCGCCCTCCCGCCAGACCTCGATGCCGAGGACGGACAGCGTGTAGGAGCGGAACCAGCGGTCCTGCCTTGCCTCGCAGAGCCGCAGGCACTCGTCGAACAGCGCGACGGCCTCATCGGAACGGCCGAGCAGGGAGTACACCGTGGCGACGTACATCAGCGTGTTGGCGACGCCCCTGTCGTGGGCCAGCGCGCGGTGGCGCGCCAGCGCGTCCTCCAGGATCGCCCCGGCTTGTGTCAGGTCGTGCCTGATCAGCGCGGCGAGACCCGCGACGTACTGGCACTGCGCGAGGACCAGCGGCTCGTCGCGGCCCAGCGTCCGGGCCTCCTCGAGCATCGGCTCGGCGGCCGCGAAGTCGCTCTGGAGGACGGCCAGCCGGGCGTGCACGCACAGGGCGGCGGCGCGGGCGGCCGGCGAGCCGGAATCCGCGACGAGCAGCTTCTCGAACCAGCGTCGGCCCTCATGGAGGAGATCGGCGGCGATCCAGTAGAACAGCAGGCCCGACGCGGTGTCGAGACCGGTGTCGATCTCCTCGGGCGTCGAGAGGCAGTAGTCGAGGGCGGCACGGATGTTGCCGTGCTCCAGCCGCAGCCGGTGGAACCACGACACCTGGTCGGGGCCGAACCACTCGCGGTCCGCCCGGGCCACAAGGTCGCGGTAGTAGTCGCGGTGGCGTCGTTGGACGCGGGCCTCGCCGTCGGAGGCGATGAGGCGTTCGTGGCCGTACTGGCGGATGGTCTCCAGGAGGCGGTAGCGGACGGTCTCGGCGTGTTCCTCGCGGACCAGTACTGATTTGTCGACGAGTCCGACGACGAGGTCGAGGACGTCTTGGCGGGCGATGCCGTCGCCGGCGCAGACGGATTCGGCGGCTTCCAGGTCCAGGCCGCCGGAGAAGACCGAGACACGTTCCCACAGGAGGCGTTCGGGCTCGGTGCACAGGCCGTAGCTCCAGTCGACCAGCGCGCGCAGGGTCTGGTGGCGGGGCAGGACGGCGCGCGATCCGGAGGTGAGCAGCCGGAACCGGTCGTCCAGGCGGGCCAGCAACTGCTGTACCGAGAGCACCCGCAGCCGCACCGCCGCCAACTCGATGCCCAGCGGCAGACCGTCCAGCCGGCGGCAGATCCGTACGACGGTCTCCCGGTTGTCCTCCGTCAGGGTGAACCCGGGCACGACCGCCTCGGCGCGTTCGGCGAACAGCCGGACCGCGTCGCCGGCCGCGACACCGGCGTGGGAGCCGGCGACGGCGTGGCCGGTCACCGGCAGGCTGGGCACCGACAGGGTCTGCTCGCTGACGATGCCGAGGGCCTGGCGGCTGGTGGCCAGAATCCGCAGGCTGGGGCAGGCGCGCAGCAGCGCCTCGGTCAGCACCGCGCACTCGCCGACCAGATGTTCGCAGTTGTCCAGGATGAGCAGTGCCTGGGCGTCCTGAAGGTGGTCGATCAGCACCTGCAGCGGCGGACGGGCCGAACGGTCACAGATCCGCAGAGCCTCGCACACCGCCGGGACGAGCAGGTCGGGGCTGTTCAGCGCGGCGAGTTCGATCAGCCACACTCCGTCGGGGAAGGCCCGGTGGACCAGCGCGCCCACGCGGAGGGCCAGCCGGGTCTTGCCGACCCCGCCGACCCCGGTCAGCGTGACCAGCCGGGAGACCGACAGCAGTCGTTTGACCTCGGCCACCTCGTGCCGACGTCCCACGAAACTCGTCACCTCGGCCGGGACTCCGTGGATCTGTCCGGGCCGTGTCGTGTCGGATGCCCCCGCCATAGTGTCGCCTCGGGACCGATCCGGCGCGACGCCCGCCGCTCCGGCACCGCGGTCCAGGTCACAGCGTATGCGCGCATTGCCGGGAAGTGACATTCGGACGGGCTCCGGCGACCGGCGGCACGGTGCGCCAGAGGCTGCTGTGACCGGTGCGACGGGATGGCCCGGCCTCATGTGAATTTTGGCCATATGCAGTGAGGAAACCGAAACACACCTGAAACACCGGATCGCAGGGTTTCACACCGGCGAAACACTCATGCCCCGTCGGTGAAACCGCGCTGCTCGAAGCTCCAGAGCAGTATCGACCACCTCACCGAAGGGACGACCGCATGCCGCCGGACGTTCTGAAATTGATGAATTCGGGCGACACCGCCTGGTTGCTCGCGAGTTCCGCTCTCGTCCTTCTCATGACTCCCGGCCTCGCGTTCTTCTACGGTGGCATGGTCCGGTCGAAGAGCGTCCTGAACATGCTGATGATGAATTTCGCCACGATCGGCATCGTCAGCGTTCTGTGGGTCTTCTACGGCTACTCTCTCGCGTTCGCCAAGGACGTGGGGAACCACGGGTTCATCGGCGGCCTGGGCAAGGTGGGCCTCAAGGACACCCTGATCTCCGCCTCCGGAACCTCGCCCGAGCTGGCGTTCGTGGCCTTCCAGCTGATGTTCGCGATCATCACGCCGGCTCTCATCAGCGGTGCCGTCGCCGACCGCGTCAAGTTCGGCGGCTGGTGCGTGTTCGTGGCCATCTGGGCGACGGTCGTCTACTTCCCGGTCGCGCACTGGGTGTTCTTCTTCGGCGACACGACGACGACCAAGGACGGCGGTTTCCTCGCCGACCACATCGGCACCCTCGACTTCGCCGGCGGCACCGCGGTCCACATCAACGCCGGCATGGCCGGCCTCGCCCTGGCCCTGGTCGTCGGCAAGCGTGTCGGCTGGCCGAAGGAGCCGATGCGGCCGCACAACGTCCCGTTCGTACTGCTCGGTGCCGGCCTGCTGTGGTTCGGCTGGTTCGGGTTCAACGCCGGGTCCGCGCTGGCGGCCAACGCCCAGGCGTCCGTGGCGTTCGTCAACACCCAGGTAGCGACGGCCGCCGCGGCACTCGGCTGGATCATCACCGAGCGGATCCGGTACGGCAAGTGCACCGCGCTCGGCATGGCCTCCGGCGCGGTCGCCGGCCTCGTGGCGATCACTCCGGCCTGTGCCTCGGTCAACCCGGTGGGCGCCATCATCCTCGGCGTCATCGCGGGCGCGCTCTGCTCGGTCGCCGTGGGCATCAAGCACAAGTTCGGCTTCGACGACTCGCTCGACGTCGTCGGCGTGCACGCGGTCGGCGGCGCGGTGGGCGCGCTGCTCATCGGCTTCCTGGCCACCCCGACGGTCACCGGCATCCTCACCCCCGCCAAGGGCGACGGCCCGGCTGGCCTGTTCTACGGCGGAGGCCTCTCCCAGCTCGGCAAGCAGGCCATCGGCGTGGCGCTGGTCGGCGTGTACTCCTTCGTCCTCACCTGGATCATCGGCAAGGTCCTCGACAAGGTGATGGGCCTGCGCGTCAGCGAGGAGGACGAGGTGTCCGGCATCGACCTCGCCGAGCACGCCGAGAGCGCGTACGAGATCGGAACCGTCCACGGCGGGTCCGGCGGCGGATCGGGCATCCTGGCCTCGCTCACCGTCGACCGCGCGAGGGCGGCCGGCGGCGATGAGAAGGGATCGGGCGGCGGCAAGAACTCCGTGGGCCCGGGTGAGAAGAAGGTGGAGGCGGACGCATGAAGCTCGTCACCGCGGTGATCAAGCCGTTCAAGCTGGACGACGTCAAGGCGGCGCTGGAGACCTTCGGGGTGCACGGCCTCACGGTCAGCGAGGCCAGCGGGTACGGCCGCCAGCGCGGGCACACCGAGGTCTACCGGGGCGCCGAGTACAAGGTCGACCTCGTACCCAAGCTCCGCGTGGAGGTGCTCGTCGACGACGAGGACGCCGACGACATCGTCGACGTGATCGTCAAGGCCGCCCAGACCGGCAAGATCGGTGACGGCAAGGTCTGGTCGGTCCCGGTCGACACCGTCGTC
Source organism: Actinoallomurus sp. NPDC052274 (assembly GCF_040679475.1). Lineage (NCBI taxonomy): Bacteria > Bacillati > Actinomycetota > Actinomycetes > Streptosporangiales > Thermomonosporaceae > Actinoallomurus > Actinoallomurus sp. NPDC052274. The sequence goes on from NZ_JBFAUT010000048.1 coordinate 72,930, forward strand.
CGCGTCCGTACCGGGGAGACCGGGCCGGAGGCGCTGTAAGCGTGGCGGACGTGATCGGGGAGACGCACGGCCCGGCGGGCGGGGTCGCCCCGCCGGGCCGTGCCCTCTCCCGGACGTCGGCGACGGCCGACGCCCGTGCCGCGCTCGGGGCGGCACGGGCCGGCCGCGCCCCGGGCCAGGGCCCCGGGCTCGCCCGCCGGCGCGGCGCCGGGG
>NZ_JBFAUT010000049.1:0-71483 GCF_040679475.1 Actinoallomurus sp. NPDC052274
GGCGGCAGGCATCCCCACCCCGAGCGGCTCGGCTACACCTGGCTCGAGTTCGGCCGCCGCGCCGCCGACGGCAGGACCGAGTTCCGGACGATCGGCCACCGGCACGCCACCACCGGCACGCCACCCTTTCCGAATCCGGTCGCCTGGAGTAGACAGACGGGAGACCGACCGGCGGATCGGCCTCCCGGCCGCCGGCCCGGCAGAGAGGCAGTGCCCATGGCCGCCGACGACCGGGGCGACTTCACCGGCCGCTGGGAACACGAGAAGACCCACCTGCGCAAGGCGTTCTTCCGGCTCGACATCGCGGCGTTCCTCATCTGCGCGCTGGTCGGCCTCGACACCCTGGGCACGGTCGCCGCCAAGGGCCCGCAGGGCCTGGTCTGGCTGCTGTTCCTGGCGGTGTTCTTCTTCCTGCCGTACGGGCTGCTCGCCGCCGAGCTCGGATCCTCGTTCCCGTTCGAGGGCGGGCCGTACGTCTGGACGAAGCTGGCCTTCGGCCGGTTCGCCGCCGGCGTCAACCAGGTGCTCTACTGGCTGTCCAACCCGGTCTGGCTCGGCGGCACGCTCACCATCGTCGCCGTCACCACCTGGGAGAAGTTCTTCTTCGCCCTGCCGGGCGGCTGGAAGTACGCCGGCGGCGCGGTCTTCGTCTGGATCGGCGCGCTGGCGGTGCTGCTCGCGTTCCGCGTCGGCAAGTGGCTGCCCACGATCGGGGCCGTCGCCCGCGTCGTCCTGATCGGCGCCTTCCTCGTCTCGGTGGTCGTCTACGGCGCCGAGCACGGCGTCCACCTGCGCGGAGCCGATCTGGGGCCCACCTACATCGGGTTCGTCGGGCTGGTGCCGGTCCTCGTCTTCAACTACGTCGGCTTCGAACTGCCCAGCACGGCGGCCGAGGAGATGACCGACCCGCACCGGGACGTGCCCGTCGCCATCGCCCGCTCCGGCGTGCTCGCGGTGGTCCTGTACGGCGCGCCGATCCTCGGCACCCTCCTGGTGCTTCCCCCCACGGCCATCGGCAGCCTGGGCGGGTTCGTCGACGCGTGCAAGGCCGTGTTCACGGTGTACGGCGGACACGTGGCGGCCGACGGCTCGGTGACGCTGACCGGCGCGGGCTCGGTCATGGGCAAGATCGCCGCACTCGGGCTCATCATCGGGGTGCTGACCAGCGGCATCACCTGGTCGATGGGCGGCGACCGGGCCCAGGCCGTGGCATGCGCGGACGGCGCCGGACCGGCGTTCCTCGGGAGGTTCTCCGCCCGCTTCGGCACCCCGGTCCGGGTGAACATCCTGTCGTCCGTCGTGTCGACGGTCGTCATGGCGGCGGCGTTCCTGCTGACCAAGGGCAACGCGCAGAAGTACTTCTCCGCGGTGCTCGGGCTGGCCATCTCCACCACCTTCATCTCCTACCTGCTCGCCTTCCCGAGCCTGTACGTCCTGCGCCGCCGGCTGCCCGACGTCGAACGGCCGTACCGCGCGCCCGCCGCGGGCCTGGTGGCGGCGCTGCCGACGCTGTTCGTCGTCTTCACCCTCGTGCAGCTCGTGTGGCCGGGGCTGGGAGTCGGCTGGTTCGGCACGTCGGGCGACCCCGCCGGCTCCCTGCCCGCGGGCTTCGCCCACGACCGGCTCGGCTACCTGGTGAGCCAGCTGGTGCCGCTCGCCCTGTGCGTCGGCCTCGGCGTGCTGTTCTACGTGCTCGGAACGCCCACGCGCCGGGCGCGCCGGTCCGCGGCGGAGCCCGGCCCGTCCTCCAGCGGGGACGACCCGGCCGGCCGATGAGCCCGGACGACGAGCCCTTGTCCGGTCGCGAGGGCCGACCGATACTGGCTCGAGGATCAGTGAGGAGTCGCCGTGTACGACGTCGTCGTGGTCGGCGGTGGGCACAACGGACTCGTGGCCGCCGCCTACCTGGCGAAGGCGGGCCTGCGGGTCTGCGTCTGTGAGGCGCGCGAGGTCGTGGGCGGGGCCGCCGTGAGCGAGCATCCCTTCGGCCCGGACTACACGGTCACCTCCCTGTCGTACGTCGTCAGCCTGCTGCCGCCCGCCCTGGTCCGCGACCTGCGGCTCGACCGGCACGGCTACCACGTGTACCCGCAGGGTCCGTACTTCGCGCCGCGCGCCGACGGCGGGCACCTGCGGCTGCCCGACGATCCGGCGCGGCGCCGGGCGGAGATCGAGCGCTTCTCCTCCAAGGACGCCGCGGCCTACGAACGCTGGGACTCATGGATGGGCGAGCTCGGCCGGATCCTCGCGCCGCTGCTGGACCAGATCCCGCCGAAGCTCGGCTCCCGCCGGCCCGCCGACCTCCTGCGGCAGGCCGCGCTGCTGCGCGCCCTGCGCCGCGTCGACGTGCGCTCGGCGGTCGACGTGACCCGGATCCTGACCGACAGCATCGCCGACCTGGTCGAGGACCACTTCGACTCCGACGCGATGCGGGGCGTGCTGTCGGTGTCCGGCGTCATCGGCACCTGGGCGGGCCCCCGATCCGCCGGCACGGCGTACGTCATGCTGCACCACCACGTCGGTGAGACGACGTGGGGGTTCCCACGCGGCGGCATGGGCGGCGTGACCCGGGCGCTGGCCGCGGCCGCCCGCGGGTTCGGCGCCGAGATCCGCACGTCCGCGCCGGTGGCCCGCGTCGATGTCCGCGCCGGCCGGGCCACCGGCGTCACGCTGGAGTCCGGCGAGGAGCTGACGGCCGGCACCGTCATCACGACGGCGCATCCGAAGATCTCGTTCCTGCGGCTCGTGGACCGCCGCGATCTGCCGGCCGACTTCGTCGCGGACATCGAGCGCTGGAAGACCCGAAGCGGCACCGTCAAGATCAACCTGGCGGTGGACCGGCTGCCGGAGTTCCGCGGCGTCTCCGGCCTCGACCCGGAGGCGCACGGCGGCACGATCGTGCTCGCCGAGTCGCTCGACGACATCGAGGGGGCCTACCAGGACGCCGTGGCCGGCCGGGCCGCCGCGCTGCCGTTCGCGGACATCTGCATTCCCAGCGTGTTCGACGACTCTCTGGCGCCCGAGGGCCACCACGTCGTGTCGATGTTCACCCAGTGGGTGCCGCACACCTGGCACGCCGAGCAGCCGGCGGCGGAGCTGGACGCGTACGCCGACCGGGTGATCGCCCGGATGGAGGCCGTCGCGCCGGGCTTCACCTCCTCGATCCTGCGCCGGCAGGTGATCGGGCCGTACGACATGGAGCACGAGTACCACCTGATCGGCGGCAACATCTTCCACGGCGAGCTGACGCCGGGCCAGATGTTCCACGCGCGGCCCGCGGCGGGCTACGCCGACCTGCGCACGCCGATCAGGGGGCTCTACCAGGCCGGGTCGGCCACGCACGGGGGCGGCGGCGTCACCGGCGTGCCCGGTCGCAACGTCGTCGCGCAGGTGCTCGCGGACCGCCGCAGGAGACGTTGACCTGTCCGCCGGCGCGTGGAGCCGTCTGCGGCGGGCGGAGAATCCGCTGACGGGGTGACGCGGGGCGGGGTCCTCGCCGGCGACGTACCCCTGCCACTCGCCCGCGCCACGCCGGCGGCGGTCAGCCTTGATCTCCGCGGCCGTACCGCTTGGACAGGATCGGATCGGTCTCCCACCAGGGCCGCATCATCTCCGGGCCCGGGTCCGGCGCGTCCGCCGGACGAGCGGCCCGCCGGGCGGCGGCCTCCTCGTCGAGCCGACGGTCGACCTCGATCTGCGCCCGCCGATCCTGACGGAACATCCGCACGCCGAGCGCCGCGAGGAAGGGCAGCCCGGCGATGTCGCCCAGCACCCACAGCGTTCCGCCGCCCCAGACCTGGTCCTGCCGCAGCGACGGGCCCCACGTACGGTGCAGGCCCGCGTAGTACGACGCCGCGATCAGCCGGTGCCCGAAGATCAGGAGGAGGCCGAGCGCGCCATCGAAGATCACCTCGCTGAACGTGATGCCGAAGCCGACCAGATGCGGGTACTCGCGGGCCACGGGGTCGAGCTGCAGACGCGGCCAGAAGTACAGCGATCCGAAGATGACGAGCTCGACGGGCAGCAGCGCGTTGAACACGCCGCTGCGAAGGGTCAGCTCGTACCACGGCGTGAAGTAGAGCAGCCAGGGCGGAGCGATCAACATCACGGTGGAGACGAGCGGGAACATCAGGGCCCGGGAGAGACGGCCGCGCAACGCCGCACGCAGCCGTTCCCGCCGCCGCGGCGGCAGCGCCTCGGCCAGCAGCGTCACGGGCGCGCCCAGCGCCAGCAGGAGCGGGACGACCGTGAGCAGCAACGTGACCTGCGCCGCGCGAGCGGTGAACAGGACCCGCTCGTAGACGCCGATGAAGGAACAGACGCAGACGGCCCACAGGACCAGGCCGCTCAGGAACCACGCCGTCCGGCCGACGGGCCATTCGCCGTCGCGGCGTACCTGGTGCACGCTCGCGAGGTACACCGCCCCGGCGCCGAGGATGATGACCATGCTCAGCGGCGCGAACGTCCAGGCGGTGAACACCCTGGTCCAGGTCAGCGGCTCGACTGCCATCTCCTTACTCCATGGTCGCGAAGCGGCCGGTCACGGTGTCGCCCCGCCGGGACGCCGGGCGTGCCGCCGATCTCGGCACATGACACTCCGTCACCGGACAAGCGTATGACGGCGGGGGCGGGCGTCCTCAGACCGGGGGCGGCGAGGTGCCGTGCACCGCCTGGATGTCCAGGACGACGCGGAGCGTCGTGCCGATCGCGCCGATCCCGGCCGCCATGATCTGGTTGTAGGTCATCGCGAAGTCCTCACGGCGCAGTTCGGTGGTGGCGCGGAACGCGGCGCGGACGCCGCCCCACAGGTCCGGGCCGGTGCCGAGGTAGGTCAGGTCCAGCTCCGCCGGGCGGCGTACGCCCTTCAACGTCAGCTCTCCGTGCACGGTCCATCGGTCGCCGCCGGCCGGGACGACGTGCGTGCCCGCGTAGGTGATCACCGGGAACCGCTCGACGTCGAGGAAGTCGCCGCCTCGCAGGTGCTCATCGCGAGAGGAGTTGGCGGTGTCGATGGAGGCGGCCTTGATCTCGGCGTCAACCCGGGAGCGTTCGACGGGCCGGCCGACGTCGACGCGGCCGCCGAACTCCCCGAACCGCCCGTGGATGCTCGACAGGCCCAGGTGCCGGACGCTGATCAGGATGCTGGAGTGCGCCGGGTCGATGGACCACGGGCCCGGTGGCGGCAGGTCGATGCCGGTCTGGCGGTCCAGCACGACCGTGCCGAGCTCTGCGGTGCCCGCCGCGCCCACGCGTGCGGTCGAGGCCGACGGCGTGTACCCGATCGCCGTGACGATCGCGGTGTAGCGGCCGGCCGGCAGCGCCTCGGTGCGGACGACGCCCTCGGGGTCCGCCTCGGCGCGGCAGACCTGGTGCCCGGTCATGTCGGCGACCGTCACGACCGCGTGCGGCACCGCCCAGCCGTCCGTGGTCCGGACCCGTGCGCGCAGGCCCCGGTCGTCCGTCATGCCTCCTCCTCGGGGGGATGGCGCAAGGTCAGGCCGAACGCTTCGGAGCCGTTCTCCCCCGCCACCACCGCCACGGCGGTCGGCGGGTAACCCGTGGCGATCACGGTGTACGGGCCGGGGTCGAGGTCCTCGAAGGCGTACGCGCCGTCGGGGCCGGTGGTGGCCGTGGCGACGACGTTGCCGGCGGCGTCCACCAGGGTGACCCGCGCGTCGGCCAGCAGGAGATCGTCGCTGCCGGCGCGTACGGTGCCGCGCACGCGCGCGCCGGCGGGCAGCTCCACCTCACAGCGCGTGGTGCCGCCCGCGCCGACCTCCACGGTCAGCGCCGCCGGCCGGTGGCCGCCCGCGCTGACCGCCACGACGCACGTACCCGCGACCAGGTCGTCGAAGACGAACGCGCCGTCGTCGCCGGTCTGCGCGGATCCGATCACCTCGCCGTGGGCGTCCGTCACGACGACGACCGCCGCGGCGACCGGCCGGCCCGTCGCCGCGGCGCGTACGACACCCGCGAGGCTCGCGGTGCCGGACAGCGTCACGTCATGGCTCAGGGGGTCGTCACCGAGGACGACGGTGGCCGCCCGCGGCTGATGCCCGTCGGCCGCCGTGATCAGCATGTACGGGCCGCCGCCCGGCGCGCACAGCGCGTACGTGCCGTCGGGCCCGGTCACGGCCCGGTCGACCTGACGTCCGCCGAGGTCGATGAGGGTGAGCGCGGCACCGGACATCGGGCCGCCCTCGGCACCGTTCACCCGGCCGCCGACCCGCGCGCCGTCGGGCCCGTCGCATGCTCCGGCCGACCCGGTCCGGGCGTACACCAGGCGCGACTCGCCCCGCGCGCCGTCGTCCCGCGACGCCTCGGCGTACGTCCCGACGGCGGCCAGCTCCCGGGGCGGTTCGGCCTCGGCGCTCCTCGCCTCACGCGGGAGGTCGGCAACGGATCGGACGGGCTCCGCGACGCGCGGCGCGCCCCGGCCGTTGACGAGCGCCGCGACGATGATCGCGGCCAGGCCGACGGCACCCATCACCCACCAGAGGGCGACCTGGAAACCGTGTACGAGCCCGGCCGCGGCGAGTGCGGGCGACGGGCGGCCGGCGGCGTGGGCCGCGATGTAGCTCGTCGCCGCGGTGGTGCCGATGGTGTTCAGCAGGGCGGTGCCGAGCGAGCCGCCGACCTGCTGCGAGGTGTTGACCATGGCGGAGGCGATGCCGGCGTCCCGCGGGTTCACGCCGAGCGTGGCCAGGTTCATGGCGGGCATCATCGTCGTGCCGAGGCCGAGACCGAGCAGCAGCTGGGAGGGCAGCACCATGTCGACGTAGGCGCTGTCGACCCGCAGGCGCAGGAGCAGCGCGATACCGCACTCCGCGACGAGCAGGCCGGGGACCATCAGCAGGCGCGCCGGCACATGGTTCATCAGCCGCGCGGAGATCTGCGTCGAGCCGGTGATCATTCCGGCGGTGAGCGGCAGGAACGCCAGGCCGGTCCGGACCGGCGAGTAGTGCCGGACGGTCTGCAGGTAGTAGGTCATGAACAGGAACAGGCCGAACATGCCGATCACCGACAGGCCGACCGCGAGGTAGGCGCCGCCGCGGTTGCGGTCGAGGACGACGCGCAGGGGCAGCAGCGGGGCCCTCGTCAGCGCCTCGACCACGACGAACGCCACGAGCAGCATGCCCGCTGCGACCAGCAGGCCGATGACGCCGTGGTCGCCCCACCCCGCCGACTCGGCGCGGGTGAAGCCGTACACGAGCGCGGCCAGCCCGCCGGTGACGAGCACGACGCCGGGGAGGTCGAGGCGCGCGCCGTCATGCGGCGCGGGATCGCGGACGAACGCCAGCGCGCCGATGAGCCCGATGACGGCGATCGGCACGTTGACGTACAGCGCCCAGCGCCAGTTCAGGTACTCGGTGAGCAGGCCGCCGAGGATCAGGCCGATCGCGGCGCCGCCGCCCGCGATCGCGCCGTAGATGCCGAACGCCTTGGCGCGCTCCTTCGCGACCGTGAACGTCACGGCCAGCAGCGATAAGGCCGAGGGGGCGAGCAGCGCGCCGAACGCGCCCTGCAGCGCGCGGGCGCCGAGCAGCATCGCCTCGTCGACCGCGGCGCCGCCGACGGCCGACGCGCCCGCGAACCCGATCAGGCCGATGAGGAAGGCGCGCCTGCGGCCGATCAGGTCGCCGACCCGGCCGCCGAACAGCAGCAGCCCACCGAACGCGAGCGTGTAGGCGGTGATGATCCATTGCCGGTTCGCATCCGAGATGTCCAGCGCCCGCTGTGCCGACGGGAGCGCGATGTTCACGATGGTCGCGTCCAGGACGACCATCAACTGGGCGAGAGCGATGAAGATCAGTGCGATCCAGCGACGGGGAACCAGAACCGAGGCGGTCGTCGACATGAGGAGAGGTCTCCTAGTGCGGTGTCGGGCGGGCCTGCCGGCGATCGAAGATCAAGGAACCGGGCGGCGGGAGGCGTCGTGAAGTCGCCACCCCCTTGTCGCCCCGAGATGATCTCACATTGTGTATCTGTTCCGACACTGAGGGTACATCACTGCTTAGCATGGATAAAGGCCGCATGACGGACCGTGGCAACAACGTGACCATCCGAAGCCCCCCGGCCGTGGTGCGGTGCCGCCGATCGGAGCTCATCCCGAGCCCCGAGCAGCCGCTTCGTGCGGTGGCGCACCTGCGGGACCACCCCGGCGGCACGGGGCGGACCTCGCCGAGGATCGACGCGATCCGCTGATCCGGGCGGGCACGATGCGGCAGTATCGGGCGCGCCGGATAAGGGGCGACGCCAGGACCTGCGACGTCGGTGGTGGAGGATGGGAGAGTTGGCGGGCGTGCGCTGAGCCCGGTGGGGAAGGAGAGCAGTGACGACATCCATGCGTCCACGTCCGAGCGGGGGCTCGGACACGATCGGCCGGCCCGTCGGCCGCGTGGACACGGCACCCGCGCCGGGCCACCGCGGAGGGTGGGTCCGCCGATGCCTCGCCGTGCCGGTGCGCCACCCGTGGATGGTGACCCTTTCACTCGGCCTTCTCGTCATCGCCCTCAACCTCCGGGGCCCTGACCTGCCGGCGCAGTACTTCCGCACCTGGGTGGCGCGTAACGCGGGCCTGGTGGCGTTCAACAACCAGTGGTACGACGGACACAGCCTGCCCGGCTACAGCGTCCTGTTCCCGCCGATCGCCGCGGTCCTGGGCGCGCGGATGACCGGCCTGCTCGCCTGCACCGTCATCACCTGGGCGGCCTGCCGGCTGCTGCCCGGCCCCCGCGACAGCGCGCAGATCTTCTTCCGCCTGGCGCTCGCCATCGGCATCGTCGGCGAGCTGATCATCGGGCAGTTGCCCTTCGCCCTCGGGCTGGCCTTCGGGCTCGCCGCGCTGCTCGCCGCGCTGGAAGGTCTCCCGTCGCTGGTGCTGCTGATGGCCGCCTGCTGCTCGCTGTCCAGTCCGCTCGCGGGACTGTTCCTGCTCCTCGCCGGCCTGAGCTGGGCGCCTCAGGCCGGCTGGCGGCGGGTCGCTCCGCTCGGCTCCGCGGCCCTGGGCATGGTCGTCTCGTTCGTCACCGGCGGCGGCAGCGGCCGGTTCCCCTTCCCCCTGGTGAACCTCCTCGGCGTGCTGCTGTTCAGCATCCTGACCCTGGCCATCGCACCCCGGAGCAGCACTCTGATCCGCCGCTTCGCGGTGATCTACGGCACCCTCAGCGCGGCGCTCTTCTTCGTGCCCAACCCGGTCGGCGCGAACATCGCCCGGCTGGGCAGCACGCTCGCGCTGCCGGCGGCGGGCTACCTGCTGCTCCGCTACGGCCGGCGGCTGGTGCTGGCGCTGTTGATCGTGCCGCTGCTCAGCTGGCAGTTGGTGCCCGTGGCGACCGCCCTGGCCAACTCGGCCGGAGACCCGTCGTCCAGCGCCTCCTACTACGCCGGTCTGCAGTCGTTCCTGGCGACCCGCAACCCGGCGGCGGGCCGGCTCGAGGTCCCCTTCACGCGCGAACACTGGGAGACCGTGTTCCTCGCCCAGCGGTTCCCGCTCGCACGCGGCTGGGAACGGCAGCTCGACCTCCGCTACTCCCCCGCCCTCTACAGGCCGCTGACCGCGGACGGCTACCGCGCCTGGCTGAACGCCAACGCCGTCGGCCTGGTCGCGCTGCCCGACGTCCCGCTCGACCGAGGCGGCCTCTCCGAGGCCGCGCTGCTGGCCAACCCGCCCTCGTACCTCCATGAGGTCTGGCACGACGCGCACTGGAAGGTCTGGGAGGTGGCCGACGGGGTTCCGCTGGCCTCGGGCCCGGCCACACTGCGCACGCTGGCGGTCTCGTCGTTCATCCTGGACTTCCCGACGGCCGGCACCGAGACGGTCCGCATCCACGCCAACGACATGTGGGGCGTCGCCGACGGCGGCGCGGCCTGTCTCACCACCACGGCCGACGGCTGGTTCCAGGTGACGGCGCTCCGGCCCGGCTCGGTGCGTGTCCACGCCACCGTCGGGAACATCATCGACCGCGACGTCCATCCCGAGTGCGCCTTCGCCGGGTCGCCCGACCCGTCGATGTCCCCCGGCTGAGCCACGCCCGCGTACCCGATCCGTAGCCGTCTGACTCGGGCCTCTGCCTCGGCAAAGAACTCCGGGCACGAACTTGGTGCCGGCCAAGGAAGGCGCGGGGGTGGAGGCCGTCCGCACGGGTAGCGCTCGTGCATGGGCCCCTGGGGAAAGCGGGACGACATCCTGGTGCACCGGTGCGAGCCGTTCAACGCCGAGCCGCCGCGGCACGCGCTCGCCCGGCACCCGCTCACCGGGACGGAGAGCTTCTACAGCCGCAACCACGGCCCGGTCCCCCGCGTCGACGCCGAGACCTGGCTGCTGCGCGTGGACGGCCTGGTGGACCGGCCCCTGACGCTGTCGCTCAACGAGCTGCGCGAGCGGTTCGAGGAGCGCGAGCTCGTCGCCACCGTGCAGTGCGCGGGCAACCGCCGGGCGGGCCTGCTCGCGGTCCGGGACATCCCCGGCGAGGACCCGTGGGGGCCCGGTGCCACCTCCACCGCCCGCTGGACCGGCGTACGCCTGGCCGACGTGCTCGCCGCCGCCGGCGTGCGGTCCGGCACTCGGCACGTCGCCTTCGCCGCGCCCGACGTCTCGCGGCTCGCCGATCCGCCACAGCCCTTCGGCGGCTCCGTCCCGCTGGCCAAGGCGATCTCCGGCGAGGTCCTCCTGGCGTGGGGGATGAACGGCCGGCCCCTGCCCGAAGCGCACGGCGCCCCGCTGCGGGTGATCGTCCCCGGGTGGATCGGCGCGCGCAGCGTCAAGTGGCTGGAGCGCGTCACCGCGCAGGCCGAACCGTCGGGCAACTACTTCCAGGCCGTCGCCTACCGCGTCCTGCCGCCGGACGCGGACCCCGACCGGACCGCTCCGGGCACGGGCATCTCACTCGGCCCGGTCGCCGTCAACTGCGCTATCCTGGCACCCGACGGCGGCACGCCGCTGCCGCCGGGGCCGACGGAGATCACCGGTTACGCGTACGCCGGCGAGGACCGGACCGTGGCCCGGCTGGACGTCTCCCTCGACGAGGGCCGCACCTGGGCCCAGGCCGAGCTCGACGCGCCGCCGAGCCCCTGGGCGTGGCAGCACTGGCGCCTCACCGTCGAGCTGCCGGCCGGTGAGACGGTCGTCACCGCGCGGGCCTGGGACTCCACCGGCGCGACGCAGCCGGAGACCCCCGCCGCGGTCTGGAATCCGAAGGGCTACGCCAACAACTCCTGGGACCGCGTCCGCCTGACGACGACCGGGCCCGGTCCGGACGCGCGATAGGGGGCGTCCGGCCCCATTGCCGGACACCCCCTGGATCGTGGCGGCTCAGTAGCCGTGCACCCCGTCCGGCCAGCGCAGCTCCACCCCGGACCTGACCAGCCGTGCCTGGTAGTCGGACAGCAGGTCCGCCTTCTCGCGGACGGCGTACGGCGTCGCGGACCGCTCCATGCAGAACGCCGCGAGGGTGCCCGCCGCCTCGCCGATGTTCCACTCGACGGGGTGCAGACGGTACGCGCCGTTGCTGATGTGCGTGGTGCCGATGTTCTTGGCCGCGGCCACGAGGTTGCGCATCCGCCGGGGGATCAGGGCGCCCAGCGGAATCTCGAACGGCGAGCAGCCCACGTCGATGTAGTTGTCGCCGCCGGTCGAGGGGTGCAGGTCGATCCGGTACATGCCGACGCCGACCGAGTCCTCGTACCGGACCGCGCCCTTGTCGCCGCGCACGGCCAGGGACAGGTCCTGCTCGGGCACGGTGTACAGCGCGCGGATCCGGCGCGACTCCCTGATGTAGGGGGCCTGGGCGAGGCCGTCGGCGCCGCCGGTGACGTCGCCGCGCAGCCGCAGCCCCGGGTATCCGGTGCCGCCGTCCGGCCGCGGCGCCTCGGTCTGCATCCAGTACAGCGCCGACCGCGACAGCTCCCGCGCGGCCTCCACGTGCCGGTCGGCGTCCGGCACGTCGATGATCGAACCGTCGAAGTAGTCGATCATCGGCCAGTTCACCAGCGTGATGTCGCTGGCGTAGGCGCCGTCCTCGAACAGGCCCCGCGCCGCGATCCGGCGGAAGGACCACAGGTCCAGGTCGCCTCCGAAGCGCTGCTGGTCGCCCAGGACGGCCATCGGGTCGCCCTCGGGGTTCGGCGTGAAGGTCCGCTCGACCGGCTCCAGCGTGCGCGGGATCGGAGCCCGCCACGACAGCAGGCGGTCTCCCCAGAAGTCCGGTTGGTACGCGCGCCAGTAGTCGTAGGTCTTCGGCCGCTCGATCGTGTGGTCGCCGGGCACGTGGTCCATGGCGAAGCAGACCGAGATGGCCTGCATGTTCTGCGGCTGGGCCTCCGCCGGGGCGCTGGGCTCGCCGGTGTCCGCCTGCGATTCGAAGCCCGTGACGTACTCCGTGCCGGTCAGCGGCAGCAGCTCACCGGTCTCGGTGGCGTCCAGGACGTACTCGGCGGACACGGTCGCCCGCGCGCCGGTGTCGCGGTGCGCGAAGGTCACCGCGGTGACGAGGTCGCCCTCGGTGTCCGCCCCGATCGGCCGGTACGGCTGCAGCACGCGCAGCCGGCCGGAGCCGCGGTAGGGGGCGAGCATGGCCTCGATGACGGCCACGGCGACGCGGGGCTCGTGGCAGAGCCGGCTGACCCAGCCGGCGCCGGGGTTGAGCTCGTCCCACGTGTGGGCCGATCCGGTCAGGGGGTAGTGGTCGCGGTAGTAGTCGCGGATCCCGTCACGCAGCGCGCGATAGGTGGCGGTGACGCCGAAGCGCTCGACCCAGCTGTGCTCGTCCGGAGGGACGGCCTGGCTGGTCAGCTGGCCGCCGAGCCAGTCGTACTCCTCGGTCAGGACGACCGAGGAGCCGGCCTTGGCGAGTGCGAGCGCGGCGGCGACGCCGCCCAGACCTCCGCCCACGACGAGGGCATCGGTGTGAATCTCCATGAGGGGAAGAACTCCTGTGAAGGGCCGCCCGCTGTGATCGATGACGCCAAGGGAAGGAGGGGACGTCCGGTACGGCGGGGCAAGGAAATGTCATCCAGAGATGACGTTTACAACGGCGGGAGTCACCCTGGGTATTCCCCGGCCCGTCACCGCGGGTGCATCGGCGCCGACCCGAGGTGATCGAAACGGTCGTCGCTCCCGAGCGCGCCGAGCCGTGTCAGCGACCGGGACGGCCCGGTCAGGCGGTGCCCTGGTCGAGGAGTTCGAGCAGGTGGTGGTAGGTCTCGCCGGTCGCGCGGGTCAGGCCGATCTCGCAGGTCCGGTTGACCGAGGCGTGGGCGGCGAAGTCGCCGCGGGCCACCGACTCCGCCTCCGCGCGGGTCGCCGAGGCGGTCAGCTCCGGGTGGAGCAGGCCGCGGTCGCCGGCGAAGGCGCAGCACTGCCAGCCCTCGGGCACGACGACCTCTTCGGCGACCGCCTCGGCGATGCGGGTGATGTCCCCCGCGAGGCCGAGCCGGGTCGAGGAGCAGGTCGGGTGCAGAGCCAGTGAGGGCAGGCGCCGGGCCGCGGGCAGCCGGGGCAGGACGCGCCGCGCCACGAAGCTCACCGCGTCCAGCACTTCGACGGCCGGCCCGGCCGCGGCGGCGAGCCGGCGGAACCCCTCCGTGCAGGACGCGGCGTCGCTGATCACCGGGATCCGGCCGCCGTCCGTGGCGGCGAGCAGGGACTCGCGCACCTTGCGGCGCATGACCTCGTACCCCTTGGTGAAGCCCTTGGACGACCACGGAGTGCCACAGCAGAGATTCGCGATGTTCTCGGGCACGCGCAGCCGCAGTCCCGCCCGTTCGCTGAGGCGCCGCACCGCGGCCATGACGCCCGGGCCGCCTTCGGCGGGGGCGAACAGGGTGTTCAGGCAGGAGGGCACGTAGACGGCGTCCGCGTCCGGCGCGGGCGCGGGCCGACGGGGTGAGCCCCCGCTCGGCAGGTCGCGGCTCCACTCCGGGACGGTGTCCGGGTCGCCGATCCGGCGGGCCGCCCGGGCGGCCGCCTCGACGGCCCCGGGTGGTGCCGCGGCCGCGACGTCGAGCGCCTTCTCCATCGCCCGCGTCACCGTCCCCCAGTGGTCGGCGGCGGTCTTCCAGCCGGCCTGGGCGACGCGGCCGTGGCTCTCGGCACGCAGGCGCTTGGTGAGGTCGCCGGTGTTGATCAGTACGGGGCAGGCGGTGGCGCACATGCCGTCCACGGCGCAGGTCTCGACGGCGTCGTACTCGTACTCCCGCTCCAGCCGCCGGGCCAGGTCTTCGTCACCCGCGGCCCGGGCGGCGGCCAGCTCGCGGCGCAGCACGATGCGCTGGCGGGGCGTCGTGGTGAGGTCGCGGCTGGGGCAGACGGGTTCGCAGTAACCGCACTCGACGCACCGGTCGACCTCGGGTTCGACGGTGACGACGGACTTGAGGTCCCGCAGGTGGGCCTGCGGGTCGTCGGTCAGCACGACCCCGGGGTTCAGCGTGTCGCCGGGGTCGCAGAGCCGCTTGACCTCCCGCATCACCGCGTAGAGCTCGTCGCCGTACTGGCGCCGCACGAAGGGGGCCATGACCCGGCCGGTGCCGTGTTCGGCCTTGAGCGTGCCGCCACGGCCGAGGACGGCGTCGACCATGTCCTCGGTGAAGTCCGTGTAGCGCCGCAGGTCCGTACCGAAGTGCTCGTTGAGCATGAAGTGCAGGTTGCCGTCCTTGGCGTGCCCGAAGACGACGCTGCGTTCGTAGCGGTACTTGGCGAACAGCTCCGCGAGATCGTCGCAGAGGTCGGCGAGCGCGGGCACGGGGACGGCGACGTCCTCCAGCAGCGCCGTCGTGCCGCTGGGGCGGGCGCCGGCGACGGAGGCGTACAGGCCCTTGCGGATGTGCCAGAGCGCCGCCCGGCCCTGGGCGTCCCCGCTGAGCCGCGCCGGAGCGGCCAGGTCGAACGCGGCGAACAGCCGCTCGGCCGCGCGTTCGCGGTCGGCGAGGAGCTCGGGGTCTGACTCCTGCCACTCCACCAGCAGCGCGGCGTGGTCCTCCACGGTCAGCGTGCGCAGGACGTCCTCGGCCTTGGGATCCTCCTGGGCGACGAGCAGGGACTCGGCGTCCAGCAGCTCGATGGCGGCCGGGTGCGCCGCGACGATCTCGGGCACCGCGGCCATCGCCGTCCGCAGCGCGGGGAAGACGAGCAGCCCGGTCGCGGCCAGGCGGTGCGCCGGCACTGTGCGCAGGACCGCCTCGGCGACGAAGGCGAGGGTGCCCTCGCTGCCGATGACGAGGTGCGCGAGGATCTGCGCGGGCGAGTCGTGGTCGAGGAAGCTGTTCAGCCCGTAGCCCATGGTGTTCTTCAGCGCGAACTGGGCCGTGATCCGGCGCACCGACTCCGGGTTGCCGCGGATCCGGTCCCGCAGGCGTTCCAGGCCCGCCGCCAGGTCGGGTTCGAGGGCGCGCAGGCGGGCGTCGGCGTCGGGCGCGCCGGTGTCGAGGACGGTCCCGCCGGCCAGCACGAGGACCATCGACTCGAGGGTCTCGTAGGTGTTGGCGTGGGTGCCGCAGGTCATGCCGCTGGAGTTGTTGGCGACGACCCCGCCGATCGTGCAGGCCGACTCGCTGGCCGGGTCGGGCCCCAGCCGGCGGCCGTGGGGGGCGAGCCTGGCGTTGACCTGCCGCAGCACGGCGCCCGGCTGTACCCGGACGCGAGAGCCGCCGTCGAGCACCTCGATGCCGCGGAAGTGCCGCCGGGTGTCCACGAGCAGGTGGTCCGTGACCGCCTGCCCGCTCAGGCTGGTGCCGCCGGAGCGGAACGTCAGCGGCAGACCGGCGCGCATCAGCGCGCCGACCTGCTCCGCGCTGCGGGGCACGAGAACCGCCTGCGGGGTCAGCAGGTAGTGCGACGCATCGTGCGCCATGCCGAGCCGGTCACTCGCACGCGAGCGGGTGATCCCCGGGACCGCGGCCTCGACCGCCGCCAGGACGGCGTGGTCCGGCGCGGGCAGCCTCGGCGATTGTGTGGTGCGGGTGACGCTCATGCTCTCTTCGTCCGATGGGATGTCGCCTACCGGCGTGCGCCGATCGACCTTTTCGGCCAACCTGTCGCATACGTCCGCCACGGCCATGCTAGCGCCGCCGTACACGGACGCCTCTCCTCACCGTAGGCCGGAGACGCTCCACAGGTGGGCGGTCTTGTCCGCCTCCGGCTCTCCCGCGGTCCCGCCGCGCCTCGGATCCCCTCATCTGGAATTCGACATTCGGTCACTTTCAAGGTCTTTTGGAGCGATCCAGCGTTCCGTAGGATGCCGACGCCATTGATCGACATCAGGTGATCGTCCAGCCGGGACCACCGGTAACGAGGAGGCGTCGTGAAGCACGGAGTTCGACGGGGATGGCTCGCGGGCGCCGCGGCCCTCACCCTGTTGTCGGCGACCGGAACGGCGGCGCGTGCGGCCACGCCCGGCACGGCCCCCGGACTCACGGAGACCGGCCGTCCCGCGACGAATGCGGATTCGCTGCCGCTCGGTCCCGCCGGTCTGGCGGAGACCCGCACCACCCAGGACGTGGCCCCGGGCGTCACCCTCACGACCATCACGCGCGGCCGGGTGTCGCCCGACGACTACTGGACCATCGAGGTCGGCATCCCCACCTCCTCCGACGTTCCGCCGTCACCCGACCCGGACGCCGTCACGGCGGTGCTGGGAACGCGCACGGCGGCGGACGCGGTCGTCGCCCAGCTCACGGCGGCCGGCTGGACCGGCCAGGCGCAGCCGGTGTCCACGCCCGCGTTCGCCGACGTCAAGGCCGGCGTGATCGGCTACCGGGTGCGGGTCGGCCGGTACGCCACCCAGGACGCCGCGAACGCCGCCGCCAAGCAACTGAAGGCGGCGCGCTTCAAGCCGTCGGTGGTCTACACCGGCTTCGACGGCGACTCGACCACCGGGCCCTGGGTCGTCCGCGCTCTGACCATCGACTTCCACCGGTTCCGCGGCAGCGTGGCCGAGTCGCACGACGCCACGCTCGCGGGCCGCCGGACGACCACCCAGATCGCCCAGGACACCGGAGCCCTCGCCGCCGTGAACGGCGGGTTCTTCGTCATCTCCGAGAACGACGGGGTGCCCGGCGACACGGCCGGCATCGTCGTGGAACACGGCAGGCTGCTGCACGACGCGACCAACGGCCGGGTGGCGGCGATCCTGCGGGACGGCGGCCGCCGGGTCGAGCTCAAGAAGCTGTGGACCGGCATCGACCTCGTCGACGAGCACGGCCGCACGCACCGGGTCGAGGGACTCAACCGCACGCCCGGAGTGATCCGCGACTGCGGCGGCGACGCGGAGGACAGCCCGACCTCGCTCCCCCGGCACGACGTCACCTGCACGGATCCGAACGAGATGGCGGTGTTCACGCCGGAGTTCGGCGGGCCGCTGCCGACCGGGCCCGGTACCGAGGCCGTCCTGGACGCACGCGGCACGGTCGTGTCGGCCGGCCCGCGCACCACCACGACGGTGCCCGCCGGCGGTCAGGTGATCGAGGCGATCGGCACCGAGGCGTCCTGGCTCGGCGAGCACGCGGTCGTCGGACACCGGCTGCGCCTCCGCACGCAGGTAACCGGCCCCGGCGGCCGGACGGTGCGCTTCGGGCCGAACGACTCGGTCGTCAACGGCGGCCCGCAGCTGGTCACCGACGGCAGGGTCGCCATCGCCCCGCAGGCCGACGGGCTGGTTCACCCGGACGACCCGTCGTTCTACTACGGCTGGGTACTGCGCCGTAATCCGCGCACCATGATCGGCACGGATCGGCGCGGACGGCTCCTGCTCGCCGAGGCGGACGGCCGGCAGGCGTCCCTCAGCCAGGGCCTGTCCATCGCCGAGACCGGACAGGTGATGAAGAGCCTCGGCGCGGTCCAGGCGATGAACCTCGACGGCGGCGGCTCGTCGACGATGGTCGTCGGCGGCCAGATGATCAACTCGCCCTCGGACGCCACCGGCCAGCGTCCCGTCGGCGACGCCGTCGTCGTCCTGCCGTCCCGCCGCTAGCCGTAGGCGCGCCGGGGGATCCGTCTCCGCGCGGAGTTCGAACGGCTCCTGCCGTCACCGACCCGGCGGCGGCGCTCCCCCGGCCCGTCTCCCCTGCGGCGCGCCCCCATGGCACCTCGCCGACCTCGGCTGATTAACGTGGTGGCATGTCCGAGACGCCGGTCCACGGCGCGCACGGCAGGCCGCCCACCCGCGCGGAACGCTGGGCGGCTTTCAAACGGTCACCATTCCTGCCCGCGATCGTGCTGATGTTCATCATCTCGGCCGCCGCCGGGCTGTTCGCGGGCTCCTACACCTACTCCATGGCCAACCCCACGCCGCACTCGGTCCCGGCGGCGATCGTGGGGAACTACCGGCCGGCGGGCGCCAAGGCGTTCATCACCGGGCTGGAGAAGGCGCTGAACGCCTCGGTCAAGATCTACCCGTACGAGAGCCGGGCGGCGGCCGTCGACGCGGTGGACGCCCAGCGGGTCTTCGCGATCTTCGAGTTCCGCGACTCCGGCCGGGAGGTCACCGTGGACGTGGCCGACGCCTCGGGGGCCTCGGTGGCCCAGCTGCTGGCGCAGACGACACCGGAAGTGGGCCGGGCCACGGGCGTCTCCGTCACCGTACGGGACATCAAGCCGCTGCAGCGCGGCGATCCGCGCGGGCTGGCCGTGTTCTACATCTCGATCGCCGCCGTGATCCTCGGGTTCGTCGGCGCCGTCCAGCTCAGCGTGCACGCGGAGGCGCTGACGCCGCTCGAGCGGATCGGCTTCACGGCGGCGTACTCGCTGCTCGGCGGGTTCGTCATCGTGGCGATCGTGACCTGGCTCCTGGAGGCCCTGCGCCTGCCCTTCGTCCAGTCCTGGCTGATCCTGTCGTTCACGATGTTCACCTGCGGCATGGTCTTCACGATGTTCAGGACCTTGTTCGGGCGCTGGGCGATGCTGCCCACGTGGAGCCTGATGGTCCTGCTCGGCAACCCGTCCTCGGGAGGCGCGGTCTCCTGGGCCCTCCTCCCCTCCCCTCTCGGCACCATCGGCCGCTGGCTTCCGCCCGGCGCGTCGGTCAACGCCCAGCACACGGCGATCTACTTCCCCCACCACCAGCACGCGTTCCCGTTCCTCGTCCTCGGGGGCTGGTCGCTCGTGTCCTGCGCCGTCTTCTGGACCTGGCGGCACCGTCACCCCGGAGGCCGCGAGAAGAGGCCCGCGCACGCGGCGGGATGACGCCCTCTCAGCCCTGCGGGGACCGGAGCGCGGCCATGATCCGGTCGAGGGCCGCCAGGTCCTCGGGGGCGAGGGCGAGCAGCGAGCGTGGCGGCCGGGCCAGGATGCGTTCGGCCTGCTCGGCCGCTGCCACCCCGGCCGGGGTGAGGGTGACGATCTTGCAGCGGCGGTCGTCCGGATGGACACTGCGCTCGACGAAGCCGCGCCGCTCCAGATCGTCGACGACCAGCGTGGTGTACGGCTTCTCGGTGGCCAGCCTGCTGGTCAGCTCACGCATGGTCAGCGGGCCGGGCAGCAGCCGGCGCAGCGCCTTCGCCCGAAAGAAGCTCATGCCGAGGGTCTCGGCGACCTCCTTGCGCCGGTCCTCCTGCTTCAGGACGAGCGAGCACATCGCCGCCCAGACCCGGGCGACCGCGTCCGGGTCGACGCCGGGAGCGGCGTCTAGGGCACCGGGCCTGGTGTCGTCCGGCGCTGTGTCTTCGATTCGCTCGCTCATGCGGCCTCCTTCGTCGGAGGAGTGACCGGAGGCGCTGTGCTCCCGATTCGCTCGCTGCGCTCGCTCATGCGGTCTCCGCCGTTCCGGTCGAGCCGTGGATGAGTCGCTCGGCCGTGCGCTCGGCGGTCCGCCTGGCCCAGCGACCGGTGGTGAGGATACCGAGGAGAAGGATCGCGGCGCCGCATCCGACGGCGACCCACCAGCCGACGTGGCTGGCGGTCGGGAACCCCGTGCGCAGCGGCCCGTGCACGGCGGACATGGCGAGGGAGCCGATGACGGCGACGCCGAGCGACTGGCCGATCTGCCGGCTGGTGGACGCGACAGCGGCGGCGACACCCGCCTGCGTGCGCGGCATCCCGGAGACGGCGGTGTTGGTGATCGGGGCGTTGAGCATGCCGAAGCCGAGGCCGAACAGCACGTACGCGACCATGAGCCGCCAGAGCGGGGTGTGCGCGGTGAGGCCGGTCAGCATCAGGGCGCTCAGCGTGATGGCCGTGCCGGCGACGATCAGGGGCAGCCGCGGGCCAGCGCTGCCCACGATCCGCCCGGACAGCGGCGCGCAGACCGCCGTCAGCCCGGCCATCGGCAGGGTGAGCAGTCCGGCGTGGAGCGCGGTGTGGCCGAGCGCGTCCTGCAGGTAGAGCGTGTTGAGGAACAGGAAGCCGCCCAGCGCGGCGAAGCCGCAGATCGCGATGACCGTCGCTCCCGCGAACGGGGCACTCCGGAAGAACCGCGGGTTGATCAGCGGTTCGGCACGCCGCAGCTCGTACGGCAGGAGGCAGGCCAGGGCGAGGGCGGCGCCGAGGAGGCAGCACAGGGTCTGCGCGGAGGCCCAGCCGGCGGACGGCGCCTCGATGATGCCGTAGGTGAGGCCGGCGAGCAGCGCGCAGATCAGGAACTGACCGATCGGGTCCAGCGGGCGGGCGCGCGGCGCGCGCGACTCCGGCACGAACAGCGCGCACAGGACGATCGCGAGCAGGCCCACGGGGATGTTGATCCAGAAGATCGCCTGCCAGCCGGCCGAGGCGACCAGCGCGCCGCCCACCACCGGGCCCATGGCCATGCTGAGACCGACCACGCCGCCCCAGACCCCGATGGCCCGCGCGCGCTCCCGGGGGTCGGTGAACGTGTTGGTGATGATGGACATGGCCACCGGGTTCATCATCGAGCCGCCGACGGCCTGCACGACGCGGGCGGTGACGAGCCAGCCGAGGCTCGGGGACAGCGAGCACAGCAGCGAGCCGAGGGTGAAGAGCGCGAGACCCGTCTGGAAGGTGCGGCGCCGGCCGACGCGGTCGGCCGTGGAGCCGGAGAGCATGAGCAGCGCGGCCAGCACGACCGTGTAGGCGTCGATCACCCACTGCAGGCCGGAGACGGAGGCGTGCAGATCGTGCTGCATGGACGGCAGTGCGATGTTCACGATCGTGTTGTCCAGCCCGACGATGAACAGGCTCATGCAGCAGATCCCCAGGATGAGCCAGCGCCGACGCCCGCCCGGATCCTGGTGATGTGTACCGCTACGAGCGGTGACGTCATCAGTTATAGGCATATAACCATTATGCACGCTAACTAACTCGACGGCGAGCACGGGAAGCGGCGGAGGCGCCGGGGGCACGTCCTCCCGGCGCCTCCGCCGCCCCAGGCGGCGATCAGAGGTGATGGCGCAGGCGAAGGGCGGCCGGGAAGGGTGCCAGGTAGGTCTGGTCCGCGGCCCAGGCGAGGCCCTCCCCGCGGGCGTGATGGCTCAGCAGGGCGATGGGCACGCTGAGCGGCGCGCCGCCGAGGCGGTACTCCTCGATGCTCGCGACGATGTCCTCCCGCCGCGTGGCGTCGAGCACCTCGCTGATCTGGCCGAACACGTGCTGGAGCGCGTTCGCGTTGCGACCCCGCGTGGCCTTGCGCGCCAGCGCGGCGTCGAACAGCTCGCGGTAGGCGGCCTCGATCTCCGCGCGCGGCCGGTCGCCGGCCCGCGCGACGACCCGCCCGATCAGCCGGTACCCGGCGGGGTCGTGCGCGAGGATCTGCACCTTGTGACGGGTGTGGAAGGCCACCAGGTCACGCGGGCGCCAGTCGCCCTCGAACAGCGAGCGCAACCGGGCGCGGGCGAACACCCGCTCGACGAACGCCTCACGGAGCCCGGCGTCGTTCAACCGGCCCTCGTCCTCCACCGGCAGCAGCGGGTCCGCGTCGATCAGCCGCGCGGCGTACACGCCCCGGCCACGCCGGTCGGCGGGCCGCCCGTCCGCGGCGTAGCGCGGGATGCCCCGGACGCCGCAACTCGGCGACTTGGCCTTGAACACCTGACCGTCGAGGCCCGAGGCCAACGGCAGGGCGGCCATCGCGGCGGTGTGGTCGGCGGCCAGGCTCCGGCTGACCAGCCGATCGTCGGCCGTCAGCCGCAGCGTCTCCCGCGGCGTCCCGAGACCGATCTCCATCTCCGGGCAGACCGGCACCCAGTCGACGTAAGGGCCGAGCTCGTCGGTGAGGAAGCGGCAGCGGCTGTGCCCGCCGTTGAACCGGACCGGGTCGCCGAGCAGACAGCTCGACACCCCGATCCGCGGCCGGCCGACCGCGTCGCTCTCCGGAGCCGTCATACGCCCCACTGTATTCCGGCCCCGCACGACCACCCGGCACCCACCGGGATCTGGGACCGCCGCCCGTGGCGGCGGTGGCCGGAGCGTTTCGACCGGCCGGCGCGACCGATCACCGCAGGACGCCGGTGTGACCGAGGGAGTAGCGGCCGGGCTGGGGGTAGACGCAGAGCCCGTGCGGACCTCTGCCGACCGGGAGCCGGCGGAGCAGCCGACCGTCGGTGGTCGAGATGGCGTAGACCACGCCGTCGTAGCGGCCGGACAGCCACAGGATCCTCCCGTCGGCCGAGACGCCGCCCATGTCCGGTGAACCGCCTCCGGGCAGCCGCCACGTACGGGCGACGCGCCGGTCGGCGAAGGACAGCAGCGAGATCGACCCTTCGCCCCGGTTGGAGACGTACAGGTACTTCGAGGCACGGTCGGGGTAGAGCCCGTGCGCGCCCCGGCCGGTACGGACGAACCCGATCTTCCGGAAGGTCGCGGCGTCGATCACCCAGACGCCGTCGGCCATCATGTCGGCGACATAGAAGACGCTGCCGTCCGGGGCGAGCTTGACGTCCTGGGGCATCGAGCCGCGACCGAGTCGCAGCGTGCCGATCACCTTCTGCCGGCGGGTGTCGACCTTGAGGAGGTCGCCGGAGAACTCGCACGCGGTGAGGAAGAAGTCACCGGCGGCGGAGAAGTCCGCGTGGTTCGGGCCCCGGCACGGCACGTTCACCCGGTGCACCGGCCGCATCGTACGGGCGTCCAGGAAGTCGATCCGCTGCAGCCGCTCCGCCATGACGATCGCGAACCTGCCGTCCGGGGTGAAGTACAGGTTGTACGGGTCCTGCACCGGTACCGGCCGACCGGGCCGGCCGGTGCGCGGATCGATCGGCACCAGGTCGCCCGAGTCGTTGTCGTTGACCCACAGCGTCTTCAGGTCCCAGGACGGCACCACGTGCTGCGGGGTCCGCCCGACCCGGAACCGTCCGACCCTCTTGAAGGTCCGCTGGTCGAAGACGATGACGTCATCGCTCCGGCTGTCGGGCACGTACACGCGCGGGGGGAACCCGCGCACGACGGGACTGAGCATGCCGGGCCGATCGTGGGCGTAGACGTCGGGCCGGGTCACCCGGGGCGCGGCCACCGGTCGTGGTGGCGCCTGCGGAGGACGCTGCCGGACCGCGTCCGACGCGCACCCGGCCGCCAGCGCCGCGACGGCCGTCACGAGCACACGTCTCATCATCTGGGCGACTCAACCACCTGATCACCGGGCATGGCGGGAGCCTATGAACGCGAACGCAAAGCGCTTCCCTGCCCTGTCCCCCGTGTCCCACCGGTGCGGCAAAAACGCTCTCCGGGGCTCCCGCACCGCGTCAGGCGGGCCCGCCCGGCCGGTTCCCATCGCCCCCATCTTCTACTATCGTTGTAGTAGTCTTCTTCCGGAGAGGCTCAGCATGCTCGTCTCCCTGCTTCTCGGCAGCGTCGGCCTGGCGCTCCTCTGGTACCTGCAGCTCGCCCCGGTGTTCGTCGCCCGGCGGGAGCGGGACCACGGGCCCACGACCGGCCGTGGCCTGCCATCGGACGCTCCCCGCGCCGGCGGCCGAGGCACGAACGGCGGCTGACCGACGGCGCACGTCCAGGACCAGAAGCAATCGCCGACTTCGGATACGTCGCCGTCCTCCTCCTGATGGCGGCCGCGCCCGGTATCGCCGGACACGTGGTCGGGCGGAATCGGCAGCGTGTCGCCGACGCCTTCCACGACCCGTCGATCGACCACGCCGCCGGTCGGCCCAGGTGAGGCGCGGGGCCGTCCATCCCGGGATGTAGCCGTACATCGGACGGTGGACCTTCGCGACCTGCCGGAATCCTCCGCAGGGGCGACGATCCGGCCGGGTGCGGGACCTACCGTTTCTCCCCGAAACCCCGCCGACTCTTCCGAAGGAACCGATGATGATCGAGGCCAAGGGCCTGACCAAGCGCTACGGCGAGAAGACCGCGGTGAACGACCTGTCGTTCACCGTCCGACCGGGGGTGGTCACCGGGTTCCTGGGGCCCAACGGCGCGGGCAAGTCCACGACGATGCGCATGATCCTCGGCCTGGACCGGCCGACCTCCGGCTCGGTGACCGTGAACGGCCGTTCGTACGCCGAGCACGCGGCACCGCTGCACGAGGTCGGCGCGCTGCTGGAGGCGAAGGCCATCCACACCGGCCGGACCGCCTACAACCACCTGCTCGCGCTGGCCGCGACCACCGGCATCCCGCGCCGCCGGGTCGACGAGGTCATCGACCTGGTCGGCCTGCGGGAGGTCGCCCGCAAACGCGCCGGGGGCTTCTCCCTCGGCATGGGCCAGCGCCTCGGCATCGCGTCGGCGCTGCTGGGAGATCCGAAGACGCTGATCCTCGACGAGCCGGTCAACGGGCTGGACCCCGAGGGAATCCTGTGGATCCGCAACCTGCTCAAGGACCTGGCCGCCGAAGGACGGGCCGTCTTCGTCTCCTCGCACCTCATGAGCGAGATGGCCCTGACCGCCGAACACCTCATCGTCATCGGCCGTGGCCGGCTCATCGCCGACACCTCCGTCGCCGACTTCATCGAGCGTGCCTCCACGGGCCGCGTCAAGGTCCGCTCCCCCCAGGCCGCCCGGCTGCGGGACCTCCTCGCCGGCCCGGACGTCACGGTGGCGAACACCGAGGAGGGCACCCTGCTCGTCAGTGGGCTGACCAGCGACCAGATCGGCCGGATCGCGTCGGACAACGGCGTCACGCTGTTCGAGCTGGCTCCGCAGCAGGCCTCGTTGGAAGAGGCGTTCATGGAGCTGACCGGCGACTCCGTCGAGTACCGGGCGCCCGCCCGCACCGCAGAAAGGTCCGCGGCATGACGACCGCCACCACCGCCACCGTGCACCCTGGCAGGGTCACCCAGGTCCGGGTGCTGAACTCCGAATGGATCAAGCTCAGGACCCTGCGCTCCACGTTCTGGTCGCTGTTCGCCGCGATCGCCGCGACCATCGGGCTCGGTCTGCTCTTCAGCTGGGGCTTCGCCAGCCGCGTCGGCGACCACGCCCGTCCCCTCCACGACGCCGCGACCATGGCGGTGACCGTGCCGCTGCGCCCGTACGTGATCGCTCAGCTCGCGGTCGGCGTGCTCGGCGTCATGGTGATCACCGGCGAGTACTCCACCGGGATGATCCGCGCCACGCTGTCCGCCGTCCCCGGCAGGCTCCCCGTGCTGTGGGCCAAGGCGGCGGTGTTCAGCGTGGTCGTGCTGGTCCTGATGGAGATCGTGTCCTTCGTGACCTTCCTGGGCGGCCAGGCGATCCTGTCCTCCCAGCACGTCCAGGCCACGCTGTCCTCGCCGCAGGCGCTGCGGATCGTCACCGGGGTCGGGCTCTACCTCACGGTCGTCGGTCTCCTCGGCACCGCGCTCGGCGCCATCATCCGCAGCACCGCCGGAGCGATCGCCGCGCTGTTCGGCATCCTGCTGGTCCTACCGGTCCTGGGCGAGGTCCTCAACCTCACGTCCTGGGGCAGGCACATCACGCCGTACCTGCCGAGCAACGCCGGCGGCGACCTGCTCACCAACGCGCCCGACCCCGGATCGCTCGGCCCGTGGACGGGCTTCGGCGTCTTCGTCCTGTACACCGTCATCGCGATGGCGGTCGCCGCGTACCTGCTCAAGCGCAGGGACGCCTGACCCTCGATGACCGACTCGCCCCAGGTCGGCCCCGGCGCGCTCGTCGCGCGCTGGGGCCCGCGCGTCCGTGCGCTCACCGGTGGGCACCCCACCGTGGTCGACGGCGCGTTCGCCCTCGCGCTGTTCCTGATCGGGGCACCCCATCTGATCAAGGACCCGCCACAGCACGTGCTGCTCGGCTGGGTTCTGCAGGTCGCGCTCCTCATCCCGCTCGCCTGGCGGCGGCGCGCGCCGTTCACCGCCTTCGCCGTGGTCGCGGCGCTCGCGTTCGTTCAGTGGCTCGGCGGGGTGCTCCTGTCGGTCGGAGACCTCGCCGTACTGATCGCGCTGTACTCGGTGGCGGCCCATTCGACGCTGCGCCGGCTGCTCGTGGCCGCCGGCGTCGTGGAACTCGGCGTCGCCATGGCCACCGACCAGTGGGTTCCGCGGGTCCACCTGTGGAAGGCGTTCGTCCTGCTGTCCGGGATGACCACCGCCGCCGCCGTGATCGGGCTGAACATGCGCACGCGCCGCGCCTACCTGGCATCGCTGGAGGACCGCGCCGCCCGCCTCGAGAGGGAACGCGACCAGCGGGCCCAGATCGTCGCCGCCGAAGAACGCGCCCGGATCGCCCGCGACGTCCACGACATCGTCACCCACAGCCTCTCGGTCATGGTCGCCCTGACCGACGGCGCCGCCTACACCCTGCCGACGGCGCCGGAGCGGGCCGCCGACGCCGTGTCCAAGGCGTCGGAGATCGGACGCCAGGCCATCGCGGAGATGCAGCGCGTCCTCGAGGTGCTCCGCCAGGACGAGCCCGCCGCTCGGCTCAGACGTCCGCAGCCCGGGCTGGGTCAGCTCGACGCGTTGCTCACCGAGGTACGCGCCGCGGGGCTCGCGGTGGAGTTCGTGGTGGCCGGGCGGCCGCCCGCCATGGCCTCCGGGGCCGAACTCGCCATCTACCGCCTCGTCCAGGAGGCGCTCACGAACGTCCGGAAGCACACCCCTCCCGGGACCACGGCACGGGTCCGGATCGAGTACGCCCCGGAGCGGGTGGACGTCGAGGTCACCGATGACGGGCGGCCGGTCGCCGCCGTTCCGGCCGGCCGGCGGCGCGCCGGACACGGCATCGCCGGGATGCGCGAACGCGTCGCCGTCTACGGCGGCCGGCTCACGGCCGGCCCGCTGCCCGATGTCGGCTGGCGGGTGCACGCCCGCTTCGAGCCGTCCCAGCTGGAGGTCACCCGGTGATCAAGGTCCTGCTCGTCGACGACCAGCCGCTACTGCGCATGGGGTTCCGGCTGGTCCTGGAGACGCAACCCGACATCACCGTCGTCGGTGAGGCCGGCGACGGCGCCGAGGCCCTCGCCGAGGTGGCCTCGGGTGCCCCCGACGTCGTGCTGATGGACGTACGGATGCCGGGCATGGACGGTCTGGAGGCCACCGAGCGGATCGCCCGTGACCACGCGGCCTCGCGGGTCCTCATCCTCACGACGTTCGACCTGGACGAGTACGCCTTCGCCGCCCTTCACGCGGGCGCCGCCGGTTTCCTGCTCAAGAACGTCCAGCCCGCCGAACTGATCGCGGGCATCCGTACGGTCGCCGCGGGCGACGGCGTCGTCGCGCCCCGCCTCACCCGGCTGCTCATCGAGACGTTCACCCGCCAGAACCCCGCGCGGCCGGGCCCGGCCGACGATCCGCGGCTCGCCCGGCTCACCGACCGGGAGCGCGAGGTGCTGATCGAGATGGCCAGTGGCCTGTCCAACGCCGAGATCGCGGTGTCGCTCGGGCTGTCCGAGGCGACGGTGAAGACGCACGTCAGCCGCATCCTCCCCAAGCTGGGCCTCCGCGACCGCGTCCAGGCCGTCGTACTCGCCTATCAGACCGGACTGCTGCGGCCCACCTGACCACCCCCACCAGATGAGAACACGAGAACACGAGAGGACGAGGTCGACGAGCCACATGGCGACGAGTCAACTGCGAAACAGCCCCCGCGCCGTCAGCCGGCGGACGATGAGCAAGGTCCCGGAGGTGACGGCCTACTTCTGGATCGTCAAGGTCCTGACCACCGGGATGGGCGAGACGACCTCCGACTACCTGGCCCATCGCCTCGATCCGATCGTCGCGGTGGCCGTGGCGGGCATCGTCCTGGCGGCCTCACTGGCGCTGCAGTTCTACGTCCGGCGCTATGTCGCCTGGATCTACTGGACGGCCATCGTCCTGGTGAGCGTGTTCGGCACGATGGCCGCCGATGTGCTGCACGTCGCCCTCGGCGTTCCGTACGTCATCTCCACCGCGTTCTTCGTCGTCGCCCTCGCCGCGGTCTTCGCGATCTGGTACGCGAGCGAGCGGACGCTGTCGATCCACAGCATCGTGACGACGCGGCGTGAGCTGTTCTACTGGGCCACGGTCATGACCACGTTCGCGCTCGGCACCGCCACGGGCGACATGACCGCGGTCACGCTCCATCTCGGCTACCTCGCCTCGGGCGTGATGTTCGCCGTCCTGATCGCCGTTCCGGCCCTGGCCTACGGCCTGCTCGGGATGAACGCGATCGCCGCCTTCTGGGTCGCCTACGTCCTCACCCGGCCGCTCGGCGCGTCGTTCGCCGACTGGCTGGGCGTATCGCGCGACCGAGGCGGCCTCGCCCTGGGCACCGGTCCGGTCAGCCTCGTCCTGGCGTTGATCATCTTCGGGTTCGTCGGCTACCTGAGCGTGACTCGCAGGGACACCACCGCCGGCCGGCGGGGAGCACACGCGTCCGGCCGGTGATCGACCGGAACAGCCGGGCATCAAGTAGTACTATCGCGGTAATACTATTTGAATAGTAGTTGTTCGACCGGTCGCTGGCTGAGTCGGCTCGGCGTGAACCCCCGTCAGTTCGGCGGCTCCGAGGCCCGGAGCCGCCGAGCTGATGTCCGCTCCCTTGGAGATGCCGCGCATGAAGATCACGTTTCTTCTCAAGTCCGCCTACGGCATGGGTGGCACGATTCGCGCCACCCTCACTCTGGCCGGCCACCTCGCCATGCGACACGAGGTCGAGATCATCACCTTGCACCGGCAGCGGGCCGATCCGTTCTTCGCCATCGATGAGCGGATCGGCGTCCGCACGCTGATGGACCTTCGCGAGGGAGTACGTCCCGGTCGCCTCGATGCCCGGCTGGGCCGGCACAACAGCCGGCTGGTGCCCCGCAGCGAGAGGATCTGGCCGGAGGTCACGTTGCGCGGTGACTACCGGATGTGGCAGGCGTTGCGCGGGCTGGAGACCGATGTGCTGGTCACGACCCGCCCGGCGTTCAATCTGCTGGCCGCCCGGTTCGCCCCCAGCGACGTCGTCGTGGTCGGTCAGGAACACCTTCACCTGGACGCGCACCGCCCGGGCCTGAGGGAGCACATGCGCCGCTGGTACCCGCGCCTGGACGCCCTGGTGACCCTCACCGAGGCCGACCGGCGCGCCTACACCGGCTTCCTCGCCGACGCGCCCACCCGTCTGGAGGTCATCCCCAACGCCCTGCCCACGGGCGCCAAGCCGCTCTCCGGCCTGGACGCTCCCGTGATCGCCGCGGCCGGCCGGATGGCCAAGGTCAAACACTACGAACGACTCATCGCCGCCTTCGCCAAAGTCGCCGCCACCCATCCCGACTGGATCCTGCGCCTGTACGGGACCGGCCCCGAACTCGACAGGCTGCGCACCGTCGCCGCGTACCACGACCTGGGCGACAAGGTCGCGTTCATGGGTCGCACCAAGGACGTCTACGCCGCGTTCGCCCAAGCCTCCATCGTCGCGCTGTCCTCCTCCTTCGAAGGCTTCGGCATGACCATCATCGAAGCCTTCGCCTGCGGCGTCCCGGTCGTCAGCTTCGACTGCCCCCAGGGCCCACGTGAGATCATCACCCACGGCCGGAACGGGCTCCTCGTACCCCCGGGCGACGGCGACGCCCTGGCCGACGCGCTCGGCCGGCTCATCGACGACCCCGGCGAGCGCCGCGCCATGGGCGCGGCCGCCCACGAGGCCGCCGCCCGCTACGACATCGCCACCACCGCCCGGCAATGGGAGACCCTGCTCACCGACCTTCGCGCCGCCCCCGCGAAAGGCCGCGTGCGTCGATAGGTCGCGCGGTGGGACCGCGGCCGGGACGGTCGTACCAGGAAGGTCGCGGGTCCGCGGTCATGGGCCGGTGATCGTCCGGACGGCGGCGACGTACCGGCGCACCGCCGGGGCGGGCGGCTCGCCGGCCGGCAGCTCGACCACGAAGGCGCTGTCGGGCACCACGGTGTTCTCCCATCCGGTGGCGCTGCCGGGGTAGTCGGTCAGCGGCCGGGCGGGCAGCCCCACCTGGCGGGCGAAGCGCCGCGCGACGGCCGTCGGCCCCTCCGAGGTGTCGACGACGGCCATGTGCTGGTGGAACCAGATCCCCACGGTGGGCCTGACCCTGCGGATCAACGCGGCGGCGGCCTGGGACTCCGGCTCCGACAACGCCCCGGTGCCCGCGAAGAACTCCGAACCCGCCGGCCCCAGAGACCGCCATCGAGCGGGGAAGTTCCGGTTGAGGTCGACCCCGTGGGCGTTGCCGCGCGTACGGGCGGCGACCCCGTCCGGGTTGAGAACCGGGATCACCCACAGGTCGGTGTGGGCCGGGGCGGGACCCTCGATGAGGGCGCGGGCGACCGCGATCCCCGCCGGTTCGTCGCCGTGCACGCAGCCGACCACGAGCACCTTGCGCGGGGCCGCCGGGTCGCCCGACTCGACCGCGACGAGCGGGCGGCCGCGTACGGACCTGCCCAGGGAGAGGGTGCGGTGGACCGTCGCGGGCGGGGAGGCGGGGCGAGGCGTCGTCGCGGTGTCGCCGGGGCTCGCGCAGGCGCACGGCGGGATCAGCACCAGGGTGAACGCGATCAGCCGCGCCGTGCCGCCGCGGCCCCACCGGGGCCGGGCCGGTCCTCCCCTGGTCACGGTCGCCTCACCCCCTGGCGCACGCCGGCCGCCGGAGCGAACGGGAGGAACGCGCCGCTCGACCGCGGACTTCGCCCCTACCTGGAAACCTACCGGGAGACCTCCGGCTCCGGGGTCAGCTCGGGCCGGTCGCCCAGACGTCGGTGATGGGGCTGCGCGAGGCGCTCATCCCGGCGTGGGAGAGGCCGTAGGCGTCCTCGATCGTCCGGAGCACGCTGTAGTGGTCGATCTTCTCCGGGTACCTCCCGGGCTTGACCCGCGCTCCGGCGAAGATCGTGGCGATCTTGTTGCCGGGCGAGCCGTCGTTCTCGTCGAAGGTGACGATGAGCACGCTGTCGTGGGTGCTCGCCCACCGGACATAGCCGTCGAGGTTGCCCCTGAGCCAGGAGTCGCCGGTCTTGACCGGGCAGTTGTGCATGTCGTCGCACATGTCCGGGATGACGAACGACACCGTGGGCAGCGCGGAGTAGTCGGACGGGAAGTCGGCGAAGGACCGTCCGACCGCGTCCGGCAGGTCCGGGAAGTCCGCCCAGGGGACGTGCTTGCGGGCGTAGCGGCCGCTGACGCAGGCGGTCCGGTCGAAGACTGGCAGGGCCTCGGCGAAGCCCGCGAAGGTCAGCCTCGCCGCGGACAGCTCCGAGGCGAGGTTCGGAGCCGAGTAGGTGTGCGGGCAGGAGTCGTCGGTCAGCCCCTGGGTCGACCCGGAGAACAGCGCCAGGTAGTTCGGCTCGCTCGGGTGCCGGACCGCGTAGGAGTTCGTGAACAGCGCACCGGACCGGGCCAGCGAGCTGATGTACGGCGCGTCGGGGGTGCCGATCACCTGCCGGTCGGACTTGTTCTCCAGCACCACGACGACCACGTGCGCGGGCCGCGGCACCGCGCCGACCGTCGGGTGCGGGCCGACGGCGTGGGTCACCCCGTCGTTCCCGCAGCCGGCCGTCGACCACGCGGTGAGGAGCGTCGCCATGAGAAGCAGTGCGCGGTGGACACGTCGGTCCGTCACGACAGGCCTCCCATGCGAGAGCTCAACTACTACTCAAATAGTAGCATCCGGCCGAAAATCACTCGGTGTCTTCCTGGCGCAGCAGTTGCTGCAGCAGGACCTCGTCCTCGGGACTCAGTTCGGAGACGAATCGGGCCAGCACCGCGGCCCGGTCGCGACGGCGGCTCAGGAGGTCGTGCATCGCGGTGGCCGTGTGGGCGGCCTCGTCGACGTTGGGCGAGTAGACGAACCCGCGTCCCTCGCGGGTGCGCGTCGCCAGGCCCTTACGGTGCAGCCGCGCCAGGGTCGTCATCACCGTCGTGTAGGCCGGCGTGTCGGGCAGCACGGCCTGCACGTCCGCCGGGCTCATCGGCCGGCCGCCGTGCCACAGCGCGGCCAGCACGGCGTCCTCCAGCATGCCGGCGGGTCGCCGCCCCGGCTCATGCTCCATGGTCACGTCCCGCTCCAGACACCTCAGGTATTACCTCGATAGTAGATCGACCGGCGACCGGGCGCAGCCCTCGACCCGCCACCGTCTCCCGGGCCCATAATGAACGGCATGGTCATCGACGTCTGGATGCCGCTGCTGGTCCCCCTGCTCGCGGTGCCGCTCGTCCGCCTTCTCGCGGACCGCCTGGCACCCCGACCGGCCTCCTGGCTCTTGGCCGCCACCGGCGCCCTGCTGTCCGGCTGCACCATGCTGGCACTCGGCCTGCTGACCGGCGCGGGTGTGCTCCGGCTCGGCTCCGTGGCGTCCGCCGAGCACCTGTCGCCGCTCCTGCTGCGGCGGATGTCGCCGACCCCGCTGCCGCTGGCCTGGGCGGCCGGCATCGCCCTGGCCGTCGCGGTCGGCCTCGCGGGCTGGACGCTCCACCGTCGGATCACCACCCTGCTGCTTGCCGCGAAGACCGCGCCAACCCGGCGCGGCGGTCTCGCCGTGCTGCCGGACGACCTCCCGGACGCCTACGCCGTACCCGGACGCCCCGGCACCGTCGTGGTGACGACCGGCATGCTCCGTGCCCTCGACTCCCGGGAACGCGAGGTGCTGCTCGCCCACGAGCGCGCGCACCTGTCCGGCCGCCACCACTGGTTCACCCTGGTGATGGACGTGGCGGCCGTCATGCATCCGGCGCTGATCGCGCTGCGCGCGCCGCTGCGGTACCACCTCGAACGCTGGGCCGACGAGTCGGCGGCGGACGCGGTCGGGGACCGGCGTCTCGCGGCCCGCGCCATCGCGCGGGCGGCGCTGGCCGGCGGCCGGGCGGGCTCGGGCGTCGCCCCGGCGGGGACGTTCTCCGCGACCGCCGGTCCCGTCCCCCGTCGCGTCGCGGCGCTGCTGACCGCTCCGGCGGCGCGACGCTCTCGGCTGCTGCCCGGCATGGCGGCGGCCCTGGTCGCCTGCGTGGCGCTGTCGGGCGGGGGCGCGCTGGACGCCGCCACCGATCTCCGGGGCAGCATGGAGGCCGTGGAGGTCCACCGCCACCACAGGCCCGAGACCGCTGGAACCGTCCTCGCGGCCGCCCGCGCCGGCCGGGCGGCCGACGTCCGTCAGCGGACCCCGAGCCAGATCAGGCTGCCGAGCCCGGCCAGGACGCAGTAGACGGCGAACGGCGTCAGCGTCCGGGTCTCGAAGTACCGCGTGAGGAAGCGCACCGACACGTACGCCCCGAGGCCCGACAGCACGCTGCCGACCAGGACCTGGCCGTGGATGCCCTTGCCGAGCGGGCCGGTCAGGTCGGGGATCTTCAGCAGCCCGGCCGCGAGGATGACCGGGGTGGCCAGCAGGAACGAGAAGCGCGCGGCGTCCTCGTGGGACAGCCCGCGCAGCAGGCCGGCGACCATCGTGACGCCCGACCGGCTGATGCCGGGCAGCAGCGCGAGGATCTCCGCCGCGCCGATGGTCGCGGCCCGGCCGAACCCGAGCCGGGCCAGGCGCCGGTCCGACGCCACGGCCAGGTCGGTCGCCGTGGTCCCGACCGAGGCCGCGACGGCCCGGTCGGCGGTGCGTGACTCCCGGCGGCGCAGCCGCTCCCCCGCGTACAGGACCACGCCGTTGAGGGTGAGGAAGACGGCGACGGGAACCGGCCTGCCGAGGACGGTCCGGAACGTGTGCTCCGCGAACAGCCCGACGATGCCCACCGGGATGGTCGCCACGATGATCAGCCAGGCCAGGCGCTGGTCCGGGGTCTCGATGCGGCGATCGCGCAGCGAGGAGAGGAAGCCGCCGATGATCCGGATCCAGTCTCGCCGGAAGAAGACCAGCAGCGCCAGCGCGGTGGCCACGTGCAGGCCGACGATGAAGGCGAGATAGGGCGACTCGGGCGTCGAGACGTTCAGATCCCGTGCCCACCGGCCACCGACCAGGGCCGGGATCAGGACGCTGTGCCCCAGACTGGAGACCGGGAACAATTCGGCCACGCCCTGGAACAGCCCGACCACGGCGGCCTCGGTATACGTCAGATGCGACACCCGTACCCCTACGACTTGGAGATGAACTACTACCGCGATAGTTATTACTATCGCAATCGTAGCGAAGACGAGGCTTCGGGAGCCCGCCCGAGTCAGCCGGGCCGGTTCGTCAGGAGCACGCGCCCCTGCTCGGCCTCGACCGACCCGAGCGTCTCGAACGGCTCGAGAGCCCGCCGCCACAGGGGTTCGACGGCGGCCCGTCCCGTCGCCGCGTCCAGGGGCCCCCTCGGTACTGGACGCGGCGCGCCGTCGTCAGGGCCTTCTCGTGGTACGCGCTCGCCTCTTCGTGCGCGGCCGGGGGCAGATGGTCGGCCATCGCGTTCAGGCACTCGGCCTCGAGCCGCTGATCGCCGGTGTCGCGGAAGACGGTGAACGCCTGGCGGGCGTACCGCGCCGCCTGGTCGGGTCTCGACCCGCCCGAGGTCGTGGTGGACGCGGCAGACTGCCGCGGCTGACGCTCTCGCCGACGCGGTGCCCGAGTCGGCGGTAGATCGCCAGCGCCTCGTCCAGGTGGGTCAGCGCCTGGTGCAGGCTTCCGCGCGCCCAAACCGTCCGGGACCTGGCAGCCGGGCTCGGTGAGGTGGCCGGCCGGGCGGTCCGCAGGGCACGTCGGCGGCCTTCTCGAACGGGTGGCTATGTGGTGCCGAGGCTCTCGAGGCGGGCGGCGACGTCGGCGGCCTCCGGTGAGCCCGCGGTGGCCAACAGCGTCCGGGCCCGGGTCCACGCGCTCTCGGCGGCTCGGACGTCACCGTCGGCGAGCAGCACGGCGCCCAGGGCGTCCAGCGCCCGCGCCTCCCAAAGCGGCGTACGGATCTCCGCGCACCTGTCGGCGGCCTCGCGGAGCAGGACGACCGCCCGCCCGTGGTCGTGCTCCCCGGCGTGGCACCGGCCCAGGACGATCAGGACGCGGGCGCCGAGCAGGCGCTCGCCCGCCTCGCGGGCGAGCGTCAGGGCCTCGTGCAGCAGTGTCCGGGCCTGCTCGAACTCCCCGCGGTGCAACAGCACCTCGCCGAGGCCGCACCGCGCGGCGGCACCGCCCTGCGGGTCCCGGATCTCGTCGGTGACGCCCGCCAGCCGGGCGAACACCCGCTCGGCCTCGTCCAACTCGCCCAGCCCGAGGTGGAACCGGCCGATCTGGTCGAGGAGCTGCGGGTGGTAGCGCTCTCCGTCGGCCCCGCCGACGAGCGACCGCGCGGCGTCGAGGTACGGCAGGGCGAGATCGGGGCGGGCCAGTTCCAGGTGGATCTGGGCGATGCAGCGCAGGCAGATGACCTCGGCGCCGTGGTCCTCAGCGCGCCGGAGCCCAGTGAGAGCCTCCTGGTAGCGGG
Source organism: Actinoallomurus sp. NPDC052274 (assembly GCF_040679475.1). NCBI lineage: Bacteria > Bacillati > Actinomycetota > Actinomycetes > Streptosporangiales > Thermomonosporaceae > Actinoallomurus > Actinoallomurus sp. NPDC052274. Next base: position 35,657 of record NZ_JBFAUT010000049.1, read on the forward strand.
GCAGCGCCTGGTCATGGCGACCGCTCATGTGGTGGACGTACGCCGCCATGGTCAGGCACAGCGCGCGACCGTGCTCCTCGCGCACGCTCTCGAAGATCCGGATCGCCGAGTCCAGGTACTCCATGGCCTGCGCGTAGCGCTGGCGGGCGACGGCGAGGTGGGCGAGCCCCGTCAACGCGAAGGCCTCTCCCCGCTGGTTTCCGGCGCGGCGGGTCACGGTGAGCGCCGTCTCCGCCGTGACCCGCCACTCGTCGTGGTGGGCGACCGTCTCGAAGACGGACCACAGGCTGCACGCCAGGTCCCAGCACAGCTCGTCCAGCCCGAGCCGCGCCGCCTGGTCGACGGTGGCGAGCAGGCTCGGCCGCTCGCTCTCGTACCAGGCCACCGGATCCGCGCACAGCTCGGCGGGGGCCGGCCAGCGCGGGGCGGACCCGTGGAGAACGGCGTAGTCGCCGCCGAACAGCCCGATGTGCGCCTGTTGCGCGAGCGCCAGCCAGCCGCCGAACGCGCGCGCGAGCGCGGCCCGCCGGTCGGACGGGTCGTCCTGTGTTTCGGCGAGTTCGCGGGCGTAGACCCGGACGAGGTCGTGGAACCGGTAGCGGACGCCGGGCCCGTCGGCGCTCCGCACGTCGAGCAGCCGGGCGTCGAGGAGCTCGTCGAGATGACGCTCCGCGCGCCCGGGCGCGACGCCGAGGAGGGCGTCCGCGACCCAGGAGGCGAAGTCCGGCGCGTCGAGCAGGCCGAGGAGACGGAAGAGCCGTTTCGCGTCCGCGTCCAGTCCCGCGTAGCTCAGGGACAGTCCGGCCCGCACGGCGAGGTCGCCGACGGCGAGTTCGTCGAGGCGGGATCTCTCGTCGCGCAGCCGGCGCGTCAGATCCGTCAGCCGCCAGTGCGGCCGGGTCCGCAGCCTCGCCCCGCAGATCCGGACCGCCAGGGGAAGCCCGCCGCACAGCGCCGCGATCTCCAGAGCCGCCTCGGGCTCGGCCGCCACCCGGTCGGCGCCGGCGATGCGCCCGAGGAGCTCGACGGACGGCCCGGATTCGAACACCTCCAGGTCCAGGTGGTGCACGCCCTCCAGACCGGCCAGGCGCCGCCGGCTGGTCAGCAGCACGGCGCACGTCGGCGTACCGGGGAGCAACGGGCGCACCTGGGCCTCGTCGGCGGCGTTGTCCAGCACGACGAGGACGCGCCGAGGCGCCAGCAGGCTGCGGTACATCGCGGCGCGCTCGTCCAGCGTGTCGGGGATCTTCTGGCCGTCCACGCCCAGCGCCCGGAGGAAGCGGGCCAGCACGTCGGCGGGCGCGAGCGGCGCGTCATAGGCGCGGAGGTCGACGTGGAGCCGGCCGTCGGGGAACACGTCCTCGACCCCGTGCGCCACGTGCACGGCCAGTGTCGTCTTGCCGACGCCCGCCATGCCGGCGATCGCCGAGATCACGATCGTCCTGGCCTCCCCGTCGACGAGCAGCCGGGTCAGCTCCCGTACGGGGGCGGCCCGGCCGGAGAAGTCGCCGGCGTCGGGGGGAAGCTGCGCCGGTCGCGGCACCGGGGCCGCTCCGGCCGGGTCCTCGGCGGGCCAGGCGGGGCCGGCGGCCTCGGTCCCGCCGGCCGCGAGCCGTTTGCGCGCCACCAGCCACGGCACCGGGTCGACGCCGCACGCCCGGACGAACACCTCGACGAACTCCTCGCGCGGCAGGGTGTCGCGCTGCAGCGCCGTGGCGATCGTGCTGTACGGGAGAGGCACCCCCTGCACTCCGCTGCGCTTCTCCAACTGCCGGTAGGTCAGCCCGGACCAGGCGCGCAGCCGCCGGAGCGACGCGGTGAACTCCTGTGCCGTCACGGCTTCGCGCGGATCCGGAAAGGCGCCGTTCGCAGCGTCCTGCGCCGCCAAGAGGTCTCCCCTGCCGTCGATTCGGCCCATGTCGGCGTGGGCCGGTGTTCGCCAGGAATCCGGCTTCCTATCTACCTGATCTTCGAAGGCCGTGCGCGGCGGGGCGCATTTCGGACAACCGCTAATGAGCCGAGATCGCGCGATCAATCCTGGTCGGTCGGCAGGAGGGTGCCGAGCGGGCCGAGGTCGAGGTTCAGGTCCGACATCGACAGACCGAACCGCTCGCACAGCTCCTCCATCGCCTCTTCCAGGCGCATCAGCGTCACGCCGATCTCCTCGACCTGTTCGTCGGACAGGTCGCCCTGGTCGACCCGCCGGATGCACTGGCGCTCGACCAGCTGCCGTACGAGTTCGACCACGGTGAGGACCAGCTGCGCCAGGTCGCGCTGGACGGTCTCGGAGTCGGCCTCGATGCGCCGGCCGCCGCGGCGCACCGGGGCGCCTTCGGGGAGAACGGCGTCCGGGTCGTGCGGACGGGCGTCGAAGGGCTCGGTCACGGTGCCGCCGTCCCCGGATGGTCGGATCGTCGCGGTGCGATGACGTCGTCGCCGCCGACCGAGCCGATCAGCACCCGCAGCGAGATCCGGACCAGGTCGACGTCGGCGATGCACAGGGTCAGGTCGCCGCTGATGACGACGCCGCCGGCGAGCAGGCGGTCGAGCAGGTCGACCAGCGCCACGCGCTGTGCCGGGACGCCGCCTCGTACGGCCGGCGGGCGCTCGACGGAACGGTCGACCGTCACGCGGCCCCTCCCGCTCCGGGTTCACTGATCGTGAAGGAGTACGGCGCCCACGGCCCGGTGAGCTGAACGTCCAGCTCCGGGTCGCGGAGCGCGGCGACCGCGGCGGCGAACTCCTCGCCCCGCTCGTCGTCGACGAGGTACGCGCCGTTCAGCACCATCCAGTCGTCCCGGCCCGAAAGCTGCGGGTCCTGCGCCCGGTGGTGCCGGCGCGCCACCGCGATCCCGGCGAGGACGGAGTCGATCCGCTCGGCGCGCGAGGCCGCACGGCGCCATGCCTCCTCGCGCGTGCGCAGGTTCGTCCGGCGCCGCTTCAAATACGCCGTCCCCGGGCGGCCCGACGGGCTCTCCGACGCGTCGCCGGTCCCCGTGTCGTCCGGTGCGCCGCCCTGCGGAGTGGCGAAGACCTTCACGCCCCACTCGCGGCGCCCGGCGACGCGGGCGAGGACGTCGGCGAGCTCCTCGGCGCGGTCGCGCAGGAGAGCCTGAATCTGCTCGTCGCCCCGGTAGACGGTCACGAGCCGTACGGGGGCGACCGGACCGGTCTCCGCCGCCGCCTCGACGACCTGGTGATGGGCCCGCGCCGTCGCCTCCAGCCACGCCAGGTCCTCCAGGTTCCGTTTCAGGGCGGCCTCGCCGAACTGCGCGAGCGGCACCGTCCCCACGTACGCGGCGAGCCCGGCCTCCGTGACCGTCCGGACCGGCGCGCCCAGCAGCCCGGTCAGGCCCGGCGGCAACGGCGCCCCGGTGTCCCGGGCGATGGCGTACAGGTACGTTCCCGTGTCAGTCACGGCGGCGCTCCGGGTCGATCCGACGGCGTTCCGGCTCCTCGGCGCGGCGGCGCTCCGACTCCGAACGCGGCTCCTCGTACGGCGCCTCCACGGCCCGCCGGCCGCGCCGGCCCTCCTCCAGGTCGGCGACCCGCTCCCGCAGCCGGCGGTTCTCCTCTTCCAGGCCGCGCCGGTCGCCGGTCAGCCACGGGTCGTGCTCCCACCAGTCGATCCCCAGCTCACGCGCGGTCTCCACCGACACGATCAGCAGCCGCAGCTTGATGGTGAGCAGCTCGATGTCGAGGAGGTTCACCTGGATGTCGCCGGCGATCACGATGCCCTTGTCGAGGACGCGCTCCAGGATGTCGCCGAGGTTGGCCCCCTCACGCCGACCGGTCGACCCGCCACCGTACGGGGTGACGTACCCGCCGGTCATGAGCCCTCCTTCGTCGGCCCCATGACCAAGGTGCTCTGCTCACCGATGCCCTCGCTACGCTCGGTCATGAGCCCTCCTTCGTCGGCCCCATGACCAAGATGCTCTGCTCACCGATGCCCTCGCTACGCTCGGTCATGATGCCTCGCTGCGGCCGCGCGGGTAGCGCTGGATCCGGCGGTACGCGACGAGGCCGCCCTCCTCGTCGACCTCGACCTCGTACAGCGCCAGCGTGTCCGAAGAGGAGGGGACGCGCCGGGCCTCGAGCAGTTCGACGCCGGCGACCCAGCCGTTCTCCGCCGGGCGTATCGACACCACGCCCTCCGTGGTCTTGCCCGTGAGCGCGGTGATCTCCCTGCGTGCGGCGTGCGCCGCCTCCGCCGCCGACAGTCGCCCGGACCCGGCCGGCGCCGCACCCCGGCGCCCCGGCCCCGGCTCGTCCTCCTCGTAGTCGTCGGCCTCGTACTCGCCGTCGTAGTCCTCGTCCACGTCGTCATCGAGCCGCCCGCGCGCACGTTCCGGCCGGCCTCTGCGGCTGACGGACACGGTTTCTCCCTTCCGGCGGGGCGGCCGGAACCCGCTATGGGGCGCCGGTGGCCGGACCGCCGATCAGTCGGCCGAGGATCTCCTGCTGGGCCTCGGCCTCTTCCTCCTCCGAGATGAGACCGGCCTGCCGCCGCCGCTCGATCTCCTCCAGCTGCGCGCGGATCGCCGTCGGGCTGGTGAGCTGCTGCTCGACCTGCTGTTCGATGAGCTCGCCCAGCTTGATCACGCCCTGCACCGGGAGGAACGGCAACGTGAGGATCGAGGAGACCAGGCCCATGGCTCAGCCTCCCGGTCCGGGCGCGGGCGTGACGATGAAGTCGTACGGCGCCATCGGGCCGAGGAGGCGGAGGCCGACCCGCCCCTGCCACTCTTCGGCGATCTTCGCCACCGCCTTCTCGAACTCCGACCGCCGGTCGGTCTCGACGAGGAAGGCCACCTGGACGGCGTCCTCCGGGTGCGTCGGCCGCCGTGGGACGCTCGCCTGCGAGTACTCCGCCAGCGCCTGGGCCGCCCACTGGGTGTCGGCGTCGCGCTTGGCGGAGATCGCCTGCTCGATGAACTGCCCGAGCCGGATCCGGGCGTCCCGGGTGAGCTCCTCGGGACGGTCGCGGATCTGCTCCAGCAGGCTCGCCGCGTCCGGGTTCTCCGCGATGATCTCCCGGAGCACGGCGCGCTCCTCGTAACGGCCCTTCACGACGTACTCGACCCGCCCCTCGATCTCGTCCAGCGCCGCGAGGAACTGATCGTGGTTCGCGGCCAGCAGCTCCTGCTCGACCGCCTCCCGGCTCGCGAGGACCGCGCCGAACCGCAGCGGGAGGACGGGGACCTCCACGGCGGCGTCGTCCAGGAGCCGCTCGTGCGCGGTGAGGTCCTCAGGCCGGCCGATCGGCCCGCCCAGGTCGATGTCGCTGACGAGTGCCGCGATGTCCCCGTGCCGCACGAGGTCGACGTCGCCGTCCCGCAATCCGCGGGCGTCGGGGGTCAGCTCCACGTCTCCCGGCAGGATGCCGTAGACGTAGCAGCCGACGTTCCGGGTCTGCTGGGCCTCGCGGGCCTGTCCGGGCGCCGTCATCTCACTCCTCCCCCGGCCGGCGGCGCCGACGTGGGGCCCGCTCGGCGTCGTCCATGCCCACGAACTCGCGGAGCTTCTCGCCGACACCCTCGATGGCGCCGCGGGTCTTGTACTTCGCGCCGCCCTCCTGCAATCCCTTCATCAGCCCCGGCAGGCCCTGCTCCTCGGTCTGCGTCAGGTCCAGGCGGTTGGCCGCCTCGGCGAACTGCAGGTACGTCTCGACGCTGGCGACGACGATCCGCGCGTCGATGGCCAGCACCTCGATGCCGACCAGCGACACCCGGACGTAGGCGTCGATGACCAGACCCTTGTCCAGGATCGTGTCGATGACGTCGGCCAGGCCGCCGCCCGATGGGCGTCCGAGCCCCCCTCCGCCCGCCGGCTGTACTGCCGTGGTCATGGTTCCCCCCGTGGTCGCGTCAGTGTCACCTGCGGCGCTCGCGGCGTGCCGAGCGCTCGGACCGATCCCCTCGCCCGGTGTCGCCGCTCCGTCTCCCGGAGGTCACGCGCTCACCGCGCCCCTGCTCCTCTTCCTCGCCGGGTTCTCCCTCTTCGTACTCGGGCTCCTCCTCGCCCTCGTACTCCTCCGGGTACTCGCCCGCGCGCTCGCGCTCCGGCTCCTCCTCGGGACCGGCCCTCTTCTCCCGGCCCTCGGCCTTCTCCTGCTCGCGCACGGCGGTCTCGTGGTCCTTGACGACCTCACCGTCGCGGATCTCGCCACGCCATCCCTCGATCTCGTCGGGGCGCAGGATCGCCTGGGTCATGACGTGCCGCCGGAAGTGCTTGAACTCCAGGCGCGCGCGGCGGCCCTGAGCGCGCCAGAGGTTCCCGGTGTGCTCGAACAGCCCTTGCGGGTGGTACTCCAGCACCAGCGCGATGCGCGTCATGTCGGGCCCGATCTCGCTGAAGGCCACGGCGCCGTCCACATAACCCTTCGGCCCCCGGGACCGCCAGACGATCCGCGTGTCGGGGACCTGCTCGATGATGGTCGACTCCCAGGAACGATGCGACCAGAAGACCTGCGCCTTCCACCGGACCTTCTCGTCGGACTCCTGCTGGACGTCCTCGACCTTCTTGGTGAACGACGGGAAGTCCTCGAACTGCGTCCACTGGTTGTAGACGAGCTGGAGCGGCGCGCCGACGTCGAGGGTCTCGACGATGTTGGTGACCTTGAGCTTCTTGCCCTTGCCGCCTTTGCCGCCCCCGCCCAGCTTCTGCTCCAGCTTCGTCTTGGCGTACGCCTTGACGGCGGCGAGGCCCGGAGCGAGCCGCTCTCTCAGCGACCCCTCCTTCCCACCGCCGGACAGGGCGGACAGCACCCCACCTCCCGCGCCCTTGGCGAGGCCGGACAGCAGGCCGCCCTTGCCGCCCTTGGCCACGCCGGACAGCAGACTCCCGCCACCGCGCTTGGCCAGGCCGGACAGCAGGCCCCCGCCGGCGCCTCCCGTCAGGGCGGACAGCAGCCCGCCCTCGCCGTGCTCGGAGTAGTCGCCGAGCCGGTCCGCGGTGCCCTCGATCCGCGCGAGCAGGCGCGTCGCGGCCCGCGTTCCCATGGCGGTGACCAGGCTCTGCAGCTCGTTGATCAATCGGTCGGCGTGCAGGTCCTTCAGCAGGTCGCCACCGGCGAGCTGCTCGGTGGTCTGCTTCAGCGGGTCGGTCACCGAGCGCGTCTCCGTCATCGGCGCTCACCTCCGCGTCCGCCGGACGGGCGGCCGTCGCCCGCTCAGCGGGGCCTCCCGTAGCGGCCGGTCGTCGGTCTCCTCGTCGTACTCGTCCTCCGGCTCCGCTCGTCGGGGTGCCCGGCGCCGCACGCCGCGCGGCCGGTCGGAGATCTCGTCCTCGGTGTACTCCTCGGCGGCGCCGGGCCGCTCCACGTCCTCCTCTTCCCCTTCTGGGAGGTCCCGGGCCCGCGGCCGGCGACGGATCGCGGACGGTCTGCGCAGCGCGGCGGGCCGGCGCCTCGGCCGTTCCTCGCGCTCCTCTTCGTAGCGCTCGTCCTCCTCTTCCTCGTAGCCGCCCCGCTCCTCCGCGGGCTCCTCCGGCTTCCGGGCGGCACCGGGCGTAGGCGGCCGGAGAAGAGACTCGGTCCGCCGCTGAAGACGGTCGCTGAGCGCGTCGATCTGGCTGCTGGCGGCGGTGACGGCCGCCGCCTTGCCGACCTCGACGAGGCGGCCGCGAACGGTGTCGGTCAGGTTCTTCACCTCGGGAGAGGTGTTCAGGAGTTTGGTGCCCTGCTTGACCAGGCTCGCCGGGTTCTTAGCGATGCGTCCCGAGGCTCCGGCCGCGGCGAGCGTCAACGCGAGCCTCATCTTGCGCCTGCGGCCCATCAGGTAACCCGCGCCGACGGCGAGGGCGATCCGCAGTCCGTCCTTCATGATCGTGTCCCCCTTAGCGCCCGCAGTCGGAGCGGGTGCCGTGCCCCCATCCGCCCTGACCGATCGTCGACCTCGGCCGCCCCTACTGCCGATATCGCCGACATCCAGCGTAAAAACGATCAATACGTAGGTCTGTACCGATCGCCTTACCCTCCGTGTCGTCCGCAAAACCCGCCTGCGTGTGGCCCGGATAACGACGGGTACGGCGCAAAGTAAGGCGGTTTGCGGTGATCGGGGGGTCACCGCGCCAACGGAACCGGACCGTGGACGCCGACGAAGGCGCCCATGCTGACAAATACGGGGATTGTCATGACTATGCCGATGAGACGGCGAGCCAGGGGCGGCCGGCTGCACGGGATGGAGCCGGCCGGGCTGCTGCACCGGGATCCCTTCGCGGACGTTCAGGAACTGCTCAACCGGATGACCGGGCTCATCCACGCGCCGGTGGAGGCCGAGGCCGAGCGTCCGTGGGTACCGGTGGCGGAGATCGACGAGACCGACGAGGGCTACGTCGCCCGGCTCGAGTTGCCGGGCATCATGCCGGACGAGATCGACGTCGGCATCCGTGACCGCGAACTCTGCGTGAACGGAGAGGTCAGGGAGGAGACCGAGGGATCGAACGCGCTGCGCGTACGGGTCGGGCGGTTCCACTACCACGCCTCGCTCCCATCCGACGTCGACGCCGACAACGTCGAGGCGAACCTGGAAGAGGGGGTGCTGACCCTGCGCATCCCGAAGGCGCGGCGAGCCCACGGGCACCACATCCCGATCACGGGCGGACGCCCCGCGGAAATGCCGGCCGGCGGCACGGAGACCACCGGCATGCCCGCCGAAGGACAGGCGACCGGGATGCCGGGGGGAGGAACGCCGCCCTCCGCGGGCATACCGAGTGAGGGGATCCGGCCCGAGCGCTGAGGAGCGCCGGGCGTAGTGTCGAAGGAACGGCAGGCCGCGGGCCATGGCCGCGGCGGTCTCGCGGTGAGTTCTGCCGCAGGAACCGTCGCCGTCCGAGCGGATCCGCCGGCCCCGGCAAACGTGCGCCGCGAACCCGGCCCGCCGGCGGCTCAAGCGCACCCGCATCGGGGTGGCCGTGCCCGCCGCGACGACGCGGCCGCGACCGGCCCGAGACCTGCCTATTCTCGGCCCGTGCAGCGTCCCGGCCGTTAGCCGTCGAAGACCCGAGGGTTCGCGTCGGCGGGACCGGCAAGGTCAAGATTCGGTGCGGAGCGGCTCCCGGTTGCCATGTGCCCGGCTGTCGAGCCGGGCACGTGGCGAGGGGTGCCGGACCCTGGTGGGCATGAAGATCGAAGGTCTGTCGCGGTCCGGAACGGGGATGCCCGCCATCCGCGTACCGCCGTCGTGGGGGCGCCGGGCGGTGGTCGGTGGTGTGGGGCTCCTCGCGTCCGCGTTGCTCGTCTGGGAGTTCTCCCGGCCGCACGCCCTGGTCGGAGTGCACCAGCTCAACTCCTACAACGACGGCGTCTATTTCGGCGCGGCGTTGCGGCTGGCCGGCGGAGAACTTCCCTATCGAGACTTCACCTTGCTGCATCCGCCGGGTCTGCCGCTGATGTTGGCGCCCGCCGCGGCCTTGGCCGACCTGGTCGGCGAGCCGGTGGCCATGGCGATCGCCCGCGTGCTGACGGCCATGATGGCGGTGGGAGTCGCCGTGCTCGGCACGCTGCTCGTACGGCATCGCGGGCGGGTCGCGATGATGACGACGGGCGTGGCGCTGGCGTGTTCTCCGCTGGCCTTCGATGCCGCCAACACCGTCGAACTCGAGGCCTATCACCTCGTGTTCTGCCTCCTCGGCGCACTCGCCCTGTTCGGCGGGACCGGCACCCTGACGTCGAGTCGCCGCCGGACGTTCGCCGGTGGCCTGGCGCTCGGCTTCGCCTGTGCGGTGAAGATCTGGGCGGTGCTGCCGATCGCGGCCGTCCTGGCCGTCTACCTGGTCTTCCACCTGAGGGACGGGCGACGCGGGCCGCTCCGGTGGCTGGTAGGCGGCATGACGGCGGGGGCGGCGGTGCCCGTCGCCCCGTTCTTCGCCCTGGCCCCGGGACGATTCCTCCATGACGTGTTCTTCGTACAGCTCAGCCGGGGCACCTCGGGATGGGCGTCCATGGCGGTCACGGACCGGTTCGCGTGGATGACCGGCCTTGGCGGCGTACCCGGGTTGACCGCGGCATCCGTCGTGGCCACCGGCGTGCTGGCGGCGCTGATGACGGCGGTCGTCGTCAGTTACGCCCTGGCCGGCGACCGCGTCGCACTGGACTGGTTCGTCCTCGCCGCCGCGCTCGCGACGGTGGCCGGGCTGTGCGTTCCGCGGCAGTTCTTCAACGGCTACGGCTACTTTCCCGGTGTCTTTCTCGCGCTGCTCCTCGGCGTGGTCGTCGGCAGATTCGCGCGCGCGGTGACGATCAGCCGCTTCGGAACGGAACGCAACGTGAAACTCCTGCGACGAACCGCGATGACGACTCTCCTGGTCGTCGCCTATGCCGCCGCCCTGGCGCGGATCGGTTACGCACGGAACTACACGGCCTCCTATGTCGACTCCGGGCGAGATCTCGCCTCCTACATCCGGAGAGGCGCCTGTGTGGTGTTCGACGGCGCCACCGCCCTGATCGAGGCCGACCGCCTCACCACGAACCGACGTTGTCCAGCGACGGTGGACGTCTACGGGCAATGGCTCGCGGCCGACCCGGCGCACCCGCCGCCCTATGCGGGCCCGTTCGAGCCACGGCTGGTCCGGGAGTGGGAGGCCGCCATGCGCCAGGCCGACTACCTGTACCTGGTGTCACCGCGGAGCAGCTTCGTGCCCTGGACCCCGCAGGTGTCCTCTTACCTGTGGGCGCACTACACGCTGGTGTACACGGCGCCCGGCGCCTGCCTCTTCCAGAAGACGGCGGAACTCGATCCGAGACGCCTCCCCCGCGACGCCGCGGATCGACTGGTCGGCGCGGGACGCTCCGCCCAGGAGGGCGGCGACACGGAGGGCGCCCTGATCGACTACACGGCGGCGGCCCGCATCGCCCCCCGCGACGCGGTCCCGCACTACAACAAGGGCGTGATCCTCCAGGGGAGCGGGAGATCCACCGAGGCGGAGCTCGAGTACCTGAAGACCCTGGCCATCGATCCACGGTTCGGCAGTGCGCTCTACAACCTGGGCGTGCTGCTGACCGCGACCAGACCGGCGAAAGCGATCTCCTTCTACGAGAGGGATCTGCGAGTCGAGCCGCGCAACGCGGCGGCTCACCTCAACCTCGGCCTGTTGCTGGTGGGGCGAGGTGAGAGCGGCCTGGGCCGGGAGCATCTGCGCACGGCGATCCGCCTGAACCCGGAGTTCCGGAACCAGGTGCCCGCGGGGGTCAGGCTCTGACGTCCGGCGGACACGGAACCATCGACAACTTCTTATCCGCGCGGATAAGATTATCCATATGGATAAGAAGTTGTACGAGTCGATCCGCGCCCTCTTCGTCACCGTCCTGGTCATCTCGATCACCACCCTCGGCGTCGCGGCAATCATCGGCGGCAGCGCCGCCGTGTGGATCCGCGGCACCATCGTCGTCGTGATCGCCGTCCTGCTCATCGCGCTGGCCAGGCGCAGCCACCACGGCAGTCGTGCCGCCTATCGGCGCATGCGGCTGATGTCCACCGTCGCCCCGGTGGCGATCGTGGTCATCGTCGCGCTTCCGCACGACGGCTTCCCGGCCTGGATGAAGGTCGAGCAGGCGGTCGTGGGTCTCCTGCTGGCCGTCGTCGCGGTTCTGGTGAGCCGCAAGGCCGTCCGCCGCGCCTACGCCGGGGCCGACCACTAGGTTTGAGGGCCATGACCACCCGTCAGGCGGCGACCGCGGCCCGCAAGGAGCAGATCATCCGTACGGCGATCGCCCTGCTGGCGGAGCGCGGCTACCAGGCGACCACGTTCGAGGCGATCTGCCAGGTGGCCGGGCTCAGCAGCAAGCGGCTGATCACCTACCACTTCTCCAGCAAGGACGCGTTGTTCGCGGCCGTCGCCGACCAGGTCGTCGCCGACGCCGAGAGCTACATGCGGCCCGCCCTCGACGCCGCGACCGGCGCCCGTGAGCTGCTCACCGCCGTCATCCGGGCGAACGTGGCGTTCATCGCCGGCCATTCGCCGCAGGTGCGGGCGCTGCAGCAGATCCTCCTGGGCGGCGGTCTGGGCGACTGGGAACGGCACCACATCGACTCCGTGCGTCGGCTGGCGGACCTGTTCGGCCACGGGCAGCGCACCGGGGCGTTCCGCCCCTTCGATCCACAGGTCATGGCGACGGCGCTGCGCGCCTCGATCGACAGCGTGGCGCCGCTGCTCTCGGCCGGCCTCGACCCCGACCGGTGCGCGGACGAGCTGGTCGTCCTCTTCGACCTCAGCACCCGATCCGCGTGAGCCGGGAGTCCTCCGGTCGGCTGGTTCCCTACCGCTTGGCGCAGTGCCGCAGTTCGTCCGACCACAGCACCGGCGTACGCGGCGGCCGTGCCCGCACCGCTTCCTAAATTACCAGTATGGCTCGCTTGTCTTCAGGCTGGTCGAGACGCCCTGCTGGGAAAGCGGGTCTGCCCGAGCTCGAAGAGGTCGTGCACCTGTGACAAGGGGGAATTTTCGGCCGGATATGACCAACTGCCCCGTGCCCGCGGTTCACACGGGCGGGGTGTAGCCGCGGGTGCGGACGAGGTCGCGGGTGAGCTCGGTGAAGGCGCGGGTGGCGGCGCTGCGGTAGGCGCCCTCGCGGTGCAGGAGGGTCACGGTGCGGGTGGGCAGAGGCGGGTCGAGGGGGACGGGGGTGAGGTGGGGATGGTCGTGGGTGATGGCGTCGGGCAGGACGGTGGCCAGCGGGATGCGCTGGACGATCTCGGTAAGGGCCTGGATGGAGTTGGCCTCGACCGCGATGCGAGGGGCGGCCCGGTAACGGGCGAAGTAGGCGTCGATGTGGCTGCGGGTGGCGAAGTCGCCGCTGAGCAGGGCGAGTTGCTCGTCCTCGAGGGCGCGGACCGGTAGCGGTCTGGGCATCGTCTGGGCGCGGGGGTTTCCGGTGACGAGGCTGAGGGTCTCGGTGAACAGCGCGGTGGCGGTTACGCCGGGCAGGTGGGGGCCGGCGAAGGCGATGCCGAGGTCGAGGTCGTCGGCGAGCAGGGCGGCTTCGATGCGGTTCTGGGTCATCTCCGCCAGGGTGAGGCTGACTCCGGGGTGGCGGGTGCGGAGCTCGGCGGTGAGCGGGCCGATCAGATAGGCGGTGAAGGTGGGGGTGACGCCCAGGCGCAGGTGGCCGCGGGAGAGGTCCTGGACGTCGTGGACGGCGCGTTCGGCGGCGGCCAGGTCGCGCAGTGCGCGCCGGGCGTGGTCGGTGTAGACGGCACCGGCGTCGGTGAGCCGTACCGTGCGGCCGGTGCGGTCCAGCAGCTGTACGCCCAGGGTCCGCTCCAGCTGCTTGATCTGCTGGGAGAGTGTGGGCTGCGAGATGTGCAGCTCCTCGGCGGCGCGGGTGAAGTTTCCGTGTTCGGCCACGGCGAGCAGATAGCGCAGGTGGCGTAGTTCGAGAACAGCCATGGGAACAACTATAGATATGGGCAATAGCTTCTATGGCCAACAGCTCTTGGACGCTATAAGCACAGGTCATGCATAGTGGATTTCGTCAGCCCGTAGGGGCCGATCACCCGAAGGGAGTGACCCGTGCAGGACCTCGCCGAGGGCGTCGCCCGTTTCCAGAGGGACGTCTTCCCGGCCAAGGCGGAGCTCTTCGCCCATCTGGCCACACATCACACGCCGCACACGCTGTTCGTCAGCTGCTCCGACGCCCGCGTCGTCCCCGAGCTGATCACCGGCGCCGAGCCGGGTGATCTGTTCGTCATCCGCACCGCCGGCAACCTGGTGCCCGCCTACAGCCCCGAAGCCGACGGGGTGGCGGCGAGCATCGAGTACGCCGTCGCCGCACTGGGGGTGCGGGACATCGTCGTCTGCGGCCACTCGGCGTGCGGCGCGATGACCGTACTCGCCGAGGGCCACGACCTCAGCGGTGCCCCGGCGGTCGCCGCCTGGCTGCGGCACGCGGACGCCTCCCGGTCCCGCACCACCGCCGGCGGTGACGTCCCCGTCCTGGTGCGGAACAACGTGCTCGCCCAGCTGGCGAACCTGGTCACCCACCCCTCGGTCGCCCGCACCCTGGCGGAGGGGAAGGTCGCCCTGCACGGCTGGGTCTACGACATCCCCACCGGCCGCGTCGAGAACCTGACCGCCGCCGGCCCCGTGCTCGCGGCCTGACCCTCCCGGCTTCGGTCTCCCGCCCGCGACAGCCTGCCGGGGACCCCGTATCCGCTCGCCACTCCGCACGCATCTCCTGCTCGTGAAGTGGCCCACCTGAGAGAAGGACGTACTGATCATGGTGCACGCACAGTTCGACCCGACCGCTCGCGAGGCCCTGGCCGCCGCCGCCGTGGAGGCCAAGACCCGTAAGGACCTCTCCTGGCAGCAGATCGCCGACGCCGCCGGTCTGTCGGTGGCCTTCACCACCGCCGCCGTTCTCGGCCAGCACCCGCTGCCGGAGAAGTCCGCCAAGGCCGTGACCGAGCTGCTGGGCCTGGATGAGGACGCGGCGATGCTGCTGCAGACCATCCCGACCCGCGGTTCGATCCCGGACCGGATCCCGACCGACCCGACGATCTACCGCTTCTACGAGATGCTCCAGGTCTACGGCACGACCCTCAAGGCCCTGATCCACGAGCAGTTCGGCGACGGCATCATCTCCGCGATCAACTTCAAGCTCGACGTGAAGAAGGTCGCCGACCCCGAGGGCGGCGAGCGCGCCGTCATCACCCTGAACGGCAAGTACCTGCCGACCAAGCCCTTCTGACGATCCGACACCGAAACGGCGGCACAGACGGGTGGCGACGGGGGGCCGGAAACCGCCTTCCGGCCCGTCCCACCCGTTCCCCGAACCCCGCCAGGCCGCCTGCCGGCGGCCTGCCCAGCCAACCTCCGGAGGACCTCCGTGGACTTCGTCCAGCGCACCATCGACATCGCCCGCCAGAACGTCGCCGAGGGCGGCCGCCCGTTCGCGACCGTCATCGTCAAGGACGGCGAGATCCTGGCCGAGAGCCCCAACAAGGTCGCCCAGACCGGCGACCCCACCGCCCACGCGGAAATCCTCGCCATCCGCGACGCCTGCACCAAGCTCGGCACCGAGCACCTGACCGGCTCCACCATCTACGTGCTCGCCCACCCCTGCCCGATGTGCCTGGGAGCGCTGTACTACTGCTCCCCGGACGAGGTCGTCTTCCTCACCACCCGCGACGCCTACGAGCCCCACTACGTCGACGACCGTAAGTACTTCGAGCTGAACACCTTCTACGACGAGATCGCCAAGCCCTGGCAGGAGCGCCGGATGCCGATGCGCTACGAGGCACGCGAGGAGGCCGTCGAGGTGTACCGGTTCTGGCAGGAGCGCAACGGCGGCGAGCGCCGCGTCGCGGGCGCCCCCACCGCGTGACCAGGTGATCGGGCCCGAACGACGCTCCACCCGCGACGGCGCCTTTCGACCGGCGCGCAACTCGTTCAACAAGGTTGCCGCCCGCACGGCGGGCGGCAACCTTCCTACTTCCCGGCCCCTTACCGCTTGAAGGTGCGACGGGCCTCCTTCGCGGCGTCCTTGACCTGCTCGCCGACCTGCTTGGCGCCGCCCTTCATGCGGTCCCTGCGTCCTTCGGACTCCAGGTACGGATCGCCGGCCCCTCGGCCCGCCGCCTCCTTGCCGCGACCCTTCGCCTTCTCCAGCTTGTTCTTCAGCTTGTCCAGGAGACCCATCGGCTCCCCCTTCCGTACGAAGCTGTACGGGCTGGTCATTCCCCTTCGTTGACGACCTATTCGGTTCTTCGACCTCGGCGTACGGCTCTCCGTCACCGGTCACTCACGCCACCGATCGGCGATCTTGAAGAGTAGGCTGGCGGCTCATGGAGGTCCACGATCGGCGGATCGGCCCGCACGGCGAGCTGGTCCTACGCGGCGACGGCGAGCACTTCGAGATCATCAGCAACGGCGTGTTCCTGATGGACACCCGGGCCGGCGCGTCGGAGCGCCTCCTGGTCAGGGCGGCCCTCGACCGCCTCGCCCGCCCGGCCGATCTGCTGATCGGCGGGCTGGGCGTGGGTTTCTCCCTCGCCGAGGCCGTACGCTCGCCGTACACCCGGCAGGTGACCGTCATCGAGCGGGAGCAGGCGGTGATCGGCTGGCACGCCGGCCCGCTCCGGCCGTACTCCGAGGGCGCTCTCGACGACCCGCGCGTACGCGTCGAGCGCGCCGATCTCCTGGACTGGCTGCGCGCGCCCGGCGAGCCGTACGACGCGATCTGCCTGGACATCGACAACGGCCCGGAGTGGACGGTCAGTCAGGGCAACGCCGCGCTGTACGGTCCCGAGGGGCTGGACCTGCTGGCGGGCCGGCTGCGCCCCGGCGGCGTCCTCGCGGTGTGGAGCGCCGCCGCCGTCACCGCGTTCGCGGATCGGCTGCGGGAGCGGTTCGCCGACGTGTCGGCGCATCCGGTCGAGGTCGCGCGCGGCGAACCCGACGTCGTCTACCTGGCCGCGACCCGGGCGGCGTAGCGGCGTTCCAGCTCTCCGGCGTCCTCACCGGAGCCGGGGCGCTCCGCGTCGCGCAGCCGGTCGGTCAGCGACCGCAGCCGCAGGTGCCAGGCGGCCAGGGCGGCGGCGCACCGGCCGCGCTCCTCCGCCGGTCCGGTGTGGGTGAGCACCACGCGGGTGCCCGCCGGGTGGCCGCCGGTCAGCTTCCATCGCACGCGCCCGAGGGCGTCGTCGCCGGACGGCCAGACGTACTCCAGCAGCCCTGGCGCGTCGACCTCGGTCACCTCACCCGGCGCGACGGGATCGACGGTGGCCCCGGGCGGCGGGGTGCCGCCGGTGGCGGCCCCGGAACCGGCGAGCGCCGGCCAGACCTTCTCGATGGGGTGCGGGACGTTCCGCTCGAACCGGATGGTCCAGCCCCCGGCGTCCTCGATCAGGTCGCCTTCGTCCAGGCCGAACGCCTCGGCGTACCCGTCGTGCCGCGCGGCGTAGTCCTCCGGAACCGGCGGTGTGGGAGCGCCGGCCAGGGCCGAGTCCAGCGAGGCCAGGCAGGCGTCCCAGCCGGCGGCGAAGCTGCCGGCCATCGGCCGGTCGGTGAACGTGTGGGTGAAGACGAGGAGGCAGCCCTCGCCGTCGGGGTGCAGTTCCCAGCGGAGCGGATCCTCGTACCAGGTGAAGGCCAGCACGTGCGGCGGATCGAGCTCGGTGATCTCCCCGGAGCCCAGCGGGAGCTCCTGGAACTCCTGCTTGAAGCGGATCTTCCCACCGGGGCGCAGGTCGATCTCCTCGACCTCGGAGGGGAACCAGTGCGCGAGATGGGCCGGGGCGGTCAGGGCGCGCCAGACCTTCTCCACCGGATGCCTGAGGCGGCGTTCGAACCGGAGGACGCTGCGGCCGTCCGCGGTCTGCATGGTCGGGTTCATGTGTCGTCGGTCTCCATCGTGTCCAGGTGGCGTTCCAGTGCGTCGAGCGAGTCGGACCACAGCCGCCGGTAGGGCGCCAGCCACGCGTCCACCTCGGCCAGCGGCTCGGGGCGCAGCTCGTACCACCTGCGCTGCGCCTCGGGGCGGGCCCTGACGAGACCCGCCTCACGCAGGACCCTCAGATGTTTGGAAGTGCCGGGCTGGGTGAGGCCGAGGGCCTCGGTCAGCTCCCCGACCAGACGGGGACGCTCGAGCAGCAGGTCCAGGATGCGGCGGCGGGCGGGTTCGGCCAGTACGTCGAAGGTCGTGCTCACCCAGGGAACATAACGGCACAGCTATATTCCTGTCAAGGAATACAGCAGCGTCGGCCCATCCGGGGCGGCCGGGACCCGTACGCTGCCGCTCGTGACCGAATTCGACGCGTACGAACGTGAGCTGTGGGCCGGCCGAGCCGACGCGTACGAGCAGGGCTTCGCCCGGCTGACGGCCCATGCGGTCGAGCCACTGCTGGACGCGGCCGGGGTGCGCGCGGACCGCCGCGTGCTCGACCTGGGCACGGGCCCAGGGATCGTCGCGGCCGGCGCGCTGCGCAGGGGCGCGATCGTCGCGGCCGTGGACGCCGATCCGCAGATGGCACGGACCGCGGCGCGCAACGCGCCCGAGGCGGACGTGCGGGTCGCGGTGCTGCCCGTCCTACCGCACGAGGACGCGGCGTTCGACGCGATCACGGGCAACTTCGTCATCAACCACGTCGGCGAGCCCGAGACCGCCCTGCGGGAGCTGCGCCGCGTGCTCCGGCAGGGCGGCCGGGTCGCGTTGACGTGCTGGACGATGCCCGGCAGCGGCGTGCTCGCGCTGGTCCGCGACGCGATGGACCAGGTGGGCGTGCCGTGGCCGGACGACGTGCCGCTCAGCCCGTTCCTGGAGTACGGCCGGCCGGACGCGTTCGGCGATCTGGTGGGCCGGGTGTTCCGCGACGTCGCGGTGCAGGAGCTGACCTGGGACTTCGAGTTCGAACCGGAGGAATGGTGGCGAACCGGGGCGATGGCGCGAGTCGGCTCGAACGGCGTCGTCCTCGCCCGGCAGGACGCCGCGACGATCGCGCGGGTCAAAGAGGCCTATGACGGGATTCTGAAGCCGCACGCGGTGCGGAGCGGGCGCGTGCGCGTACCCGCCCACGCGCTCCTGGCCCACGGCACGCGCTGACACGCGTTCCCGCCCGGTCGGGCGCCGCTATACGGTGAGCCGGGAGTCGAGGAAGGGGCGTGCCGGTGCGGGCGGTGGCGTACGACGGGTTCGGGCTGATTCCGGAGGTACGAGAGGTGCCCGATCCGGAACCGCCGCGCGCCGGGGCGGTGATCCGGGTCGAGGCCACCGGGCTGTGCCGCAGCGACTGGCACGGATGGATGGGCCACGACCCCGACATCACGCACTTTCCGCACGTACCCGGGCACGAGCTGGCCGGAGTCGTCGCCGCGACCGGCCCGGACGTCACCGGATGGCGGGCCGGCGACCGGGTGACGGTGCCGTTCGTGTGCGCGTGCGGCCGGTGCGCGGCGTGCGCGGCCGGCGACCAGCAGGTCTGCGAGCGGCAGACGCAGCCCGGCTTCAGCCACTGGGGATCGTTCGCGGAGTACGTCGCGATCGACAACGCCGACGTCAACCTCGTGGCCCTGCCCGAGGAGTTGCCGTACGCGACGGCGGCCGCGCTGGGCTGCCGGTTCGCGACCGCCTTCCGGGCCGTCACGGCGCAGGGGCGCGTGGGACCGGGCGCGTGGGTGGCGGTGCACGGCTGTCGGGTTGTCCGCGGTGATGATCGCCGCGGCGTGCGGGGCCCGGGTGGTCGCGGTCGACGTCTCCCCCGGCGCCCTGGAACTGGCCCGCCGCTTCGGCGCCGCCGCCTGCGTGGAGGGCCCGGACAGGGTGGCCGAGACCGTCCGCGAGATCACCGGCGGCGGCGCGCACGTGTCCCTGGACGCGCTCGGCAGCCCGGCGACCTGCGCGGCGTCGGTCGAGAGCCTGCGCCGCCGCGGACGTCACGTCCAGGTGGGCCTGCTGCCCCCGGCCGCCGGGCCCGCCGTCGTGCCGATGCACCGGGTCATCGCGCTGGAGCTGGAGGTCCTCGGCAGTCACGGGATGGCCGCGCACGCCTACGGCCCGATGGTGGCCATGGTCGCGTCCGGCGCGCTGCGGCCGGACCTGCTCGTCACCCGGACGATCGGCCTGGCCGACGCGCCGGCCGCGCTGGCGGCGATGGACACCGCGCCCGCCGCGGGCGCCACCGTCATCGCCCCCTAGGTTCCCTTGTGCAGATGGGTGAAGATCCGGCGCAGTAGCGAGTGCAGCACGGCGCGCTCGCCTTCGTCGAGGGGGGCCAGGACCTCTTCTTGAACGGCCGACGCGTCGGTGGTCAGCTCCGAGAGGGCCATGCGGCCGGCGGCGGTGATCGTCACGGTCACGCGGCGCCGGTCGGCCGGGTCGCGCGCCCGCTCGACCCGGCCCGCGGCGGCCAGCTCGTCGAGGACCTTCACCACGTCGCTCGGATCGATTCTCAGGCGGGCGGCGAGGTCGCGCTGCGCGTGCGGACCGAAGTCGGCCAGTGCGGCCAGGACGGTCATGTGCCAGAGACGCATCTCGCGGGCCGTGAGGCGTTCGGCGATCCGGCCGCGCGCCGTCTTCCCCACCCGCGACAGCAGGTAGGGGGTCAGCGCCAGCAGGCTGGGCGGTGTCTCCTCCATGATCCGCCAAGTGTAGGGTGCACGCCAATGATGGGTCTTCACCTACTATTCGGGAGGTCGTCGTGGACGTGCTGTATCCCCGCCTGCTGGTCGGCCGGTTCGCCGAGTGCTTCGGGTTCTATGACGCGGTGCTGCCCGAGCTGACCGGCGCCACGCTGGCCCGAGGCGACGCGGCCGGGCCGTACGCGAGCTGGGACGTCGGGAACGAGGGCCTGCTCGCGCTCTTCGATCGCGCCGCGATGGCCGCGGTCGCGGGCACCGCGGACCTGCCCGCCGACGCGCCGGCCCAGGACCGCACCATGGTCGTCGGCCGGGTCGCCGACGTCGACGCCGGATACGCGCTGTGCCTGCGCCACGGCGGCCGCCCGGTCGCGGCCCCGGCCGACCGCCCGGAGTGGGGGCCGGCCCTCCGCAACGCCCTGGTCCGCGACCCCGACGGGAACCTGCTGGAGCTGCAGGCGTACTGAGCCCGCGCCACCGGCCGCGGGCGACCCCGGCAAGAGCCGACATCGGCGATGTTTAACGCCAGACGGGGCGGCTACCCTGCATTCCGGGCATCACCTCAGGCGGGAACCGCCGCGCGGAATCTCGCGAATCGCAGGGGACCCTGCTGTTTGAACGGGTTCAAATCTCCCGTACAGTGGGATCTCGTGACCCTCGCTGTTGGACTGCCGGAGCGGCTCGCCGTACGCACCGTCCCCGTGCGCGCGCCGGAGGACCTGCTGGCACGACTCCCCCACTCCACCGCCCTGGCCTGGGTGCGGCACGGTGAGGGGCTCGTCGGCTGGGGCGAGGCCGCGCGTGTCGCCGTGCCGGCGGGCGAGGACCGCTTCACGTGGGCGCGCCAGTGGCTCGCGGCGCTCTTCGACGCCGCGACGGTCGAGGATCCCCTCCAGGTGCCCGGCTCCGGGCCGGTCGCCTTCGGCAGCTTCTCCTTCGACCCTCGCTCCGGGGACTCGGTGCTGATCGTGCCGCGCACCGTCCTCGGCCGCCGGGACGGCCACGCCTGGTACACCACGATCGGCGAGCGCGCAGACCCGCTGACCCTCCTGCGTCCCCCGGCGCCGCCCACCGGCATCCGGTGGGCCGACGGCGAGGTGACCGCGCCGCGGCACATGCGAGCCGTGGCCGCCGCCGTCGAGCGCATCCGCGCGGGCGACCTGTCCAAGGTCGTCCTCGCCCGCGACCTGCTGGCCGTGGCCGACGAACCCATCGACAGCCGGATCCTGTTGCGGCGTCTCGCCGACCGCTTCCCCTCCTGCTACACCTTCGCCTGTGCCGGGCTCGTCGGAGCGACGCCCGAGCTCCTGGTCCGGCGCATGGGCGGTCAGGTCGAGTCGCTCGTGCTGGCCGGGACCATCGCGCGCGGCTCGGACGGCGACTCCAGCGCCGCCACCCTGTTCGCCTCGGCCAAGGACCGCGAGGAGCACTCCTACGCCGCCGACATGGTCCGCGCCGCGCTGGCCCCGCTGTGCTCGGACCTGACGGTGCCCGCCGAGCCGGAGATCCTGCGTCTGTCCAACCTCATCCACCTGGCCACGCCCGTACGCGGCCGGCTCGACGAGGAGCGCTCGGTCCTGGACGTCGTCGGTGCGCTGCACCCGACGCCCGCGGTCGGCGGCACGCCCACCGACCCCGCCCTCGCCCTGATCCGGGAGCTGGAGGCCATGGACCGCGGCCGCTACGCCGGGCCCGTCGGCTGGATCGACGCCCGCGGCGACGGCGAGTGGGGCATCGCGCTGCGGTGCGCGCAGATCGGGGGACCGCGCGCCCGGCTGTACGCCGGCGGCGGCATCGTCGCCGGCTCCGACCCGGCCGCCGAGCTCGCCGAGACCCAGACCAAGCTGCGCGCCATGCAGTACGCCATCGAGGGCTGAGCCCCCCTCAGGCCGAACGGGACTCCACGAGCGCGCCGACTCCGTCGAGGATCCGGGCGAGACCGAACTCGAAGGCGTACTCGGGACTGAGGGCTGCCTGGTGAGCCTCACCCGCGGCGGCGCCCACGCGGGCGGCGACGGGATGCCGGTCGGCCTCGAAGACCTCCGCCAGCAGCGGGGCGTGCGCCGCCCACCACTCCTCGTCGGTCATGCCCGTACGGCTCTGCGCCTCGGCCGCCTCGACCAGCAGGCGCGCCGAGCCGACCGCGTGCTGCAGGACGAGGGTCAGCACCGAGTCCATCTCCACGTCGGTCAGGCCGATCCCCTCGACGGCGCGCAGCTCCTCGTCGTACTTCGCCAGCGCGTTCGGCCCGAGGGCGGGGCGGACCGTCGCGACCTGCAGCATCCAGGGGTGCCGACGGTACAGCGCCCAGTTGGCGCGGGCCACCCCCGCCAGCCGCTCCCGCCAGCCGCCGGACGTCTCGATCGGGCCTGACCGCTCGCCGTGGACGGCGTCGACCATCAGGTCGAACAGCTCCGCCTTGCCGGGGACGTACGTGTAGAGCGACATGGCGCCGACGCCCAGCCGTTCGGCGACCCGCCGCATCGACAGCGCGGCCAGGCCCTCCGCGTCGGCGACCTCGATGGCCGCCCGGGTGATCTGCTCGATGGTCAGCCGCGGCTTCGGTCCTCGCCGGGGGCGCGCCTGAACGCCCCAGAGCAGTTCCATGGTCCGCGTGGGGTCGCCGCTGCCGCTGTACTCCGTCGTCACCCCGTAATTGTCTCCAACCCCTCTCGGCGGATCGAACTCCGTATGCCGTACGGTATTGTTCGCTCGACACTCCGTACAACGTACCGAGTTAAGGGGATGGGATGACCATGACCGACCTGGCGGTGGTCGCCGAAGGACTGCGCAAGGGGTACGGCGACACCGCCGCCCTGGACGGCCTCGACCTCGCGGTGCCCGTCGGCACCGTCCGCGGGCTGCTGGGGCCGAACGGGGCGGGCAAGACGACGACCGTACGGATCCTGGCCACCCTGCTGCGGCCGGATGAAGGGCGTGCGACGGTCGCCGGCTTCGACGTCCTCGACCGGCCCGCCGAGGTCCGCGGCCGGATCGGCCTGCTCGGCCAGCGCACGGCGGTGGACGAGATCCTCAGCGGCCGGCAGAACCTGGAGCTGTTCGGGCGCCTCCACCACCTCGGTGCGCGCACCGCGCGGGCCCGCGCCGCCGAGCTCCTCGACCGTTTCGGCCTGGGCGACGCGGGAGGCAAGCCCGTCGGGCGTTACTCCGGCGGCATGCGCCGGCGCCTGGACCTGGCCGCGGCGCTCATCCTCGCACCCGACGTGCTGTTCCTCGACGAACCGACGACCGGGCTGGACCCGCGCGGCCGCCTGGAGATGTGGGACGCCGTCCGCGCGCTCGCCCGAGAGGGCACCACCGTGCTGCTCACCACCCACTACCTGGACGAGGCCGACCACCTCGCCGACACCATCTCCGTGGTCGACCACGGCCGCGTCGTCGCCGAGGGCACGCCCGACGCGCTGAAATCCCGGTCCGGGGACGACCGGATCGACGTGGTCGTCCGTGACCCGGCCACGCTGCCGGCCGCCGCCGAGCTCCTGGGCCGGGTCAGCGGGACCACCGCCGACGTCGACCCGGACCTGCGCCGCGCCGGCGCCCCGGTGCGCGACCGAACCACGGCGCTCACCCAGGTCGTCCAGGCGCTGGCCGACGCGGGCGTCGACGCCGAGGACATCGCGCTGCGGCGCCCGACCCTCGACGAGGTGTTCCTGCACCTGACCGGGCACCGCGCCGATGGCCCCCGTCGGGACGGACAGGAGGTGACGGCATGAGCGGTCACGTGCCCTCGATCCCCCGGACGCCGGCGACCCGGTTGCGCTGGGCCCTCGCCGACGGATGGACGCTGACGCGCCGCGCACTGACGCACTGGGCACGGCAACCCGCCCAGGTCGTCGTCGGCCTGCTCTTCCCGATCATGACCGTCCTGATGTTCCGCTACCTGTTCGGCGGGCAGATGCGGGTCCCCGGAGGCGGCGGATACGCGGAGTTCCTGATGCCGGGGATGTACGCGATGACGATGGCGTTCGGGCTGGAGACGACCTTCGCCGCGGTCAGCGGGGACGCGACCAAGGGCGTCACCGACCGGTTCCGTTCCCTGCCGATGGCCTCCTCCGCGGTCGTCACCGGCCGGGCCGCCGCCGACCTGCTGCACTCCGCGCTCGCCCTCGCCCTGATGCTCGCCTGCGGGCTGGCGGTCGGCTGGCGCTGGCACGACGGCGCGGGACGGGCGCTTCTGGCGGTCGCGCTGTTGCTGTCGCTGCGATTCGCCCTGCTGTGGACCGGGATCTACCTCGGCCTCGTCGCCGCGAACCCGGAGCTGCTCGCGGCCGTTCAGATCCTGGTCTGGCCCGTCGGCTTCCTGTCGAACGTCTTCGCCGCGCCGTCCACCATGCCCGGCTGGCTCGGGACGATCGCCGAGTGGAACCCGCTGTCGGCCACCGTGTCGGCCGCCCGGGAGCTGTTCGGGAATCCCGGCTGGGGCGGCGACTCCTGGGCCGCCCGCCACTCACTGCTGCTCGCCGTGCTGTGGCCGGCGCTGATCACGTTGATCTTCTTCTCCCTGTCCGTACGGCGGTTCCGGCGGCTGAGCCGCTGACCCGCCACCGGCCGGTCCCCGGGCCGGCCGGCCTCCGTACGGCGGACGATCTCGACCTGGAGGAACGGTGACCGACACCGGCTTCATCGACATCATCGGCGCGCGCCAGAACAAAAGAAGGTCGGGCTCGGCCTCGACCGGTTCTTCGATCGTCTCGGCGACCGGATCCGCCACGGCTCGTTTCCTGCGCGAACACGTCGGAGGACGTTGACCGTGCCCGGGCGGGGCGCGGACGCCCCGCCCCGTCACCGTTCCGCCGATCGGCACGCGCCCTCGCGACGTGGAACGGTCATCCATGCCGGATAAGGTCCAGATCATGAGTGAATGGATCGAATTGGAGGGCGCGGTCAACGTCCGGGACCTGGGCGGCCTGCCCACGGCCGACGGCGGGGCGATCCGCCCCGGCGCGCTGCTGCGCTCGGACAACCTGCAGGACCTCACCCCGGCCGACGTCCACCGCCTGACCACGGACCTGGGCCTGCGCAACGTCATCGACCTGCGCAGCGAGGCCGAGGTGAACCTCACGGGCCCCGGCCCGCTGACCGACGTGCCCACGGTCACGATCCACCATCTGTCCCTGTTCACCGAGGGCGGCCGGTACACCGACGTCGAGGCCGACGCGCTCGACACCGACAAGATCCTGCCCTGGCAGAGCCGCCAGGAGGCCGGCCCGGAGAGCGACCGCTCCGTCGGGCACTACCTCGGCTACCTCGCCGACCGCCCCGACTCCGTCGTGGGCGCGCTCCGCGTCATCGCCGGCGGCACGTCGATCGTGCACTGCGCCGCGGGGAAGGACCGCACCGGCGTCGTCGTCGCCTTCGCCCTGCACGTCGCGGGCGTGCCCCGCGAGGAGATCGTCGCCGACTACGCGGCGACCGGCGAGCGCCTGGAGGCCATCCTCGCCCGCCTGCGCTCCAGCCCCGTCTACGCCCAGGACCTCGACTCCCGGCCCGCCGACACGCACATGCCGCACCCGCAGACGATGGAGAAGTTCCTCGCGGTCATCGACGAACGCCACGACGGCCCCCTCGGCTGGCTCGAACGCCACGGCTGGACCGACGAGGACACCGCCGCCCTCCGCGCCACCCTCCGAGACGGAGATTGACACTTTCCGTGACGAGTCATCGCTCTACGTGTTAGGGTCCTGCTCAAGCCACCAGCGCCGAGCATTGGGGAATCATGTCTGTTATGACCTCACTGCCCGAGTGGCTCTACCCCGGGCCGGAGGGCGGCTGGACGTCGGACGATCTGGACGCCCTTCCGCCCGACGCCCCGAAGCATGTCGAGCTGATCGACGGAGCCCTCGTCCTGATGTCACCGCAGACCAAGTTCCACATGCTGGTGGTCAATCTGCTCACCGACGCACGGCACGGCCTCCGTCCGCCCGAGGGCCTCACGGTGGTACGGGAGATGACGGTCAAGCTCGGCCTGCGGCAGCGTCCGGAGCCCGACGTCATGGTGGTGGCGGACCAGCGGCCCGACGACCTCGACCGCACGTACTACCTCCCCGAAGAGGTACGGCTCGTCGTCGAGGTCGTCTCTCCGGACTCCGAGGACCGTGATCGGTTCACCAAGCCGATCAAGTACTCGGAGGCCGGGATCAGGTATCTGTGGCGGGTCGAGCGGGACGGGCACCGGCCGGTCGTCTACACGTACGAGCTGGATCCGTCCATCCGGGCGTATGTGCCGACCGGCGTTCATCACGGCCGGGTGCGCACGAACATCGGGTTCGACGTCGACCTGGATCTCGATCTGGGCCGGTTCCGCAACCGGTGACCGAGTGATCATTGCGGCCGCAAACCGGCCGCATTCCCCCGTACGGTGTCGGCCATGGCTATGCTTCGTTCCCCCGGACCGGCACCGTCCCCCGCCGCTGAGGCGGGAGGCGTCCTCGGCCGCCGGGCGCTGAACCGGGCGCTGCTCGCCCGCCAACTGCTGCTCGCCCGCGAGACCCTGCCGGCGGTCCGGGCGGTCGAGCGTCTGGTCGCGATGCAGGCCCAGGCGCCGCTGGCGCCGTACGTCGGACTGTGGACCCGGCTGGCCGGGTTCCGGACCGACGAGCTCGCCGACCGGATCAACGGCCGCGACCTCGTCCGCAGCACACTGATCCGCGGGACGATCCACCTCGTCAGCCCGGCCGACCTCCTGGAGCTGCGTCCGCTCGTCCAGCCCGTGCTCGACCGCGCCCTCAAGACGGGCTACGGCCGGCACCTGGCCGGGCTGGACATCGAGCAGGTCGCGACTCTCGGCCGGACGCTGGTCGAGGAACGGCCTCGCACGTTCGCCGACCTCGGCGCGGCGCTCGGCGAAGCCCTGCCGGACCGCGACCCCGGCGCGCTCACGGCGGTCGTGCGCACCCGGGTGCCGCTCGTGCAACTGCCGCCCCGGGGCGTCTGGGGCCGGGGCGGGCAGGCCGTGCACACGTCGGCCGAGGCCTGGCTGGGCCGGTCCCTGTCGCCGGACCCCTCGCCGGAGGACCTGGTGCTCCGTTACCTGGCCGCGTACGGGCCGGCCTCCGTCAAGGACCTGCAGACCTGGTCCGGTCTGACCCGGCAACGCCAGGTGATCGACCGGCTCCGGCCGCATCTGCTGTCCTTCCGCGACGAGAACGGCACCGAACTGCTCGACCTGCCCGACGCGCCGCGCCCCGACCCGGAGACGCCCGCTCCACCCCGTTTCCTTCCCGAGTACGACAACCTGCTCCGGTCGCACGCGGACCGTACGCGCGTCCTCTCCGATGACCACCGCGGCCGGCTCGCCACTCCGAACGACTCCCCGCGGCCGACGTACCTCATCGACGGTTTCGTCCACGGCACCTGGCGGATCACCCGCGAGCGCGACCGCGCCGTCCTCACCGTCGAACCGTACGCGCCGCTGTCCGCCCGGGACCGTACGGCGCTGCTCGAGGAGGGCGCCCGGCTCCTGGCCTTCGCCGCCGACGGAGCCGACCACGACATCCGGATCGGCGACTCGTCGGACTGACGGTACGTAGCAGCGAACTTGTTCTGGCCATCAAAGGCGAAAAATCGGTAGTACTCGTACGCAGCTACGAACTATATTCTGCCACCATGGATGAGGTGGCAGAGGTGGTCGCTCGGGCGGTGAACGGCCTGGCGCAACGGATGCGGGCCGAGCGGCCGCGCGACGGGCTGAGCCTGTCGATGGTCAGCGTGCTGTCCTACCTGGACCGAGCGGGGGCCCTGACGCCCGGGACGCTGGCCGAGTTGCAGAAGGTCGAGCCGCAGACGATGACGCGGACACTGTCCCGGTTGGAGGAGGAGGGCCTGATCGACCGGGTCCCCGATCAGGGCGACCGCAGACGGCTGCGGATCAGGCTGACCGAGTCGGGCCGGCGGCGTCTGGACGACCATCTGCGGGCGAGGACCGACTGGCTGGCCCGCCGGATGGAGGAGCGGCTGACCCCGGCCGAGCGGGAGTTGCTGCGGCTGGCCGGCGAGCTGATGGAGTCCCTCGTCTCGTGGGACGACGACCAGGCGGTCGCCCCGTGAGGCCGCCGGCGGCACTGCGGGACTCGCCGCGCTACCGCGTGCTGAAGGCGCTGGCCGTCGGCTCGCCCGGCCTGCTGACCGGCGCGGTCGTCTTCATGCTCGCCGAGGGACTCATCCCCAACCTCGTCCTGATCGCCATGGGGCGGACCGTCGGCGCGGTTCCGGCGGCCGTACGGTCCGGGCTGGGCGGACACGACGGGGAGGTGCTGCTGACCCGGCTGACCGTGGCCGGCCTGCTGTACGCGCTGTCGCTGCTGCGCGGCCCCGCCGAGGACGTCCTGACCGCGATGGTGCAGGCGAGGATGAGCGCCATGCAGCAGGCACGGCTGATCGAGGCGGTCTGCGCGCCCGCCGGGATCACGCACCTGGAGGACCCGGCCGTGCTGGACCGGCTGGCGTCCGCGCGCGGCGAGCTGTCCGCCTACCAGCCCGCCGGGGCGGCGATGACGCTGATCGGGCAGCTCGGCGACCGGCTCTCGGGCGTGGTCGCCTGTGCCGTCCTGGCCGGCTTCCGGTGGTGGCTGGGGCTGGGTCTGTTCGTCATGTGGCTGCTGGTCCGGCGGCCGCTGCGGGCGCTGGTCCGAGCGCGGATCGCGACGTTCCGCAAGGCCACCGAACCGCTGCGGCGCAGCTGGTACTACATTCACCTGGCCTTCCGCCCGGCCGCCGCCAAGGAGGTCCGGGTGTTCGGCCTCGGCCGCTGGCTCGTCGGCAACTACCGGGAGCACAACGCCGAGGCGATGCGGCCCGCCGGCGCGGAGATACGGCGGCTGAACGGCCGGATCGCCATGTCCACCGTGCTGATCCTGGCCGGGTACGGAACCGCCGCCGTCACCCTGGGCACGGCCGCGTACCACCACACGCTGCCGCTGGGCACGCTCGTCACGATGCTCACCATGCTGCCCGCCACGATGCAGGTCGGCGGGCTGACGGCGGCCGACATCGCGCTGGAGACCATGCTGTCGTCCGTCCCCGACCTGGACGCGCTGACCACCGACCTGCGGCCCGCCCCGGTGCCCGCGGGCGGCGGGCGGGCCGTGGCCGGGCGACCGCACCGGGAGATCCGGTTCGAAGGTGTCTCGTTCCGCTATCCCGGCACCGACCGCGATGTGCTGCGGGATCTGGACCTGGTGCTGGAGGCCGGCCGGTCCACGGCCGTCGTCGGCGTCAACGGGGCCGGCAAGAGCACGCTCATCTCGCTGCTGGCGGCCCTGCGCACGCCGACCGCGGGCCGCCTGCTCGTGGACGGCGTCCCCCTGGAGGAGTTCCCGGTACGGGACTGGCAACGGCACGTCGCCGCGGTCTTCCAGGACTTCACCCGCCTGCCGCTCACGGCCCGCGAGAACGTCACGATGGGCCTGGCCGGCGAGCCCGCCGACCCGGAGGTCCTGGCGGCGGTGGCGCGCCGGGCCGGTGCCGCCGAACCGATCGCGGACCTCCCACACGGGTGGGACACCATCCTGTCCGCGCAGTACGACGGCGGCCGGGACCTGTCCGGCGGGCAGTGGCAGCGGATCGCCCTCGCGCGGGCGTTGTACGCCGTCGAGCGAGGCGCGGGCGTCCTCGTCCTCGACGAACCGACCGCCCAGCTCGACGTGCGCGCCGAGGCCCGCTTCTACGGCCGCTTCCTGACCATCACCGAGGGCGTCACCAGCCTGATCATCTCGCACCGCTTCTCGACGGTCCGCCGGGCGGACCGGATCGCCGTCCTCGACGGCGGCCGCATCACCGAGTCCGGCAGCCACGACCAGCTGCTGCGGGCCGGGGGCACGTACGCCGAGATGTTCCGGCTCCAGGCCGCCCGTTTCGCACCGAGCCGGGAGGCACGCCGGTGAAAGGCACTCCCGCCCTCACGACCCTGATCGGCACCGCCTGGCGGGCGGCGCCCATGACGCTGCTGTGGGCGTTCGCGGCGGCCACCGTCGGGGCCGTCGCCTCGGCGACCTTCCCCCTCGGCTTTCACTACATGGTCGACGGGGCGCTCGCGCACCGCTCCGATGAGATCACCTTCGGCGTGGCCGTCGTGGCGATCCTCTTCACCGCGGCGACGACGCTCACCACGCTGTCGGTCACCGGAAACTGGACGCTCACCGACCGCCTCAACCTGTTCGTCTCCGAGCGCGTCGCGCTGCTGCTGAGCACCGCGCCCCGGCTGGAGCACTTCGAACGCCAGGAGTTGCTGTCGGAGGTCGACCAGCTTCGCGACGACCGCCGGAGCCTGGCGACCGCGCCCCGGCAGCTGCTCCGGGCGTGGCAGGTGGTCATCCGGGGTGGCGTGATCATGCTGCTGCTGGCGACCGTGTATCCCCCGGTCATGCTCGTGCCGCTGTTCGGGCTGATCCCGGCGCTGGCCGACCGGCGGGCCGGGCGCGTCCAGGCCCGCACCGGCGACGAGCTCGCCCCGGTCCGGCGGCTGATCGGCGACCTGTTCACCCTCGCCACCACGGCCGAGACCGCCAAGGAACTGCGCACGTACGGCGTCACCGACGCGCTGGCGGCCCGCCACGCAGCGCTCACCGAGGACGCCCGCCGGCGCGACGTCCGGGGCGCGATCCGCGGCGCGGCGTGGGAGGCGCTGGGCTGGACCGGATACGCCGTCGCCTTCGTCGGCGTCATCATCGTGCTGGTCCTGCGGGCCGCGCACGGGCACACCTCCCCCGGGCAGGTCGTCATGGCCGTGAGCCTGATGCGACGCGCCCAGCGCCAGGTCGCCGGCGCCTCCGACACCGCCGGGTCCCTCGCCACGGCCGTCCGCACCGCCCGGCGGCTCGCCTGGCTCGAGGACTACGTCGAAAAGGAGACCCGGACGCCCGGCGAGGCTCCGGTGCCCGACCGTCTCCGTACGGGCCTCCGCCTGGAGGGCGTGGGCTTCCGCTACCCGGGAGCGGCCGAGGACGTCCTCCACGATCTCACCGTGGACCTGCCCGCCGGGGCGACCGTCGCGATCGTCGGGGAGAACGGCGCGGGCAAGACGACGCTGGTCAAGCTGCTGACCGGGATGTACCGGCCGACCACCGGGCGGATCCTGGTCGACGGCGCCGACCTGGCCGGCCTCTCCCCCGACCGGTGGCGCACCCGGACCACGGCGGCGTTCCAGGACTTCGTTCGCCCCAACCTCATCGCCCGTGAGGCCGTCGGCATCGGCGACCTGCCCCGGATCGAGGACGAGGCCGCGGTACGCGCCGCGCTGGCCACCGCAGGCGCCGAGGACCTGCCCGCCCGGCTGCCCGAGGGGCTCGCCACACCCCTCGGCCGCTGGTTCACCGGCGGCGAGGAGCTCTCCGGCGGGCAGTGGCAGCGGATCGCGCTCGCCCGCGGCCTGATGCGGACCGACCCCCTGCTGACCGTTCTGGACGAGCCGACCGCGAGCCTGGATCCCGCCGCCGAGGCCGAGCTGTTCACCCGGTTCTCCGCGCTGTCCCGGTCCGGACGCCGGGCCGGCGGCGTCACCCTGCTCATCTCGCACCGGTTCTCCACCGCGCGCACCGCCGACCTGATCATCGTGCTGGACGGCGGCCGGATCACCGAGGTGGGCGACCACGAGACGCTGCTCGCCCGCGGCGGCGGCTACGCCGAGCTGTTCACCCTGCAGGCCAAGGCGTACGAGACCGGCTGAGCGGCCCGGACGCCGAGCGGCCTCGGCCCCTTGGGAAACGCTCGGGCGGCCGGGAGATGCCGACCGCCGGGCGGCGCCGGAGGGGCCGGGCGACGCCGGCCCGACCTCGGACGGCCTTAGACGGCCTTAGACGGGCTCAGACGCCGAGGAGCGACCGGACCGCGTCCTGCGCCGCCTCGCGCATCCGGGCGTGGAACTCGGCGTTGGCCACGCGGTCGGTCCGTGCCTCCACGATCCGCAGGCCCTCCTTGGCCACGACCTTGGACAGGTCGTTCAGCGACTCGAGCCGGGCGTACGGGATGCCGTGCGCCGCCGCGATCGAGGCGATGTCCACCTGGTGCGGCGTGGCGAACACCCGCTCGAACGGCTCGGGGAACGACGCCTGCGGCAGCAGCGAGAAGATCCCGCCCCCGACGTTGTTGATCACGATGATGGCCAGGTCGGGCCGCTGGTCCTGCGGACCGATGACCAGGCCGTTCTGGTCGTGCAGGAAGGCCAGGTCGCCCAGCAGGGCGTAGGCGCGGTTGCCGTGCGCCAGCGCGGCGCCCATCGCCGTGGAGACGAGGCCGTCGATGCCGCTGGCCCCGCGGTTGGCGAGGATGCGGATGCCCCGGCGCGGGTGCATCGTCTGGTCCAGGTCGCGGATCGGCATGCTCGCCGCCGCCAGCAGCAGCGAGCCGCCGGGGATCGCCGCGACGAGGTCCCGGGCGAGCCTCGGCTCGGTCAGCTCGTCGGTGGAGTCCAGGACCGAGTCGACCGCGTTGCGCGCGATCAGGTCGGCGGTCCGCCAGGACTTCAGCCACGAGTCGTCGCCCGACACGACCGGGATCTCCGCCTCCTGCGCCACCTGTGTGGCCGACCGGACCGGGTCCGGCCAGCGCGCCAGCGACGGGGAGACGACGACGTGCTGCTCGGCGCGGCGCAGGAAGGACAGCAGCGGACGCGACAGCCCTGGTTTGCCCAGCGTGACGACGACGTCCGGGTGGTGCCGGTCGACGAACTCGGGCACGCCGAGCAGGAAGTGGTGCGCCGACAGGGCGTGGTCGCCGTAGCGGGCGTTGCCGTTCGGCTCGGCCAGCACGGGCCAGCCCGCCATCGACGCCGCCGCGACATAGCGCTTGACGTTGACGGCGCCGTCGCCGACGACCAGGACGCCGCGACGGGTCGGGGGCACGTGCAGCACCGAGCCGGGCGTCGCCGCGCGCACCTTGGTCCAGGCGCCGGTGACGTCGCCGTCCAGCGGCTCGCACCAGTCCTCGTCCCCGTCGGGGATCAGCGGCTCGCGGAACGCGAGGTTCAGGTGGACCGGGCCGGGGTCGGGCTGCTGCGCCGCGTGCCAGGCGCGGCTGGCCAGCGACCGCCAGTACGCCACCATGCCCGGACGCTCCTCCGGTGTACCGACCTCACAGCTCCAGCGCACCGCCGTGCCGTACAGCTTGACCTGGTCGACCGTCTGGTTCGCGCCGGTGTAGCGCAGCTCCGGCGGCCGGTCGGCGGTCAGGATCAGCAGCGGCACCCCGGCCTCGTGCGCCTCGACGACGGCCGGGTGGAAGTTGGCGGCCGCCGTCCCCGACGTGCAGATCACCGCGACCGGGCGGCCGCTGCGCTTGGCGATGCCGAGCGCCAGGAACGACGCGGACCGCTCGTCGATCCGCACGTGCAGCCGGATCTTCGACTGCTGGTACAGCGCCAGGGCCAGCGGCGCGGACCGGGAACCCGGCGCCAGGACTGCGTCGGTCATCCCGCAGCGCATCAGCTCGTCGACCAGCACGGTCGCCAGCGCGGTCGCCGGGTTCATCGAGCCGCCTCTGCGTCCGTCACCAGTGGCGCTCCGCCCAGCTCCCGTTGCGCGTCACCCGCGCGCCGTCGCCAGGCCGCGCCGTCCACCTCGTATCGCCGCAAGGCGTCCTCGTCCACCTCGGGACGGCGCACGTCGATCGCGCCGTCGGTCACCGTGAGCGGGTCGGACACGACGTCGCCCTCCAGCAGCGACAGGGTGCCGAGCCCGCAGGCGTAGGGCAGGTCGGGCAGCGCGGCGGCCAGTGCCGCGCCCGCGGCCAGCCCGACCGAGGTCTCCACCGCGCTGGAGACGACCACCGGCAGCCCGCACGCCTCGGCGACGCGCAGCGCGGCGCGTACCCCGCCCAGGGGCTGCACCTTGAGCACGACGACGTCGGCGGCCTCGGCCGCGCGGACCCGCAGCGGGTCCTCGGCACGGCGGATCGACTCGTCCGCGGCGATCGGCGTCTCGACGCGGCGGCGTACGGCGGCGAGCTCGTCCAGCGTCGCGCAGGGCTGCTCGGCGTACTCCAGCTCGCCGAGGAGCCGCAGCATGCGGACGGCGGTGTCGGGGTCCCAGGCGCCGTTCGCGTCCACCCGGACCTTCCCGCCGGGGCCGAGCGCGTCGCGGACCGCCTCGACGCGCGCGAGGTCGTCGGCCTCCGGCTGCCCGGGTTCGGCGACCTTCACCTTGGCCGTACGGCAGCCGGACGCGGCGGCGATCCGGTGGGCGGTCTCGGCGTCGACCGCCGGGACCGTGACGTTGACCGGGATCCGGGACCTCAGCGGCGCGGGCCATCCGTCATGCGCAGCCTCCCGGGCCGCGGCGAGCCAGCGGGCGCACTCCTTCGGGCCGTACTCCGGGAAAGGGGAGAACTCCCCCCATCCGGCAGGGCCCCGCACCAGCATCCCCTCTCGCCGTGTCACCCCGCGAAACCGCGTGCGCATCGGGATGGCGAACACGCGCAATGGCCTGACCCCCCTGTCCGGAGACGCTGCTTCCCGCATTACCTTAGGGCCGCGTGTCCCCCGCTCGTGCACGGGCCGGTCGGTACCGGGGCCGACGATCTCGGAGGTCCGGGCGGCTCCGGCGCCCCGCGTGCGGGCCGCGGGGCGACGCCGGGGGCGGAGCCGGGAGGTCAGTAGTACCAGGGGAAGCGGGACCAGTCGGGCGCGCGCTTCTCGAGGAAGGAGTCGCGACCCTCGGCGGCCTCGTCGGTCATGTACGCCAGGCGGGTCGCCTCGCCGGCGAAGACCTGCTGGCCGACCAGACCGTCGTCGATGAGGTTGAAGGAGTACTTCAGCATCCGCTGGGCGGTCGGGCTCTTGCCGTTGATCTTCCGCGCCCACTCCAGCGCGGTCCGCTCGAGTTCGGCGTGCGGCACGACGGCGTTGACCATGCCCATGCGGTGCGCCGCCTCGGCGTCGTAGGTGTCGCCCAGGAAGAAGATCTCCCGGGCGAACTTCTGCCCCACCTGCCGGGCCAGGTACGCCGAGCCGAAGCCGCCGTCGAAGCTGGCGACGTCCGCGTCGGTCTGCTTGAACCGCGCGTGCTCGCGGCTGGCCAGGGTCAGGTCCGCGACGACGTGCAGGCTGTGTCCGCCGCCGGCCGCCCAGCCGGGGACGACGCAGATGACGACCTTGGGCATGAAGCGGATCAGCCGCTGCACCTCCAGGATGTGCAGCCGGCCCGCGCGTGCGGGGTCGATGGTGTCGGCCGTCTCGCCCTCGGCGTAGCGGTAGCCGTCTCGGCCGCGGATCCGCTGGTCGCCGCCCGAGCAGAACGCCCACCCCCCGTCCTTCGGGGACGGGCCGTTGCCGGTGAGCAGCACGCACCCGACGTCGCTGGACATCCGGGCGTGGTCGAGCGCGCGGTAGAGCTCGTCGACGGTGTTCGGCCGGAACGCGTTGCGGACCTCGGGCCGGTCGAACGCGATGCGCACCGTGCCCTGGTCCACCGCCCGGTGGTACGTGATGTCGGTGAAGTCGAAGCCCTCGACCGCCTTCCACGCGTCCGGGTCGAACAGCTCGGAGACCATGCGGTGTTCCTTTCCAGCCCGCCGGCGGCCCGCTGCCTGTCGGCGCCCGCTCTATTCAAGCGCGTCGGCGGTCCGGCTCCGTAGCCGGTGTCCAAGGGGTATCGGCACGGCACCCGCCTTTACATAGTAATTTGACGAATCAATCAAATCTCGTCACTGCACTAGACGAGTAGTTCCGAAGTCGTGCCGGTGTGCGGGCATGAAGAGAGGGCGTTCAAGATCATGTTGTGACGCAAGACCTGAACACCCTCCTGAC
>NZ_JBFAUT010000050.1:0-69453 GCF_040679475.1 Actinoallomurus sp. NPDC052274
GATCGACGGCGCGCCGGCCCGCGTCCACGGCGACACGGAGCCGCTGCATTTGGGCACCATCCACAAACGGGTGCCACGTGGTCCCGACCCGCTCGGCGGCTACGGCGTCCCGACCGGCGAGGTCATCGGCTGAGCACGGTCACGTCGTCGCCGACGCTGATGGTGCCCAGGGCGCGGGGGATGGCGTTCTGGCCGAAGATGACGCCGCGGTCGCCGTCGGGGAACGTGTGCGTCCGGTAGGTCGCCAGGGTGCGCAGCGGCTCCCGGCTCTTCACGGCCGTCTCCTGGTCGGTGGTCGTGATGACGCAGCGGGCGCAGGGCTTGACCAGCTCCAGTTCGACCTCGCCGATCCGAAGGAACCGCACGGTGTCCTCGCCCCACGCGCCGAGGCCCTCGAGCACGATGCTGGGCCGGAAGCGGTTCATCGGCAGCGGCTCGTCCAGGCGGGAGTTCAGCTCCGCCAGGGACTCCGCCGAGACGACGAGCAAGGGGAACCCGTCGGCGAACTTGACCGTGCCGCCGCCGATGCCGGTCTCACGCCGGCCGGTGAACCCTACGAGGCGGCAGTCGCGGCCGAGCGCGGCGGTGAACCAGGCGGCCGCCTCGTCGCCCTGGTCGACGCCCTGGCACGGGTCGCCGTGCACCGTGACGTCCAGCACCGGCCCGTCGGCCGGGACCGCGTGCGCGAGCGGTGCGCCCGGGCCGGTCCCGGCGAACTCCACGGTCAGTTTCACGCCGTCGTACGACGGGCGCAGCAGCGCCATCCGCGGGACCTCCCGCTGCGACAGGTGCCGCCCGTCCGGGCGGACCAGCATGAACGCGCGGTCGTGCCGGAACCCCTCCGGGAGCACCTCGGCCCCGGTCAGCGGCGTGCCGCCCGCGCTCTTCACGGGATAGACGTTCAGCTCGCGGACCACGATCGTCATGGCGGGGCTCCCTTCCGTCCCCGCCATGATCGCATTCCGGCCTCTGTCAGCTCAGTTCGGCCAGGCGCTGGAACACCCCGTCGAGGCGCTCGACGTACCGCTCCGGACGGCAGACCTCGTCGAGCCGCGCCTCGTCGAGCGTCAGCCCGGCCGCCGCGGCCTGCGTGCGCAGCGTCTCGCGGAACGGCGTCCCGGTCTCCCAGGTCTCCATCGCGGCCCGCTGGACGAGCGGGTACGCCTCGTCGTCGCGGGACATCCCCGCGCCCACGAGCTCCAGCAGGACCGTGCTCGTGTAGATCAGGCCGCCGGTCGACTCGAGGTTGGCGCGCATCCGCTCGGCGTCGACGACGAGGCCGGTGACCAGGCGGTGCGTCAGGTTGAGCATGTAGTCGAGCGCGATGGAGGCGTCGGGCAGCGCGATCCGCTCGGTGGAGGAGTGCGAGATGTCCCGCTCGTGCCACAGCGGGATGCCCTCCAGGACCGGGGTCACCTGGGCGCGGACGATCCGGGCCATCCCGGCGAGCCGCTCGGAGATGATCGGGTTCTTCTTGTGCGGCATCGCGGAGGAGCCCTTCTGGCCCTTCCCGAACGGCTCCCACAGCTCGCGTACCTCGGTGCGCTGGCCGTGCCGGACCTCCAGCGCGATCGCCTCGCACACCGTGGCCATGATCGCCAGCGCGGAGACCCACTCGCTGATGCCGTCGCGGATCACCACCTGGGTGGACACGTCCGCGGGCGCCAGCCCGAGCTCGGCGGCGACGTACCGCTCGACGTCCGGGTCGATGTTCGAGTAGGTGCCGACGGCGCCGGAGATCGCGCAGACCCCGACGGCGGCCCGGGCGCGGCGCAGCCGGTCCCGGGAGCGCGCCATCGCGAACGCGAAGTCGGCGACCCGGTGCCCCCAGACGTCGGGCTCGCCGTGGATGCCGTGGGTGCGGCCGACGCGCAGCGTGTCGCGGTGCGCCAGGCCGTGGTCGCGCAGCGCCGCGACCAGGGCGTCCGCCTTGGCGAGCAGGATGTCGGTGGCCTCCACGAGCTGCACCGCGAGAGCGGTGTCGAGCAGGTCCGAGGACGTCATGCCGAAGTGCACGTACGCCGCGGCCTCGCGGGGCTTGGTGTTGTCGGCCCACGCGGACAGGAACGCGATCACGTCGTGCTGGGTCGTCGCCTCGATCTCGGCGACCCGCTCCGGGGTCGGCGGTGGAGCGACGCGCACCGGCTCGACGACGTCCGCCGGGACGGTGCCCGCCTTCGCGTGCGCCTCGAGCACCAGGGTCTCGACCCGGCACCACAGCTCGTACTTGTGCGCGTCACTCCAGACGCGGCCCATCTCCGGAAGGGTGTAGCGCTCGATCACCCTTCCAGTGTCCCAGCCGTCAGAACAGGTAGCTCACCCAGGACCGCCAGTTCTCATTCGCGTCGACCATGCTGAACGGCCCGTCGCCGCCCTCGGAGGAGTACTCCCACCAGGCGTAGTCGAGGCCCTTGGACTTGTAGAGGGCGACCTTGTCCTTGATGTACTGGTCGTGGCCGGTGGCGCCGCCGCCGATGCCGAACTCCCCGATCCAGACCGGCAGGCTCTCGGCCTTGGCCATGTCGAGCTGGACCTGCAGGTGCGAGGCGAGCCCGGCCTTGTTCGCCGCGTTGTAGCCGGTGGTGCCGTCGGAGGGGTTCGGGACCATGCCCAGGCCGGTGGAGTTGTTGTAGCCGTTCGTGTAGCCGCTCGCGGCGGCCCCGTTGTAGTAGTCGTGGACCGACCAGATGAGGTTGCTGCGGCTGGTCGGCGTGAAGGACGAGAACGACGAGGTGGGCACCTTCGAGTCGCCGTAGGACGGCTCCAGCATGATGCCGGTGGTGCTGTCCTTGGCGCGGATCGCGTTGACGATCTGGGTGTAGTCGGACAGCAGCCGCGCGGACTTGGTGGAAGAGCGGAACGGCTCGTTGACCGGGTCGTACGCCGCGATCGCCGGCTCGTCCTTGTACCGGTTGGCGATGGTCTGCAGGAAGCCCAGGCCGTTCTCGACGACGGCGTCCAGGCCCTCGACCGAGCCGTCGTCCGTGGGCGTCACCTGGGCCCAGCCCGGCACGTGCTCCTGGCCGTCGTTGGCGCCGGACATGTGGACGCAGTCGAGGATGACGTACAGGCCGGCGGCCTTCGCCCTCGTGACCGCCGTGGCGAGGGTGGAGAACGCCGTCTCGTTCCACTCCGCCTCGGTCGGCTGGAACATGTCCCAGAACAGGACCATGCGGACCGCCGTGAAGCCCTTGGCCTTGATCGAGTCGTAGGTCGACTGTCCCCACGTGTCGGTGTCGTACGCGTCCCAGACCGGCTGGATGTTCGGGCCGATCAGCAGGTGGGTGGTCCCGGCGGAGTCGACGAACGCGTGGGACGACGTGGCGTGCAGCCGGGTGAGCGAGGCGGCGGCCCGGGTCGTCGCGGTGGAGGTGCGCGCGGCGGCGACCTGCCCACGGGCCGGGGTTCCGGCGAGGGCGGTGCCGCAGGTACCGGCCGTCATGAGGAGCGTGGCGAGGGCGAGCCCGACTGATCGGCGCATGGACCGTCTTCCCTTCAGGGGGATCAACGGATCCTAGATCAACTTCTCCGCTCCGTCAGGAGAGCCGCGACGATGATCGAAAAGAGCGCCACGCGACACCGCCGCCGTCGAAGGCGCGCGGGGTGGCCAGACGGGGGACAGTTCGTGGGCGAGCACGCCGGTGAGCTGCGTGATCGTGAAGACGAAGACCAGGTCGAAGAACAGCTCCAGGGTGGTGACCCGGTACGCCTCCTGCGGCGCCTCGGCCGTCACCGCCGAGGCGCCGCCGTGCGGCTCCATCCGCCCGTCAGACCTTGGCGGCGATGTCCGTGCGGTAGTGCGCGCCGCGCAGCCGGATGCGCTCCGCGGCGGTGTACGCCGCCGCACGGGCGGCGGCCAGGTCCGGGCCGGTGCCGACCACGTCGAGCACCCGCCCGCCGCCGGAGACCGGCAGCCCCTTGTGCAGCTTGGTGCCCGCGTGCAGGACGTACGCGCCCTCCACCGCGTCGGCCTCCTCGAGCCCGGCGATGGGGTCGTCGACGGTCGGCTTGCCCGGGTAGTTCTCCGCCGCGATCACGACGGTGACCGCCGCGCCCGGCCGCCACTCCAGCGCCGGGGCGGATCCCAGCCCGCCGACCGCGCACGCCTGCAGCAGCGAGCCGAGCGGCGTCGCCAGCCGGTCCAGGACGACCTGGGTCTCCGGGTCGCCGAACCGGGCGTTGAACTCGATCACCCGGACGCCCTTCGACGTCAGCGCCAGCCCGGCGTACAGCACGCCGGTGTAGGGCGTCTCGCGGCGCCGCATCTCGTCCACGGTCGGCTGGATGATCGTCTGGACGACCTCGTCGACCAGGCCCGGCGGCGCCCAGGGCAGCGGGGTGTACGCCCCCATGCCGCCGGTGTTGGGCCCCTGGTCGTCGTCGTAGGCGCGCTTGAAATCCTGCGCCGGCAGCAGCGGGACGACCGTGGTGCCGTCGGTCAGCGCGAACAGCGAGACCTCGGGCCCGTCGAGGTACTCCTCGATCACCACCCGCTGGCACTCGGCGGCATGCCGCTCGGCGACCGCCCGGTCCTCGGTGACGACGACGCCCTTGCCGGCGGCCAGCCCGTCGTCCTTCACGACGTACGGCGGCCCGAATTCGTCGAGCGCGGCGTTTATGCCGTCGGTGCTCTCACAGACCCGGGCGGCGGCGGTCGGGACGCCGGCCGCGGCCATGATCTCCTTGGCGAACGCCTTAGAGCCCTCGATCTTCGCCGCGGCGGCGTCGGGGCCGAAGCACAGCAGCCCGGCGCGGCGCAGGGCGTCGCCCACGCCCGCGACCAGCGGTGCCTCGGGGCCGATCACGACGAGCTGCGCCATCAGGCGCTGCGCGAGCTCGACCACGGCGACCGGATCGGTGGGGTCCAGGACATGGTTGTCCGCGAGCGCACCGGTGCCGGCGTTGCCGGGGGCGCAGTGCAGCGCGGTGACGTCGGGGTCTTGGGAAAGGGAGCGGACCAGCGCGTGTTCGCGCCCGCCCGAGCCGAGAACGAGGACTCGCACGTTCGAAGCCTATCGAGATCTGGGAGATTTTCCGGGTCCGGGACGGAAGTGACGAAGGGCCGCCGACGTTGATCCCTACAGCAGTGATTTTTCGGATGATCCGGGAACCCTGTGAACCGGTGGCCGCCGCCGGGCGTCCTTATTACCCGGTGTAACCTCAGAGCCCGTGCTCTGACGCCGACGAACCTAAGGAGGTGGTCGAAATGAGTCCTGGCGATCCTTGCGGTAACGCCGAGCCTCCTCACAGTCCGACCATCTCTACTCGGCGTCCGGCCGCCTCCGGCGCGCGCTCCCCGCTCTGATCACGGGTCGACGCGCGCCGTCGCGCGTGCGGCCGGGCCAGGGAAGGATCCCCCATGGCCATGACCAGGGTTCGCCCCGGGCGCGCCACCCGCGTCCTGTTCAAGCCGCTCGCCCGCCCCGGCCGCATCTCGGCCGGTGAGTCGATCAACCAGCGCTCCGCCCTCATCGACTGGGCCGCGTACGTCGACGGCAAGCGCGTCGACACCGACAGCCTCGCCGAGGCCGTCGAGCTGGTCCGCGCCCCCGACGATCTCCCCGAGGGCGCCGAGCCGCGCAACCGCTTCGTCTGGGTCGGGCTGCACGAGCCCGACGCCGCCGAGCTGGAGCGGCTGTCGGAGGTGTTCGGCCTGCACCCGCTCGCCGTCGAGGACGCCGTCCACGCCCACCAGCGGCCGAAGCTGGAGCGCTACGACGACGTGCAGTTCATCGTCATGAAGACGGTCGGCTACGTCGAGCGCGCCGGCACGGAGACCGTGCGCACCGGCGAGATCATGATCTTCTGCGGACCCGACTTCATCGTGACCGTGCGGCACGGCGAGCACGGCGCGCTCGCCCCCGTCCGGCGGCGTCTCGAGGACACCCCCGAGCGCCTGGCCCTCGGCCCCGCCGCCGTCCTGCACGCGATCATCGACCGGGTGGTCGACGACTACATCTCCGTCGGCGACGCCGTCCAGCAGGACATCGACGAGGTCGAAGAGAACGTCTTCTCCGCCGACGCCACCAACCAGGCCGAGCGGATCTACCGGTTGAAGCGCGAGGTCATCCAGCTCAAGCGCGCCGTCGGCCCCCTGTCCGGTCCGCTGCGCAACCTCGCGGCCCGCCGGTTCGTCCCGGCCGAGATCCGCGAGTACTTCCGCGACGTCGACGACCACCTCGCCCGCGTGCGCGAGCAGGTCGAGTCCTGCGACGAGCTGCTCACCCCGATCCTCCAGGCGCACCTGACCCAGGTGACCGTCACCGACAACCACGACATGCGCAAGATCTCCGCGTGGGCGGCGATCCTCGCGATGCCGACGGCGATCACCGGGGTGTACGGCATGAACTTCAAGTACATGCCGGAGCTGCACTGGAAGTACGGCTACCTGCTGGCCGTCGGCGTCATCGCGACGGCCTGTTTCGTCCTCTACCGCGGCTTCCGCCGCAACGGCTGGCTCTGAGCGCCGCCGATCCCACCGGCGCCGTGCCGTGCCGCCCCGTACGGGGGGCGCCGCGTCTGAGTCCGGCTCCGGCTCAGCGGCCCAGCACCGTCCGGAGGCGGTCGGGGTAGTCGGTGACGATCGCGTCCACGCCGAACGCGATGTGCCGTCGCATCTCCGCCGGCTCGTTGACCGTCCAGGGGACGACGCGCAGGTCCCGCGCGTGCGCCGCCGCGACCAGTTCCGGGACGA
Source organism: Actinoallomurus sp. NPDC052274 (assembly GCF_040679475.1). NCBI lineage: Bacteria > Bacillati > Actinomycetota > Actinomycetes > Streptosporangiales > Thermomonosporaceae > Actinoallomurus > Actinoallomurus sp. NPDC052274. Next base: position 6,695 of record NZ_JBFAUT010000050.1, read on the forward strand.
CCATGACCCGCTTGGGGGAGATCATGGTCGCCCCGGCGTCGGCCGCGGCGGCGATCAGGCCGCCCGCCGGATCCCGCCCGGCCATCCATGACGCGTCGAGCGTGTCCGGCTCGACCAGCGCGACGCGGTCCCCGCCGGGCAGCAGCTCGCGCGCCACGCCCAGCACCCGCCAGTCGAACGCCAGCAGCCGCGACCGCTCCGCCAGGCCGTAGGACTCCAGCACCTTCACGGCCGCGACCGTGATCGTCTCGACGTCCGGCCAGGACGGGTCGGTCTTGATCTCCACGGCCAGCCGTACGTCGTGCGGGGCGACCAGCTCGCACAGCTCCGCCAGCGTCGGCACCTCCGCGCCGGGGATCGGCGTCTGCGTCGCCGCGAACCGCTTGTTCTGGATCCCCGCGTCGAGCGTCTTGATCTGCGCGAGCGTGAGCTCCCCGATCGGCCGGCCGACGTACGGGAACAGCGGGTCGCGCGGCCGGCACGGCCCCCGGTCCCGTACGGTCCCGGCGTTCAGCGCCTGGTCGTGATGGAGCACCGGGACGCCGTCCGCGGTGAGCGCGACGTCCAGCTCCAGCACGTCGACACCAAGCTCGATCGTTCTCGCGAACCCCGGGATGGTGTTCTCCGGCCACAGTCCCCGCGCCCCGCGGTGCCCTTGGATCTCCACCCGCCCCAGCGTACGGGCCCGGTTCGCCGCCTTTGTGCCGCACCGGAGGCGGCGTGGCCGCCCCAAACACTCGGCGAACGCCCGACCTCAGCGGCGACTTGCGGTGTTCGCCCTGTTTCGCGCTCGCGTTCACCGAGCATTCCGCGGTTGCGGACTGGTCATGGGGTTGTGTGCTGTTCCCGTGCGTCGAGTGGTTCGTCCCAGTGGTCCGTCACCCACGCGCATGCGGCGTACAGCGGCTCCAGCATGCTGGACCCAGCGGCGTCAGCGCGTACTCCACCCCCGGTTTCGGGCCGGTGTGCACCGTGCGGGAGACGAGCCCGTCTCGCTCCAGACGGCGCAGCGACCGGGGGCCGGGCCGGCCGGCAGGCCGTCGCCGAAGCGCGCCGGCGTGGACATCAGGTCACCGCGGTGGTCCGTGACCCGTCCCGCTACGGCGGCCTGGCGGATGGCGGTGTGAAGGTCACCGCCGGGGACGTCACCGACGCGGCCGACGTCGCCGCCCTCGCGGCCGGGCACGACGCCGCGATCAACACGGCCGCGGTGTACGGTGCGGGCACCGACCCGGACGCCTTCTTCACCGATGCCGCACACGCCCTGGTCAAGGGCTTGCGGCAGGCCGGTGTGGACCGGCTCGTCGCGGTCGGGCTGTCGGTGTTGCTGCCCGGCCTCGATGGGATCCGGCAACTGGACGCGCCCGGTTTCCCCGCCGAGTTCCGGCCCTTCTGCCTGGCCCACGCCGCCGGTCTGGAGGTGCTTCGTGGCGCAGGCGGCGCGCTGGACTGGGTGTACGTCAGCCCGGCCGGCGACTTCGACCATGAGAGGGAGCGCACCGGCCACTATGAGATCCGCGAACACGGTGACGCCGCGGCGCGCATCTCCTACGCGGACTTCGCCCTCGTCCTGCTCGACGAGGCCGAGACCCCACGGCACCACCGCAGGCACCTGGCCGTGACCTGACGACCTGGCCGCTGGCCGTACGGAAGGCTCGGTGAACGCATGAAGCGGGCGGCGATCTGCGGGATTCGCCCTGATCCACGCTCGTGTTCACCGAGCATTCCGTACCGCCACATGGGATCCCCGAGCTCAAGATGCCGTACGGGGCTGGGAATCTGTCGCGCTATGCGATGCGCCGCGCACCCGGCCCCGCCGTCACGGGGTGGCGAGGGCCTCGGTGGGGGAGAGTCGGGCGGCGCGGATGGCGGGGTACAGGCCGGCGATCCCGCCGATGACCAGCGTGGCGCCGACCCCGCCGGCCATCGCCCACGGCGGGACGACCGTCGGCCAGCCCTGCGTCACCGCGAACACCGCCGTGACGAGGATGCCCAGCGTCACGCCGCCCACGCCGCCGAGCGCCGCCAGCAACTGGGACTCGGTGAGGAACTGCAGCCCGACCTGACCGCGCGTCGCGCCCAGGGAGCGCCGCAGGCCGATCTCGGCGCGGCGTTCCAGCACCGAGATGACCATGGTGTTCGCGACTCCCACCCCGCCCACCAGGAGCGCCACCGAGCCCAGCCCGAGGAGGAGACCGGTGAACGCCTTGTCGCCGGCGTTCTGCGCGGCCAGCGCGTCGGACGGGCGGCTGACCTCGACCGCGGTCGGCGACTGGGGGTTGGCGGTGGCGGCGAGCAGGTCCCGTACGCGCTGCACCGCGTCCTTCTTCGCCCGCGTGTAGACGGTGGTCGGGTGGCCGTCGAAGCCGAGCCGCGCGACCGCCACGTCCCAGCCGACCAGCGCGGCGGAGTCCAGTTCCGGCGCGAGCGGTGCGTGGTCCAGGATGCCGACGACGGTGAACCACTGTGAGCCGAGCCAGACCTGGACGTTCGGCTGTGCGACGCCGAGGGCGTCCGCCGCGTCCGAACCGAGCACGACGGCCGGGTACCGGCTCGTGGCCGCGTTGAGCCAGGTCCCGGCGGCCACGCTCAGGCCGGCCGTACGGGGCAGGTCGAGGCGGCTCGCGAGGACGGCGATGCCGCCGGTCTCCCCGGCGTTGATGTGATCGTTGCGATAGACGTTCGTGTCGGGGACCTTGCCGGTGGCGGACGCGGACAGAACGCCGGTCATCCGGTCGATCATCGCGACCGACTCTTCGGGGAGTTCCGCGTCGGAGCCGAAGAAGTCCTTGCCGGGCGCGACGGTGAGCATGTTCGTGCCCAGCCGGTCCAGCGTGGCCTGGAGCTGTGCCCGGCTGGAGGTGGAGATCCCGACCACGCCGACCATCGCCGCGATGCCGATCGCGATCCCCAGGGCGGACAGGAACACCCGCAGCGGGCGGGCGCGCAGCCCCGCCGCGCCGGCCCGGACCACGTCCCGGGGGCCCAGTCGCGCCGGCTCTTCTCCACTCATCATGGTGCGGCCTCCACCCGTACGTCATCCGCCACGACCCGGCCGTCGCGCATCCGGATCTGGCGGGGCAGCGTCGCGGCGATGTCGCGATCGTGGGTGATCACGATGACCGTGGTGCCGCCCGCGGCCAGTTCGCGGAGCAGGTCCATCACGCCGGCGCCGGTGCCGGTGTCCAGCGCGCCGGTCGGCTCGTCGGCCAGCAGCAACGCCGGTTCGCCGACCACAGCGCGGGCGATCGCCACCCGCTGCTTCTCCCCGCCCGAGAGCTGGTGCGGCCGGTGGCCGAGCCGGTGGGCCAGGCCGACCCGTTCGAGGGCCAGGCGCGCCCGGCGCCGACGGTCCGCCAGGGGGACACCGGCGTACAGCAGGCCGTCGGCGACGTTGTCCAGCGCACTGACCCCGGCGGCGAGGTGGAACTGCTGGAAGACGAAGCCGATCCGCCGGGCCCGCAGCGCGGAGAGCCGTCGATCCGACATCGTCGACACGTCGCGGCCCTCGATGCGCACCGTGCCGGCGCTGGGCCGGTCCAGCGTGCCGATGAGGTGCAGCAACGTCGACTTACCGGAGCCGGACGGCCCGACGATCGCGGCCGCCTCACCGGCCTCGACCCGAAGCGTGACCCCGTCCAGGGCCGTGACCTCTCCCGGGTACTCCTTGCGGACCTCGCGCAGCTCCACGACCGGTTCGTTCACCACGGGTCCGCTCACTTCGGCACCCCCACGCTCATGCCCTCGGACAGGCCGGAGCCGGAGATCTCCACCTTGCCCTGGGTGAACGCTCCGGTCTCCACGGGCACCGTACGGACGCGCCCGCCCTCGACGACCTGCACGCCGTAGCCGCCGTCGGACTGGGCGAGCAGCGCCTCGATCGGGACGGCGAGGACGTTCGCGTGGCGTTCGCTGGTGAGGTACACCGCCACCGGCGCCTTGTCGAAGGAGCCCAGGGAACCCTGGTCGTCGACGGTGACGGTCACCGCGACGGTGGTGGGGTCGTCGCCGTGGCCCGCCGTGGCGACCTTGCCGACCTTGGTGATCCGGCCCTTGGTCGTTCCGCCGCCGGAGAGTTCGATCGACACCGTGGCGCCCTTCTTGGCGAGCCGCTGATACCGCACGTCGAGGGCGACGTCCACCTGCCGGGTGGTGCCGGTGTAGGTGAGCACCGGGCCGGCCGCCCGGTCCCCGATCTGTGCCTTCCGCTCGGCGACCCGGAGCGCGCCTGGCGCGATGAGGATGGATCCGGGCGCGACCTTGCCCGTCTGGTCGAGTCCGAGGTCCTTCTGCCAGCGCTTCACCGCCGCCGCGGTGGCGGCGGTGTAGGTCTTGTCGACCGTGAACCCCGTGTAGCCCAGGGCCTGGAGGTTCCGCTCGAACTGCAGGACGTCCCGGCCCTTCGTGCCGTCGGCGAGGGTCCGGTACAGCGGCAGCGACCCGTACAGCAGCGGCACCGGGTGGTCGTCGACCCGGTAGGCGGACCGGCCGCGCGACACGACGCTGCCGGGCGCGGCCAGCCAGGTCAGGACGCCGTGGCCGCCCGCGCCGGCCAGGGTGTGCATCGTGCCGTACCCGAGCGTGCCGTCCACCTTCTGGGTCTCCACCAGAGTCGTCCGTTCGATCCGCGCGGTCCCGGGCGGCAGGGAACCGCGTCCGGTGGGCGTGCCGCCTCCGCCGCCCAGGCCGGCCGCCGCCAGGCCGGCGACGCCGACCAGGGCCACGCCGGCGACGCTCAGGACCGCGAGGCGGACCCTGCTCAATTCACGCTCCGGGTCACGGCTCGGCTACTGCCGCCGCCCGGCCGGTACTGGGCGCAGGCCTTGTCGGCGTCCTTGGTCTGACTGTCGGGATCGCCGTCACCGGAGGCGCTCTGAGAGCCCTGTCCGCTGTTTCGCTTGATCAGGATGCCGCCGTCGGGATTCGGGTCGGGCATGTCGACGCCGTGCTGGCGCATGCACTTGGCGTAGGCGCGCAACTTCGCCAGATCCGCCGCACTGAGCTTCTTCGGCTTCCCGCCTTTCGGCCGAAGCCTGCCGCACTTGGCCTCGGCGGCCTTCAGCGTGTCGTCGTCCGTACTCTGCGACTTGCCGCTGCCGCCCCGCACGGCGATCCCCCCGATCCCACCGTTCCCATCGGACTGCGGGTCGGTCATGTCGACGCCGTTGGCCCGCATGCATCTCGCGAAGGCGCGCATCTTCGCCAGATCGCTCGAGGCACTGGCCTGGGCGTTCGCCGGCTTGTTCCCGGACCCGCAGGCCGGCAGGCCAAGGAGGAGCGCGGGTGCCAGGACCAGCGCCGCGACCGTCTTCTCTCGCATTCGTCGTCTCCCCACGACTCCGCCGGGCGGATCCCGGCGAAAACACGAGGAGTCAATTCCTTGACCGATAACCCGGACGTAACCGGTTCTGGTTATGCCGACGTTATGCCTGATGGGGCACGCTGTCCCGGGATGTTCGCCGAACGAGCTCTGGACGGGACGCATGCGCGTACTCATCGCCGAGGACGAGCGGATGCTCGCCGATTCGATCACCGAGGGGCTGCGGGCGGAGGCCCTCGCCGTGGACGTGGCCTACGACGGGGACGCCGCGCTCGAACTCCTCGGCGTCAACGACTACGACGTGCTCGTGCTCGACCGCGACCTGCCCGTCGTGCACGGCGACGACGTCTGCCGGGCCGTCGTGGAGTCCGGGGCGCACGTGCGGGTGCTGATGCTCACCGCCGCCGTCGCCGTACGGGCGCGGGTGGAGGGGCTCGGGCTCGGCGCGGACGACTACCTGACCAAGCCGTTCGCGTTCGAGGAACTGGTGGCCCGGATCCACGCGCTCGGCCGACGCGCGCGCCCGGCGGACCCGCCCGCGCTGCGGCGAGCCGGGATCCGGCTCGACCCCGCCCGTCGGGAGGCCTACCGGGACGGGCGCTACGTGCACCTGGCGCGCAAGGAGTTCGGCCTGCTGGCCGAGTTGCTGCGCGCGGACGGCGCGGTCGTCTCGGCGGAGCGGCTCCTGGAGAAGGTCTGGGACGAGCACACCGACCCGTTCACCAACACCGTACGGGTGACGATGATGAAGCTTCGCCGCAAGCTCGGCGACCCGCCCGTCGTCGAGACCGTCCCGGGAGTGGGGTACCGGATCAAGTGACGACACTCGCGCAGCGGTTGCAGCCGACGATCCGCGTCCGGCTCATGCTGGTGTACGGCGGGCTGTTCATCGTCGGCGGCCTCGTGCTGCTGACAGTGACCTATCTCCTCGTCAAGAACAACATCCAGCAGCACCAGTCGGCCGGCGTGACCGCCGTCAAGGTCGGCGAGGCCGACGCGGCCGACACGGTGAGCGTGAGAGCGTCCACCTCCAACCCGTTGTACACGGCCAGGGAGACGAATGGCATGCTCATCAGGGCCCGGGAGGACTCGGCGCGGCAGACGCTCGACTCGTTGCTCACCCAGGGCGGTATCGCGCTGGCGGTCGTGGGCGGGGCCGCGCTCGGACTCGGCTGGTTCTTCGCCGACCGGGCACTGCGGCCCGTCCACCGGATCACCGAGACCGCCCGGCGCGTGGCGCACAGCCGCGACCTCACCGAGCGGATCGCCTACACCGGGCCGCGCGACGACGTGAAAGAGCTGGCCGACACGTTCGACACGATGCTGGAGCGGCTGGCTCGGGCCTTCGAGGGGCAGCGAAGGTTCGTCGACAACGCCTCCCACGAGCTGCGTACGCCCCTGGCCATCAACCGGACCCTCATCGACGTGGCCGTACGCCGCCCGGACGCCGGCGAGGACGTCAAGCGACTCGGCGAGTCGCTGCTCGTCGTCGGCGATCGGCACGAACGGCTCATCGAAGGGCTGCTCACCCTCGCCGGCAGCGAGAACTCCGTCGTCGACACGTCACCGCTCGACCTCGCCGACGTGGGCGCGCACGTCCTCGACCAGGCCAAGGCCGAGACGGACGGCCGCGGCCTGACCGTGCACCGCGCCCTCGACGGGGCCCCGACCGAGGGCGACCCGGTCCTCGTCGAACGGCTCGTGCAGAACCTGGTCGAGAACGCGACCAGATACAACGTCGACGGCGGTGGAGTATGGCTGTCCACCCGGCGGAGCGAGCGGTTCGCCGAGATCGTCGTCGCCAACACCGGCCCGGTCGTCCCGGCGTACGAGGTCGAGACGCTGTTCGAACCGTTCCGGCGGCTGCGGAGCGACCGGGTGCGCTCCGACCGGGGCACCGGCCTGGGCCTGTCGATCGTCCGCGCCATCGCCACCGCCCACGGCGGTACCGTGACCGCCATCCCTCGGGAGGACGGCGGTCTCGTCGTGACGGCGCGGCTGCCGCCCGCCGGCTGAGCGCGGGGACCGGCTTAGTCGCCGCGCGAAGGCAGGCTCAGTCGCCGCGCGAAGGCAGGCTCAGTCGCCGCGCGAAGGCAGGCTCAGTCGCCGCGCCACCAGCGGACCAGGGCGTTGCTCCGCCGGGGAGCGGCGTTGCGCAGCGCCGTCGCCAGGCCGCCGGCCAGGCCCATCTCCTGACCGCCCGGGGTCGGCGGCGGCGGAACGTGAATGGGCGAGAAGCGCACCGGCAGCGAGACCAGCGCGCGCTGGGCGAACCCGGGCCGCCACTGCAGCCGACTCGCGGGGACGGCCAGCTCCATGTCCGGCAGGGCGTCGAGCACTTTCTCGATGGCGACCGAGGCGATCATGCGCGCCTCGCCCTGCGACGGGCACTTGTGCGGACCCGCCCCCCAGGCCAGGTGGGCTCGGTTGCCCGCCCGGTTCGTGGACGCGGCGGCCGGGTCGGTGTTGGCGGCCGCGAAGCCGATGACGACCGGCTGGTCCGCCGGCAGCCGTACGCCGCGCAGGTCGACGTCCTGCGTGGGGTAGCTGATCGCCCAGTTCGCCAGCGGCGGGTCGGCCCACAGGACCTCGTCGATCGCGTCCTCGACGGGCAGGCTGCCGCCGGACAGGTCGCCGGCGAACCGGTCGTCGGACAGCAGCAGGAGCAGCGCGTTGGCGATGAGGTTCTGCTCCGGCTCGGTGGCGAGGCCCACGAGCAGGGCGATCTGCTCGATCAGCTCCTCGTCGGTCAGCTGGGCCGGGTGGGCGATCAGCCACGACGTCAGGTCCTGGTCCGGTCGGGCGCGCTTGAGCGCGACCAGTTCGGCCACGGCCTTCATCATGATCTGGTTGCTGTTCGCCGTGTCGACGTTCTCGACGAAACCCCGCATCCCGACGACGATGCGGGTTCCGATGTCGGACGGGCAGCCCAGGATCTCGTTGAACACCAGAACGGGCAGGAGCAGCGCGTACTCGGCGCGCAGGTCCACCGCGCCCTTCTCGGAGAACCCTCGGATGAGCGCCTCGGCGTTGCGTTCGACGGACTCGCGCAGGATGGTCCCGTCGACCCTGGACAGGCTGTCGGCGATCGCCGTGCGCAGCCGGACGTGCGCGGCGCCGTCCGACAGGTTGCAGGCCGGCCGGTACATCATGAACGGCAGGACCGGGCAGTCGGGCGGGACGCTCTGCTGCCATCGGCCGGCGTTCTTCGGGAAGGTGACGGGGTCGCGCAGCACGTCGAGGGCGGCGCTGTACGAGATGACGAGGGACGCCGGCACACCCGGGGCCAGCTCGACGGGAGCGACCGGACCGTATCGGCGTAGCGACTCGTAGACGCGCTGCGGGCGGGCTGCGAAATCCGGACCGTACAGCGGCGTCCGTCCGGCGTGGGCGGGACATCCGGCCGCGAACGCGTCAGAACTCACGAATGCTCCCGTTCTGGAGCGCGATGAGGTACTCGACGAGAGTGATCAGCGCGCGGGTCGAGGACACCCGGTCCCGGGCGTCGCAGGTGATCAGCGGCGTCGAGGGCAGCAGGTCGAGGGCTTCGCGCAGTTCCTCCTCGGCGAAGGTCGGCGCGCCGTCGAACTGGTTGATGGCGACGGCGTACCGCAGCTTCTGCTCCTCGAGGAAGCCCATGATGTCGAAGGACTGCTCGAGCCGTCGGGTGTCCGCCAGCACGAGCGCGCCGAGGGCCCCGCGCGACAGGTCGTGCCACAGCTGCGTGAACCGGTGCTGTCCGGGAGTGCCGAACAGGTACAGCACGAGGTCGTCGGTCAGCGTCAGCCGGCCGAAGTCCATGGCGACGGTGGTCGTCTCCTTGTCGGGGACCCCGGCGAGGTCGTCGATCAAGGCACCGGCCTGCGTCATCCGCTCCTCGGTGCGCAGCGGCCGGATCTCCGACAGCGTGCCGACCAGCGTCGTCTTGCCGACGGCGAAGTGACCGACGATCAGCAGCTTGACCGAGGTCCGTACGGTCTCGCGCACATAGGTGCCATCAGAGACGAGCGCGGAGTCCATTCAGCACCTCCTGGAGAAGCCGGGTCGAGGTCTCGCCGTCGTCCGGCCCGCCGACCCGGGTCACGATGTGGCCGCTGTCGACCAGGTCCGAGAGCAGGACCTTGACGACGCTGAGGGGGAGGGAGAGGTGACCGGCGACCTCGGCCACCGAGAGGGCGCCGCCCCGGCACAGCTCCAGGACCCGGCGTTTCTCCGGGTTGAGGCCGGTCATGTCCGAGCGCGCGGCCATGACGAGTGTGACGAGGTCGAAGATGTTGCGGGTCGGGCGGGCACGCCCGCCCGTCACCACGTGCGGCCGGACCAGAGCGCGTTCCCGACGGATGGGAGTCATGCGTCCTCCCTCGTCGGAGGCGCGACCAGAGGCGCCGTGCTCTCGCTTCGCTCGCTCATGGGCCCTCCTTCGTCGGGGGAGGGACCGGAGACGCTGTGTTCTCGATTCGCTCGCTTCGCTCACTCATGGGCCCTCCTTCGTCGGGGGAGGGACCGGAGACGCTGTGTTCTCGATTCGCTCGCTTCGCTCACTCATGCCGTGATGCCGCCCGGGGTCTGTCTCGGCGGAGCGGTCAGCTCCTTGCCCAGGCGCTGGACGAGTTCCTGCAGGCGGAAGGAGATCGCCTCCATGTCGACGCGTTCCGTCGTCGAGACCGCGAGGTACGCGCCGGGACCGGCGGCGACGAGGAAGACGTATCCGTTGTCGAACTCGGTCACGGTCTGCCGCCAGGGGGTGCGCGAGTCGCCGCAGAACTCCGCCGAGCTGCGCGCCAGCGACTGCAGCCCGGACATCCCGGCCGCGTGGCGTTCGGCGTCGTCACGGTTGATGCGCTCGGAGTAGGCCATCAGCAGGCCGTCCGCGGACAGCAGGATGGCGTGCCGGGTCTCCGGCATTTTCAGGGCGTCGTCGAGCATCCAGCCGAGCTTGTTGTTCGCGTCCTGCGTCATTCGGCGATATTCCCTTCGGACTCCGGAGAACCAGTGGCGCGGCCGGCTCGGGTGCCGCGCTGCCAGGCGCCCATCCCGGCGGCGACATCCCGCGGCGGGCGGATGGAGGGCGACGACTCGATCGACGGTGCGGGCCGCTCGCCCGTGTCGGTGACGCGCCGACGCTTCGGCAGGCCGTTCGCGGTGACCGGGCGCTCCTCTCGCGTGGACGAGACCGGGCTCGGCGTGGTCGGCCGGCTGGGAGCGGGCGGCGCGGGCGGCATCGGCGGCGCGGGCGGTGCGGGGGGTCGGCTCGGCATGGCGGGAAGGCTGGGCGCGGGCGGCGCGGTCGGGAGGCTGGGCGCGGTCGGCAGGCTCGGCGCGGGCTGCTCGGCGCGTACGGGCTGCGGCTCGCTTCGTGTCGGGGCCGGCTCGGTGTCGAGCTGGGTGAGCAGCTCGCTGGGGAGGAACAGGACGGCGCGCACCCCGCCGTACGGCGAGCTGCTGTCGACGGTCACCCGGAATCCGTACCGCGCGGCGAGTACGCCGACGACGGCGAAGCCGACCTGCGGCGGGTCGCCGAGCCGGTTGATGTCCACGGAGTCCCGCCCGGCCAGCATCCGCTCGGCCCGCTGGATCTCCTCCGCGTCCATGCCGACGCCCGCGTCGTCGATCACGACGGCGACGCCGTTGTGGGCCTGCCGGAAGTTGACCTCGACGGTGGTGTTCGGCTGGGAGTGGCGGGCGGCGTTGTCCAGGAGCTCGGCGACCGCCAGAACCACCGGCTCGACCACGCGGCTGACGACGGCGACGTTCGACTGCGGCTGGACCTCGATGCGAAGGTAGTCGCGGATGCGGGAGGTGGCTCCGCGTACGACGTCGACCAGTCCGGCAGCGGACCGCTGCTGGCCCGGCCACGACCCGCAGAGCACGGCGGTGGCCTGGGCGCGCCGGCCGAGCTGGGCGTTCATGTGGTCGACCTTCATGAGACCTTCGAGGACGTCGGGGTCGTCGTGACGTTCCTGCATGGTGGAGATGGCGAGCTGCTGCTCGTTGGCCAGGCTCTGCACGGCGCGCATCATGGCCTTCACCGTGACCTTGGCCGCCTGGTCGGCCCGCTCCTTCGCGCGCTCGGCGTATTCCGAGAATGTCGCCAGGATCGCCCGAATGCCCTGTTCGGCGCTGGTTCCGGCGAAACTCGCGTTGCGCGGGCCGGGAACCGCGACCGGCTTGCCGTAAAGGGACTCCACCAGCGCAGGGACGCGGACGGTGACCAGGTAGCGCAGTTCCTCGTTACGGATGCGGGCCGTCTCCTCCAGCATGTCGGCCCGCCGACGCTGCCGTGAGGCGATCTGCCGCTCCCGTACGAGCAGCACCACGGCGACCAGTAGCCCGGCCGTGAGGCACACGAAGGCGACCGCCGTCATGTATCGCTCCTCAGATCCTCGATGCGGGAAGGGGGAAACGCGAGCGCGCCACATTTGGGGCAGTACTCATATAAGTCGCAAAGACTACAGCCCGTGATCTTGGTGTACCAGGGCATCACGAAAAAAGACCAGCCCGAAGATGGACTGGTCGCGCACGACTTGACGGCCCTGCGAGCGACAGGGCCGTCAAGTCGGCAGGTCAGACGAGGGAGCGCAGTTGAAGTGTCTGATCGCGGCCGGGTCCGACACCGATGGCGCTGATCTGGGCGCCCGACATCTCCTCCAGCGCCCGGACGTAGTCCTGCGCCTTCTTAGGCAGGTCGTCGAACGTCTTGCAGTCGGAGATGTCCTCCTGCCAGCCGTCCAGCTCCTCGTAGATCGGCTTGGCGTGGTGGAACCCGGTCTGCGTCATCGGGAGCTCGTCACAGCGCTCGCCGTCGATGTCGTACGCCACGCAGACCGGGATCTTCTCCAGGCCCGACAGCACGTCGAGCTTGGTGAGGAAGTAGTCGGTCACGCCGTTGACGCGCGTGGCGTACCGGGCGATCACCGCGTCGAACCAGCCGCAGCGGCGGTTCCGGCCCGTCGTCACGCCGTACTCGCCGCCGGTCGTGCGCAGCCAGTCGCCCGTCTCATCGAGCAGCTCGGTGGGGAACGGCCCGGAGCCGACGCGGGTGGTGTACGCCTTCAGGATGCCGATGACCTTGGTGATGCGGGTCGGGCCGACGCCCGAGCCCGCGCACGCCCCGCCCGAGGTCGGGCTGGAGGACGTGACGAAGGGGTATGTGCCGTGGTCGACGTCGAGGAGCGTGCCCTGGGCGCCCTCGAGCAGGACCAGCTTGCCCTCCTCGAGCGCCTTGTTCACGACGAGCGCGGTGTCGGCGATGTGCGGGCGCAGCCGCTCGCCGTACGCGACGTACTCCTCGATGATCGGGTCGATCTCGATGGCACGCCGGTTGTAGACCTTGGCGAGGATCTGGTTCTTGTCGCGCAGCGCGAGGTCGAGCTTCTGCCGCAGGATGCCGGGGTCGAGCAGATCCTGCACCCGGATGCCCATGCGGGCGATCTTGTCGCCGTACGCCGGGCCGATGCCGCGGCCGGTGGTACCGATCCGCGCCTTGCCGAGGTACCGCTCGCTCACCTTGTCGAGGGCCTTGTGGTGCGGCATGATCAAATGCGCGTTGGCCGAGATCAACAGCCGGTCGCAGCTCACCCCGCGCGCCTGTAGGCCGTCGATCTCCTCCAGCAGCACTCCCGGGTCGATGACCACGCCGTTCCCGATCACGGGTACGACGTCCGGGGAGAGCACCCCTGACGGAAGCAGATGCAGGGCGTAGGACTGGTCGCCGATGACGACGGTGTGCCCCGCGTTGTTGCCGCCCTGGTATCGGACGACATAGTCGACGTCGCCGCCGAGAATATCGGTGGCCTTGCCCTTGCCTTCGTCACCCCACTGGGCGCCGACGAGCACGATGGCCGGCATAGGAGCTCTCTCCCCTGGCATCGACGAAGCCCCTGGCGCAAGCAGCAGCGACAGGGGCTCTTGCGATCAGAGGGTACCCGCCGGATGACCGCGAGGAAAACGGTAGGAGCCGGTCAGGTGGCCAGAACCGCTGCCGCCGTTGGGCTGGAGTCCCGCAGGAACGTCCGGCAGCGCTCGGCCTCGTCCTCCTCGCCGATCGCCGCGGCGGCCCGGCCGAGGGCGTGCAGGGCGCGCAGGAACCCGCGGTTCGCCGCGTGCTCCCAGGGGATCGGGCCCTGGCCCTTCCATCCCGCGCGGCGGAGCATGTCGAGTCCGCGGTGGTAGCCGGTGCGCGCGTAGGCGTACGACTCGATCACGTCGCCCTTCCCGAAGGCGCGGTCGGCGAGTTCGGCCCAGGCGGCCGGGTACGCCGGGAAGCGGGCGGCGACCTCGAAGGGGTCGACGCCGGCCTCCAGGGACTGTCGGGCTTCGTCGATGTCCGGCAGCTCGGTCGGGGCCGGCCCGCCGAGAAGGTTCTGGTGCTCCATGGAGTCATCCTGCCCTTTTCGACGGCGTTCTCCTATTCCAGCGGTCGGGAAACTTCGTCGATATTGCCGCTGGGTACGGTTGCGGCATGACCGAAACCACGTTCGCCATCGGTGGAGACCTGACCGTAAATCGTCTGGCGTACGGCGCCATGCGGATCACCGGACCCGGCGTCTGGGGTCCTCCGGCCGATCGTGACGAGGCGCTCCGGGTCCTGCGGCGCGCCGTCGAACTCGGCGTGGACCTCATCGACACCGCCGACTCGTACGGCCCGTACGTCTCCGAGGAACTGATCCACGAGGCGCTGCACCCGTACGACGGAGTGAAGATCGCCACGAAGGCCGGTCTGGTCCGGACGGGGCCGAACGAGTGGCATCCGGTCGGCCGGCCGAAGTACCTCCGCCAGGAGGTGATGATGAGCCTGCGCCGGCTCGGCCTGGAGCGGATCGACCTGTTCCAGTTGCACCGCATCGACCCGGAGGTGCCGCTCGCCGACCAGCTCGGCGAGCTGCGCGACCTGCGCGAGGAGGGCAAGATCCGGCACATCGGGCTGTCCGAGGTCAGCGTCGAGGAGATCGAGCGGGCCCGCGAGATCGTTCCGATCGTCACCGTGCAGAACCTCTACAACCTGACCAACCGCCAGTCCGAGGACGTCCTGGACTACTGCGAGCGGGAGGGCATCGGGTTCATCCCGTGGTTCCCGCTGGCCGTGGGCGAGCTCGCCAAGCCGGGGAGCAGTCTCGACCACATCGCCAAGGAGCTGAACGCCACCCCGTCGCAGGTCGCGCTGGCCTGGCTGCTCCGGCGCTCACCGGTGATGCTGCCGATCCCCGGCACCGGCTCGGTGGCGCACCTCGAGGAGAACATGGGCGCCGCGAACATCGACCTGACCGACGAGCAGTTCGCCGCGCTGTCCGAACCGTCCTAAAGCGGGATCCGGTAGATCAGGCCGCCTTCCTCGCCGCGGGCGGCGACGGCGTGCGGCCACACGTTGCCGATCGCCGCCCGCGCGGCGTGGTTCTCCACGAGGACGTCGGCGCGCAACTCGGCGATCCCGCGGGCCCGCGCGAGCCCGGTCAGGTCGGTGACCAGCCGCCGGGCGACGCCCCGGCGCTGCCAGGGGTCCGCGACCAGGACCGCGAGGTCCGCGAGCCCGGGCAGCGTCGCGTCGCGCGCGTACTCGGCGATCCCCACGACCTCGGTGTCCGCCACGGCGACGAGCGCGGCGCGGTCCCAGTGGTCCACCTGGCTCAGCGCCTCCGCGTAGAAGGACGGGAGCCGCGGCGTTCCGGTGAAGAACCGGAGGTACAGGCTGCGCGCCGAGAGCCGTATCCCGAGCACGTCCTCCCGGTCGTCGGCCTCGTACGGCCGCACGCCGACCGCCGGTACGGCCCCGTCGACCACCGGTGCCGCCTTGTCGACCAGCGGCGGGGACGCGGGGCGGGCAATCAGTCTCGTCACGAAACTCATTGGATCACCTGTAGGTTTCGTGAAGCAACCCTAGGTCCCGGGAAAAGGGCCGGAGGCGAGACGCGGCCTCCGGCCCTCGCGGTGCGTCAGTGGTGGAGGTGGCCGATGTCGAGCACGGCGCCCTTCGCGGCCGTCGTGCCGATGGTGGTGTGCCACGGGGACGCGGTGTTCCCGCCGTGCGCCGGGAGGCCGAACCACAGCGAGTCCGGGGTGATCGGCTTGTCCGACACGACCGTCCAGTGCAGGTCGAGGTGGCCCGTCTTGCCGCGCTTGAGCACGATCGACTCCTTGGAGGAGGCCGCCGCACGGTGGACCGTCGTGCGGATGCTCCGGGCGCCGCCCTCCGGGCCGCTCTTCAGGAAGGTGACGTGGGTCAGGCCGTTGCGCAGGACGCAGGTCTTACCGTGGTTCTTGAAGTTCAGCGTGGCGTACCGCTGCCCCGCTCCGGCGTCGACCCGGCCGAGCGAAACGCTGAGGTTCGCGGCCTTGCACGCGGGCGTGGTGGCGGCGACGGCGGGCATGGCCGCCGCGATCGAACCGCCCGCGACGACGGCGCCCGCGACGACTGCGGTCTTGATCCGGCGACGGGTGTTGTCTCGCATCGATGCTCCCCGAGATTCGGCGGGCGCCGTTGAGGGTGCCCGCAACAATGTGTCAGGGAGTGAGATGACGGCCGAACCGGGATCGTTCGCCGATCTCCGGAAAAAATGATCAAGAAGTGGCGTCTTGGGTCTGCTGGACGATCCGGTCCGTCGGGCGCGCGCCCGGACCGGGGCGCGGCTCGACATCGGTGGGGCCCATGGCGGCCCCGCACTCCGAGCACGTCAGGGCGGGCGTCAGCCGGCCGGTGCAGCCGCGGTGGGCGAGGACGACCGGAGAGCCGTCCTCGGCGTAGTGCTGGTCGCCCCACAGCAGAAGGGACATCATCGCCGGCCACAGCCCCACGCCCTTGCGGGTCAGCCGGTACTCGTAGCGGTCGGGCCGCTCCTGGTAGCGGTGGCGCCGGAGAATGCCCTCGTCGCACAGGCGGCCCAGGCGGTCCGTCAGGACGTTGCGCGCCACGCCGAGGTCCGCCTGGAAGTCGTCGAAGCGGCGGACGCCCTCGAAGGCGTCACGGATGATCAGCAGGGTCCAGCGCTCGCCGACGATCTCCAACGCCCGGGCGATCGAGCAGTTCTGGTCGTCATATGTGCGGTAGAGCACGTTCCCAGCGTAGGCCGCCGGGTTTCGTCAAGCAACGCGGGGACGACCGCGACCGTCAGCCGTCCCCGCCCCGCGTACCCGATCTCGGTGCCGTGCGAGGGCAGGTGCTCGCAGCGGGCACCGTCAGTGGTGGAAGCTCGGGGCGTCCTCGGGGCCGAACATCGGCCCCGACTGTCGACGCAGCCACGGCAACAGGTTCTGCAGGTCCTCCACCAGACGGTCGGCCAAGTCGAAGGAGAACCCGTTGCGGCACACGATCCGCAGCACCGCGAGGTCCTGGCGGTTCGCCGGGAAGGTGTACGCCGGCACCAGCCAGCCCGACTCCCGGAGCCGTCGTGACACGTCGAAGACGTCGAACTCGGTCACGTCGTCGGTCGTGGTGAAGGCGAACACCGGAAGCTGGTCACCGCGCGTCAGGAGCCGGAAGCAGCCCATCGCCTCGATCCGCTCGGCCAGATACGTCGCCACGTCCCGGCCGGCCTGCTGGACGGCGCGGAAGCCCTCGTGACCGAGCCGCAGGAAGTTGTAGTACTGCGCGATGACCTGCGAACCGGGCCGGGAGAAGTTCAGCGCGAACGTCGGCATGTCGCCGCCCAGGTAGTTGACGCGCTCCACCAGTTCCTCGGGCAGCGCCTCCTGGTCCCGCCACAGCGCCCAGCCGACGCCCGGGTACACGAGCCCGTACTTGTGACCGGAGGTGTTGATGGAGGCGACGCGTGGGAGCCGGAAGTCCCACACCAGGTCCGGGTCCAGGAACGGGGCGATCATTCCGCCGGACGCGCCGTCCACGTGGACGGGCACCTTCCAGCCCGTACGCTCCTCCAGCGCGTCGAGCGCGGCGCAGATCTCGGCCACCGGTTCGTAGCTGCCGTCCATCGTCGAGCCCAGGACGGCGACGACACCGATCGTGTTCTCGTCGCACAGCTCCACGGCCTGTTCGGCCTCGAGGTGGAACCGGTCGCCCTCCATCGGAACCAGGCGCGCCTCCACCTCCCAGAAGTTGCAGAACTTCTCCCAGCACACCTGGACGTTGGCGCCCATGACCAGGTTCGGCCGGGCGCCCGAGGCGTACCGCTCGGCGTTGCGGCGCATCCAGCGGCGCTTGAGCGCCATGCCGGCCAGCATGCACGCCTCGCTGGATCCGGTGGTGGAGCAGCCGACGGCGGCGTCGGGGACGGGCGCGTTCCACAGGTCGGCGAGGATCGCGACGCAGCGCCGCTCCAGCTCGGCCGTCCGGGGATATTCGTCCTTGTCGATGATGTTCTTGTCGGTGCTCTCGGCGATGAGGGCGGCCGCCTCCGGCTCCATCCACGTGGTCACGAACGTGGCGAGGTTCAGGCGTGAATTGCCGTCCAGCATCAGCTCGTCGTGGATGAGTTGGTACGCGGTCGCCGGTGGCATCGGGCCGTCCGGCAGCCGATGGCGCGGAAGGACCGCCTCAAGACCGGAGACGGGGTTCGCCTGGCCGATCAGAGGGTTCACCTGCACCGGCCGTCGCCTGCCCCCGTCACCCTGGTGCAACGTCACGCGTTCACTCCCCTCGACGGAATTCTTGGGGGAGGGAGTCTTGCAGGCGGCGGATTAGCGCCGAGTATGCGTCGCCGCCGAACACCGGAGTGAGGCTCTTCGGCGTTCAGCGGCGGGCGGGTGACCGGCCGCCGGGCGATCCCTCGACCGCCGGCCGTCCCCGCCCGCCGCTCAGGGGCCCTTACTTGATCTTGGTGCCCTGGGACAGAAGGTGCTCGCACGCCTCGACGATGCGCGCGGCCATGCCCGCCTCGGCGGCCTTGCCGTACGCGCGCGGGTCGTAGGCCTTCTTGTTGCCGACCTCGCCGTCGACCTTCAGGACGCCGTCGTAGTTCTTGAACATGTGGTCGGCGACCGGCCGCGTGAAGGCGTACTGCGTGTCGGTGTCGATGTTCATCTTCACCACGCCGTACGACACCGCCTCCCGGATCTCCTCCAGCGTGGAGCCGGAGCCGCCGTGGAAGACCAGGTCGAACGGCTTCTCCTTGCCGTACTGCTCGCCGACGACCTCCTGGATCTCCTTCAGGACCTCCGGCCGCAGCTTGACGTGACCCGGCTTGTAGACGCCGTGCACGTTGCCGAACGTCGCGGCGAGGAGGTAGCGGCCCTTCTCACCGAGACCCACGGCCTCGACCGTGGCCAGGGCGTCGCCCGGCGTGGTGTAGAGCTTCTCGTTGATCTCCCCGACGACGCCGTCCTCCTCGCCGCCGACGACGCCGATCTCCATCTCCATGATCACGCGGGCCTTCGCGCACTCCTCGATGAGCTCGGCCGCGATCTGGAGGTTCTCCTCGAGCGGAACGGCCGAGCCGTCCCACATGTGCGACTGGAACAGCGGCTCCTCGCCGCGGGCCACCCGCTCCTGGGAGATCTTGATCAGCGGCTTCATGAAGCCGTCGAGCTTGTTCTTCGGGCAGTGGTCGGTGTGCAGCGCGATCTGCACGGGGTACTTCTCGGCGACCACGCGGGCGTACTCCGCGAGCGCCGTGGCGCCCGTCACCATGTCCTTCACGGTGGCGCCGGAGAGGAACTCCGCGCCGCCGGTCGAGACCTGGATGATCCCGTCGCTCTCCGCCTCCGCGAATCCGCGCAGCGCGGCGTTCAGCGTCTGGCTCGAGGTGACGTTGATCGCGGGGTAGGCGAAGCCCTGACGCTTTGCCCGATCGAGCATCTCCGCGTATACCTCAGGGGTTGCGATGGGCATGGCTCTTCCTTCCTTGGGCATGGCTCCCGGCCGGCTCGACTCCAGTATCCCGAAATCCGCGTGCGGCCCGGACATGGCACGCCTACCGGTACGCTCAGGCCGTGGCACTCGCCGTGAACATCCTGGATCCCAAGTCCCTCATCGCGACGTTCGGACTTGTCGGCATCCTCGCCGTAATCTTCGCCGAGACCGGCCTGCTCATCGGGTTCTTCCTGCCCGGTGACACGCTGCTCGTCACCGCGGGCGTCTTCACCACGACGGCCGCCGCCCACCACGCCGGCATCTCGCCGCTGCCGCTCCCGGTGCTCCTGATCGGCGCGCCGATCTGTGCGATCGCCGGCGCCCAGGTCGGGCACTTCCTCGGCGCGAAGTACGGCCGGAAACTCTTCGACCGGCCCGACTCACGGTTGTTCCGGCAGGACCACGTCGAGAAGGCCGAGCACTACTTCAACAAGTTCGGCCCGGCCAAGGCGGTCGTGCTGGCCCGCTTCGCCCCGGTCGTGCGCACCTTCCTCAACCCGCTCGCCGGGATGCTGGAGATGTCCGCGAGCCGGTTCTTCGTCTTCAACGTGATCGGCGGAGTCGTCTGGACCGAGACGATCATCCTGCTCGGCCGGTTCCTCGGCGACCGGGTCAAGGGGATCGACAAGTACATCCTCCCCGTCGTCGCCGTCGCCGTGCTCCTGTCGGTCATTCCGGTGATCCGCGAGATCATCAGAGGGCCGAAGAAGACCGGGCAGAGCGGTGACGGCCGAAAGACGGCGATGCCATCTGGCCGTCACCGTCGCTGACGGTCCCGGTTATCGCTAACCTCCCCCTGTGGGACGTCACCGATCAGACCCCATGGGTCTCGCACGCATAGCCATCGCGGTCCTCGCCGTCAGCTTGGCGCTGGGCCTCGTGATCGTCGGTGGCGTGTCGCTCTGGGGGGCGCTCACCAAGGACGCGTCCAAGACGGCGTCCACCGCGCCCGATCCGTCGTCCAGCGCCGCGGCGCCCAGCGACACGGCGAAGTCCAAACGGAGCGCGCCGAGTGCCCAGTCAGGCAACGAGATCGACGTCCAGTGCCTGGCCGCCCAGTGCCAGATCTACGTCGCCGGGCCCAGCGCCACCGACCCCATCTGGCAGGGCGCGCTCGTCCACGGTGAGCGCAAGAACTACACCGGCACCCGGCTGCTCCTGAAGGTCGACGACGCGAGTACGGTCAGCGTCGTCGTGAACGGGCGGCAGCAGGCCAGGGGTCGGCACGGCCAGCAGCGCACCTACTACGCGCCGGCCAGGCAGCGGTAAGGACGCGGGCCGACCGCCCCGGTGGCACGGTCCAGCCGAGGCCGGCGGCCCCTGCTCGGCCGGGCCCTCAGCCGAGCCCGAGGTCGTCCAGGGTGAACACCGAGCGGTACGGCAGGCCCGACTCGGCGATGCGCGGACCCGCGCCGCGCTCGACGATGGTGGCCACGCCGACGACCTCGGCGCCGGCCTCGCGCAGCGCCTCCACCGCGGTCAGCACCGAGCCGCCGGTCGTGGAGGTGTCCTCGACGGCGAGCACCCGCCGCCCGGCGACATCGGGCCCTTCGACGCGCCGCTGCAGCCCGTGCGCCTTGCCCGCCTTGCGGACGACGAACGCGTCCAGGTGCCGGCCGCGCGCGGCGGCGGCGTGCAGCATCGCGGTGGCGACCGGATCGGCGCCGAGCGTCAGGCCGCCGACGGCCTCGTAGTCGAGGTCCTCGGTGAGGTCGAGCATCGCCCGCCCGACGAGCGGCGCGGCGTGCCCGTCGAGGGTCACGCGACGCAGGTCGACGTAGAAGTCGGCCTCCTGGCCGGACGACAGGACCACCCTGCCGTGGACCACTGCCTTGCTCTTGATCTCGGCCAGGAGATCGTCACGATCCTCTACCATAAAGCGAAACTCTACTCTTGGCTTCCTCCCCCTCATGAACGAGGGGATTCCTACGGCTCGCACCGTGGGTTTTCCTGCTTCAGCGCCGACGGCCTGGACGGAGTACTCCGCCCGGGTCTTACACCGGCTCCACAGGCCGACACCGCCAGCCCGGCGGCCAAGATGTTTCTGGCTGCGTTGACGTCCCGGTCATGGACCGCACCGCAGCCGCACGTCCAGGATCGGACGTTGAGGGGCATCGTTTCGGTCAAAGTGCCGCAGACCGAGCACAGTTTGGACGAGGGGAACCATCGGTCGACCGCGATAACTTCGCGGCCGTACCAGGCGGCTTTGTACTCCAGCATCCTCCGGAACTGGCTCCATGCGGCATCGGAGATGGCACGGGCAAGCTTGTGGTTCTTCAGCAGATTCCGGACGGTCAAATCCTCGATCACGACCACTTGGTTTTCGCGGACGAGTCGGGTGGTGAGCTTGTGCAGAGTGTCACGGCGCCGGTCGGCGATTCGGGCGTGGACGCGCGCGACCTTGCGTCGGGCCTTGGCCCGGTTGGCGCCATCTCCTTCGGCCTTGCGGGACAGCTCCCGCTGAGCGCGGGCTAGCCTGGCCCGATCCCGGCGCTCATGCCGCGGATTAGTGATCTTTTCCCCAGTGGAAAGGGTCAAAAGATGGTCCAGCCCGGCATCAACGCCGATGGCGGTGCCGTGGCTCGGCAGTGGCGTGATGCCGGGGTCCTCGCACAGCAGGGAGACGAACCAGCGCCCGGCCGAATCTTGGGAGATCGTTACGGTCGAGGGCTTTGCGTTCGTGGGCAGAGGTCGGGACCAGACGATGTTCAACGGCTCGGCCATCTTAGCGAGGGTTAGTTTTCCGTCGCGGAACCGGAACGCGCTGGTGGTGTATTCGGCGGACTTTCGGGACTTCTTCCGGCTTTTGAAGTGCGGGTGTCTCGCCCGTTTGGCGAAAAAGTTGGTGAATGCTGCTTGCAGGTGCCGCAGCGCCTGCTGGAGAGGAACTGCGGCCACCTCGTTGAGGTAGGCGAGCTCCTCGGTTTTCTTCCATGCCGTCAGCATCGCCGAGGTGGCGTTGTAGTTGATGCGTTCTTGGTGCAGGGTCCAGGCCTGAGTGCGGGCCTGCAGTGCCAGGTTGTAGACCTTCCGGACGCATCCGAACGTGCGCGACAGCTCCGCTGCCTGCGCGGCGGTCGGATAGAAGCGGTACTTGAAAGCCCGCTTGGCGCCAGTGGTCATGGCTCACAAATTAACACGTCATTTTGTGGCCGGGGGTCGTGGATGCTGAATTGCCTTGGCGACTATTCGGCTATCCTTGTCTTGCTCCGCAAAGGTCCGATTCCTCCCCGCCCTGAAGGGCGGGGCTCCCCCGGAGAATCCACATGACACCCGGCACCCTCGTCCTGCTGCACAGCCCGCTGACCACCGCGTCCGCCTGGGGCGCCCTGCCGGAGGCCCTCGGTTCGTACGACGTCGTGGTGCCGGAGATCATCGACGACGACCGGCCGCCGTACGCGGGCCGCTACGTCGCCCGCGCGGCGCTGGAGATCACCAGGGCGGGCGTGCGGCCGCCCGTCGTCCTGGTCGGGCACGGCGGGGCGGGCCCGCTGCTGCCGCCGGTCGGCGCGGCGCAGCGCGCGGCGCATCGCCTCGTCGGCGGGTACGTCTTCGTCGACGCGGAGCTTCCGCCGCCGGCGGGGTCGAGCCGCCTGGACCAGGCGGGGGCGTTCGGACCGGAGTTCGCGGAGGCGCTGAAGGGCGGCGGGCGGTTCCCCGACGAGGAGCCGCAGGCCGGGGTGACCGCTCGCCGCCGCGACGACGGGTTCTTCGCCGAGCCGCTGCCGATGCCGCAGGACTGGCCCGACGCGCCGTGCGGTTACCTGCGCACGTCCGACGCGTACGAGAGGCAGGCCGCGCAGGCGAGGATGCGCGGCTGGACGGTCGCCGTGAGCCCCGGCGGGCACTTCGCCGCCGTCACCGATCCCCGGGCGACGGCGCGTGCCCTCACCGAGTTGATCGCCTCCCTCTGAGCCCGCGCCGGGAAGCCGGCCGGGCCCGGATCGGGGATCCCCGACACGCGGAACGCGCGAGCCGGAAGGGCCTGTCCGCAAGGGGGGATCACTGTGTCCACCGGGGCAGGGACGCGAGATGTTCTCCCTGAATTTAGCGGGTGGTACCGTCGCCCATCGGGCATCCGGCCCCGGTGGTCTTCCCAAGTCAGCCGTGTCGCGGCGCTCCCCGTCATACAGTGGCGAGCGACCGAGTCAACGCTGACACGCGGGAGGAGTGCGGCCGCCCGGGTTCGGAAAGCCACATATCCCCCATAATCTCGAGGAGCGGCCAATCACCGGATCGGCCCACGCCGACGACGGACTTCACTACCCTGTGGTGCCCGAGGTCGCTCGCCGGCTCGAAAGCCCACCCGTGGGTCACTGATAAGGGTCTCGTGCCGAGAAAGGGGCGGTGTCGCGTGGATCGCTGTGCGCTGTTCGTAGATGCCGGCTATCTGCTGGCGGACGGCGCGATGGCGGTGCACGGAACCCGCCGTCGTGAGTCCGTGTCGTGGGACTTCGCCGGGCTGCTGCAACTTCTCGGCAACCTCGCCCGAGAGCGCACCGGGCTGCCGCTGCTGCGCTGCTACTGGTACGAGGCGACGGTCGAGGGCCGCCGCACGCCGGAGCACGACGCGCTGGCCGACCTGCCGGGCATCAAGCTCCGGCTCTCCCGGATCCGCCCGGGCCGCCGCGAGGGCGTCGACACCGAGATCCACCGTGACCTGATGACGCTCGCCCGCAACGGCGGGGTCGCCGACGCCGTCATCGTCAGCGGCGACGAGGACCTCGCCCAAGTGATCGCCGACGCGCAGGACCTCGGCGTGCGGGTCACCGTCGTGCACGTGGCCGTCGACGGCAACTGGACGATCTCCCGGGTGCTCCGGCAGGAGTGCGACGACCTCATCGAGATCGCCGCCGGTCACCTCCGGCCGTACGTCAACCTGCTGGCCGGGGTGGACACCTCGTCCGCGCCGCTGGCCAACGGCCAGTCCAACGGCTCGGGCGGCGCGCTGGCCCCGCTCCGGCCGTCCCCGCAGCACGGCGCCGCGCCGCCGAGCACGCCGATCACCGCGCCGCCGTCCCTCGGCCCCTCCGCGGGCAGCAGCACCTCGTCGAGTCTCGGCCGCCACTCCGGTGACGTTCAGCCGAGCACGCCCACGCCGCCGCTCCGCTCGGTGCCCACTCACTCGGCGCCGACGCCTTCCGCGCCGACGGTCGGCTCGTCGCCGACGGCCGGCGGCAACACCAGTGGCCCCCTGTACCCGCAGCAGCCGGTGGGCCCCTACACCGGGCCGCAGCAGATCACGCCGACGCCGGTCCAGCAGTCCGCCCCGACCCTGGCCGACGCCGTGAAGGCGGCGCACAAGGAGGGGCAGGAGTTCGGCGAGTCGGTGGCCCGCGACGCGCCCGCCCTGTGGCTGGAGGCGGTGCTGGCCCGCAAGCCGCGGATGCCCTCGGATCTGGAGGCGCGACTGCTGCAGGGCTCGTCCCTGCCGATCGACTTCCTGCTGCACGACGAGGTACGCCACGCGCTGCGACGCGGATTCTGGGACGCGCTGGAACGCTCGCGGCGCAACTGAGCGCGGTAACGTCTGTACCGGCCGGGCCGGTCCGGCCCGGTTCTGGTCGGGGGATGATCCCAAATGACCAGATTCGCAGCAGGTAGGCCGGGTAGCGTCTAGAAGGTGACGCATGTGACCGAAGACGACCTCGATGACCTCGAGTTCGAGACTCTCCGCACCGGTGATCACGCCGCTGCGGCGACACGGTTCATCGAACTGGCCGATACGGCCTCAGGTGGCGTCTCCCGCGCCAGCCTGTTGCTGCGTGCCGGTGAACAGTGGCAGCACGCCGACGACCACGAGAAGGCCGCGGAGGCGTACCGCCGCGCGCTCGAGGACGGCGGGGAGACCTACGGCGACCCGCGCATCTACCTCGCCGGCGCGCTCTTCGAACTCGAACGCACCGACGAGGCCCGGGCCCTGATCGACCAGGTACGCGCCGACAACCCGAAGGACCCGGAGATCTTCCGCGCCGTCGCCGAGCTGCTGCACGAGCAGGGTGACCTGGTCGGCGCGCACGACTGGTCCACCGAGGGCGCCGACATCGCCCGGTCGACCGACCAGGACGCCCTCGAGGGACTGCTGCGGATCCGCTACCGCTGCCGGCTCGACCTCGGCCGCCCGGAGGACGAGTACGACGCGCTGCTCGACGACCTGCTGAAGAAGACCGACGAGGCGCCCGACGAGCAGTTCCGCTGACGCTCCGAACGCCCTGGTTCAGGTCAGCTCGGCGCGGCCGAGTTCGCGGAGCCGGTCCTCGGCGGCGGCGGAGTCCCAGCGCACCGTGGCCGTTCGCCCGTCGACGTGCACGGTCGCCAGCGCGTTGTCGAACCAGGGCCCGTCGGTGAGCCGCCACCGCAGCGGCGGCCGCCGCACTCCGGCGAGCCGCGCCAGCGCCCGTACGGGCAGGTCGCCGAGGCGCCGGGAGGCCGCGCGGTTGGCCATCCGGAACCGGCCGACGAGGGGATTGCGCAGCGGCGAGCACACGACCTGGGAGATCGGCGTGCGGGTGCCGCGCACCCGCGCGAGGTAGGAGAAGTGGACGTCGCCGGAGACGAGCGTGATGCTCGCGGGCGGGCGCGGCCCGTTCGCGACGTCGAGCAGGGTGTTCGCCACCGCGCGGAACGACGCCTGGAACGCCGCCCAGTGCTCCAGGTCCGCGCCCTGCCGGATCCGCTCTCCGAGGTTCGCCGCCCATCGGCCCCACGCGCCGCCCGCGACCGCCTCGTTCCACGACTCGATGTCGTGGACGGCCTTCGGCAGCAGGAAGGGCAGCGACGTCACGACGATGAGGTGGTCGACGTCCGCGCGCAGCCGCTCGTCCAGCCAGGCGAACTCCGCGTCGTCGAGCATGGCGCGTTCGCCGTCGCGCAGCACGCGCCCGCACCGGCTGTCCACCACCACGAGCCTGGTCCGTCCGTGGTCGTGGACGTAGCTCCACCGGACCCCCGCCGGCTCCCGGTCGGCGCGCTCGGCGAACTCGTCCACGACCGGGCCCGCGTCGCCGTCCGCCGCCAGCACCGCCTGGTAGACCGGGTCCGCGGCGCGCTCCGCCGGTGACAGGTTGCCGAGGTGCTGGTAGACCCAGTACGCCCCGAGCCCGCCGGTGATCCGCTTCGCCCACCAGTCCTGGGCGCGCATCTGCCGCCGCCACGTCTCAGAGGTGTTCCAGTCGTCGCGGATGTCGTGGTCATCAAAGATCATCGAGCTGGGCACCGTGGCCAGCAGCCACCGGACCAGGGGGTCCGCGCCCCAGGCGAGCCGGTACAGCTCCGCGTACTCCTCGAAGTCGGCGATCTCGGCGTACGGCGGCCGCTCGATGTCGCGACGGGCGGCGATGAACTCCCGGATCTCCGGCCCCGTCTCGTCGGCGTACACCTGGTCGCCGATCAGCAGCAGTTCGTCCGGCGGCTCCTCGCCCGCCAGCAGCCGGCGCGCGTACACCGACAGCATGTCGAAGCCGTGCGTCTCCACGGAGGCCGGCGCCACCCGGCACGACCCGACCGCGAACCGCCGCGCGCCGTCGTCCGTACGCGTGCGGATGCGGCCGGGCGCGGCCCCGTCCTCCGGCCACGCGTGTTCGCCGTCGAGGAGCACCTCGTACGGGGTGTCCGTGCCGGGCTCCAGCCCCTCGACGTCGACGAGCGCGTAGTGGTGCCCGTGGACGGTGAAGGTCCGCGCCGCGGCGCCCAGGACGCGGACCTCGCACGGCCGGTCGGTCTCCACCCACACCGTCGCGGTACGAGGGCCGACGTGGCGCAGCATGGGTCCGAGGACAAGTCGTGTCATGACTGTACGGACTATCGCGACTCGGCCGCCGCGTCCACCGGGGGCCGGGTCCCACGGAGGTCAGCGGCCGGTCGGACGCCGTTCATCCCGATGTGATCAACTATGCCGCGTAGTAGCACAGATGATCTTCTGTTATCCGAGGGAAATCTCTCCATGATGCAACGCGTCACCCGCCGAGCCGCTCGCCGTATCGCCACGGCCGTGGTCCCGGCCGCGGTCGTCGGAACCCTGGCGGTCCCCGGCTCCGCGTACGCCGTCACGTCGGCCCCCGCGGCCCGTACGGCCGCCACCTGCCCGCCCGCGGCCACGGCGGTCGGCTACAGCGACGCACTGAACAAGGCCACGTTCAACGGGATCGGGGTCGGCGGGCTGTCGGCCATCGCCTACGACCGGCGCACCCGCGGGTATGTGACCGTGGAGGACCACAGCGGCACCCAGGCCGCCCGGCTCTTCTTCTTCCGCGACACCGCCGCGCCCAAGGTCACCGACACCCTCGTGCTGACCAAGCCGGACGGCACCCCCTACGACGGGACCAACTTCGACGGTGAGGGCCTCGTCGTCCTCCCGAACGGGAACTTCTTGGTCAGCTCGGAGACCGAGCCGTCGATCCGCGTCTTCGACCGTAAGGGCAGGGAGCGCGCCTCGCTCGAGGTCCCGGCGCGCTTCCAGGTCGCCCCGGCCGGCGAGGCGACCGTCAACGCCACCCTCGAGGGCCTGAGCATGTCGCCGGACGGACGTTACGTCTACGCCGCGATGGAGGGCACGCTCAGCGGGGACGTGCCGGCCACCGGCGAGGGCGTCTGGCGGCGCGTCCTCGTGTACCGGGCGCACGGCGACGGTTACCGGCTCACCCGCCAGATCGGCTACCGGGTCGACCCCGGCAACCGGATCGCCGACGTCGCCGCGTACGGCGACGGGCGGCTCCTGGTCCTCGAGGCGGCCTGGGACGCGAACAAGGGCAACACCATCCAGCTGTACGCCGTGCGCGACGCGGACCGGGCCCCGGACGTGAGCAAGGTCGCCAACCTCTCCGCCGCGCCGTCCCGTGACGTCGTGCGCAAGGAGCTCGTCTCCGATCTGGTCCACTGCCCGACGCTGGGCGCCACCAGCCCCGAGCCGCAGACCAACCCCCTGCTCGACAACTACGAGGGACTCCAGGTCGACACCTCCGCCGGCCTCCGCCGGGCCCGGATCCACCTCATCAGCGACGACAACTTCTCCGCGACCCAGGTCACCCGGGTGCTGACCCTCACCGCCCGCCTCCCCTGACCCACCGCCGAGGTGCCGCCCACCCGGGCGGCGCCTCGGCCTCCCGGACGCCGGCCTGCGGTCGTGTCCGCAGAACGGGCACGAGCTTCTCGGCTTGCAGCCTCGAGCTTGTTCTGCGGCGCATTGCAATGCGGACCCCGAGAAATCGGAGATTCAGCTTCAGGTCCAGGGCGGCCCCGGGAGGCGAGCCATACGGTTCGTTCGTGATGAACGTTTGGGTCAAGTCTCAACGAGACGGGCTGGTCCGCGCCGCCGACATCATCCGGGTCCAGGGCGATGAGAAGTCCATTCAGCTATGGCACCGTGCCGCCGGCGATCCGACGCCGTCGTCCGTCACCGTCTGCGAGGTACCACGGCGGACACCCGAACTTCCCGGCGACTTCGCCGAACAGTTGACGCTCGTGATCGCGCAGTACGAGAAGGACTTCGCCCTGATCGAAGCCGTACAAGGGTCAGCCGGATGGGGCTGGATGATCAGGGACGCCTCCACCGTGCGCCCCCGGTACTACCCCACCTCGATTCCCTCCGGCGCCGGCGAGTCATACGGACCGGAGCAGGCGGCGGGGCCGGTCGAGACATCGACCTGGGGATCGGACCCGCTCGACCAGGAACGGCCGCCGAGCACCGGACCGGGTACCTGGCGGCCGTGAGCGGAACGGCCGGATCTCTTCGCTCATCAGGTCTCCTCGGTGTGCGGAGCCTGCGGCGGGGCGTCCGCCGTCGACACTGCCGACGCTAGACCGCGTGTAGGTCGGAACCTCTCCTAGACTCCCGCCGTGACCGCAGCTCGCCTCCTGACGTTGCTGTCCCTGCTGCAGACTCCGCGCGAGTGGCCGGGCAGCGAACTCGCCGAGCGCATGGGCGTCAGCCCGCGCACGGTCCGCCGCGACGTCGAGCGGCTGCGCGACCTCGGCTATCCGGTCGAGGCCACGATGGGCCCGGCGGGCGGCTACCGCCTCGTCGCGGGTACGGCCATGCCGCCGCTGCTCGTCGACGACGAGGAGGCGGTGGCCATCGCGGTCGCCCTGAGCACCGCCGCCGCGCATCCGGTCGGCGGCATGGCGGAGGCGTCACTGCGGGCCCTCACCAAACTGGAACAGGTGCTGCCATCGCGCCTCCGGCAGCGGGTGGGCGCCCTGGGCGCCGCCACCGTCGCGCTGCTGGGCGAGGCCGGTCCGAGCATCGACCCGGACGACCTCACGACCGTCGCCGTCGCCGCGGCGAGCCGCCGGCGGCTGCGGTTCGCCTATCGGTCCCGCGAAGAGGCCGAGGCCGGCGGTGCCGACAACGACCGCCTCGTCGAGCCGTACCGGCTGGTCGCCGCCGGACGCCGCTGGTACCTCGTCGCGTACGACCTTGGCCGCGACGACTGGCGGATCTTCCGCATGGACCGGGTCCGGCGACCGCGGCCGACGGGCGTGCCGAACACCCCGCGTCGGCCGCCCCAAGAGGACGCCGCCGCCTACGTCACCGGCAAGCTGTACTCGCTCGTCCCGACCTACCGGGCCCTGGTGACCCTCCACCTGCCGGCCGACGACGCTCCGGCAGGCCGGCTCGGTGAGATCGAACCGATCGACGCCCGGACCTGCCGCCTGCGCACCCACGCCGACACACTCGACTGGCTGGCGCTGCGGCTCGCCATGCTCGGCTGCGAGTTCACCGTGCACGAACCGCCGGAACTCATCGAACACCTGCGATCCCTCAGCGCCCGCGTCCTCCGCGCCACCGCCGTCCCGGCGACGGCTCGGGACACGCGCAGCTCAGAGCTCAACGACGGCGAACGTCCTCCACCACCTGCCAGACGCCCGTCGACGGGTTGAGAACATGTCCCTCCCCTGGCGGGTCGAGCGCCTTCCCCCATGAACAGGCGTCACTCACATAGGCGGCTTACTCCTTGAAATCCAAGCCCGCTTTGTCGTAATCCCGTGCGTGGCGGCGCAGCAGCGGAAGCAGCGAACCATATGACGGGCAGGCGGCCGTGTGCTGATCGAAGTGCAGCAGCAGCCACAGCTCGAAGCACGGATTGGAGACCGCCACGCCGATTCCCTGCCGTCTGGCGAGAGACACCGCGTCCTCGATGTCCTGAAACTCGTCGACGTCGAAGACACACCACACGTCATCGAAGTCGTCGGGAGCCTGGCGCTTCAGCTTGTACGCGTGCTTCACGACGGCGCTCGGAGAGCGGGGGTTGGTCTTGATGACCACTCGGACGGCGGGATTCCGTTCCGCGATCGTTAACCCCGGAAGTACTGCTTCTCGGTCTCTCGTCCGCCACCGACGGTGTCTCCGCTACCCCCACCGGCGGCCCCACTCCCGCCTGACCCACCCCGCCCGCGGCAGGCGGCTTCGATGGCGAGCCGGCCTGCGCAGCCGGCGACATCACGCCCGTTCCTGGCCGATTTCGACTGGGAGGTCCGTCGGGGCCGGTGCGGTCAGTCGGCGCGTGGGCCACAGACAGGCGGCGGCGGTGAGCATGCCCGCCGTGATGATCACCAGCAGCAGGCGGTAGTCCACCACGGACACCAGGGCGGCGCCGGCGGCGATGGAGATCGTCTGGGGCCCGCTGACCAGCGTTTCGGCCACTGTCGAGACCCGGCCGACCAGCGGTCCGGGCGTACGCCGCTGTATCACCGTCGTGAATCCGACGACCATCGTCGCCAGGCCCCAGCCGGTGATGACCATGCCGATGAGGATGATCGGCAGCGACGGGGCGGCCTTCAGGCCATCGCCCAGTCCGACCGCCGCCATGCCGATCGCGATCGCCGTCAGCTCGCCGACCCTCGCGATGAGTCGGGCGGCCCGCAATCCTCCGGCGATGGCGCCGATGCCCTGAGCGCAGGTGAGCACGCCGACGAACTCCGGCGGCCGGTGCAGGCCCTGGTCGATGACGGCGAAGATCGCCGACTCGGTGACGCCGATGAAGAGGAAACCGATGCCCATGGCGAGCGCCATGCGGCGTAGCGCCGTGTCCGTCCTGATGTGGGCCAGGCCCGCCGTCAGCTCCCGCAGCCAGTGCGGGCCCGAGCGTACGGGCGGCTCCTCGCGCAGCCGCATCCGGGCGATGACGGCCGCCGCGATCAGGAACGTGACGGCGTCGATCGCGGCGACGGCCGCGCCGCCTAACGTGGCGAACAGCGCCGCACCCGCGAGCGGGCCACCCAGCCGGAGGCCCTCCTTGACGGTCTGCAGCGTGCCGTTGGCGTCGGCCAGCAGGTCCTCGTCGAGCAGGTCCTTCAACAGGCCGCCCAGCGCGGCGGCGATCGTCACCGACGAGATGCCGTACAGCGCGGCGACCACGTAGATGATCCAGACGTCCGCGGCGTCGCGTACGGCGAACAGCGGGAGCAGCATCAGCGCCGAGGCGACGTTGGCGACGACGAGGAAGGGGCGGCGCCGGAAGCGATCGACCACCCACCCGCCGAGCGGAGCCAGGACGTACGGCACCGCCATGAAAAGGGTGACCAGTCCCGCCGCTCCGTTCGAGCCGGTGAGGCTCTTGACCCAGATGGCGTACACCAGCACCATCAGCGCGTCGCCGACCATGCTCGCGGCCAGGCCGGTGAAGAGCAGCCGGAAGGCCGGGATCCGCAGGACGGCACGCATCAGTCTTCGGCGTACGGTTCGGCGGGCACGGCCCAGGCGAAGATTCGGACACGGCGTGCCCCGGGGGGACGTTCGGCTGGATCCCGGCGTTCCCGGTGGCGGGTGACGATGCCGATGAGGGCCTCGTTGAGCTCTTTCAGCTCTTCCGGGGTGAGCCAGTCGATGTTCTGCACCCAGTTCGCGGCGTCCTGCCATTCGGGCGGGTCGGTGCGCCGCCACGCCAGCCAGTCGCGCAGCCCCGCGAACTCCTGCTCGACGTATTGCGCGCTGAGCGCGTCACTCGCGGCGGCCAACTCGCCGGACTCGTCACCGTCCCCCCACGACAACGCGCGCGGCACGGGTCGCCAAGGACGATGCCGGCCCTTCCCGCCGCCGGCCTCTTCGACGAAGCCGTACTTGGCGAGCTGGCGCAGATGCCAGGAGCAGTTGGCCGGGCTTTCGCCGACCATCTCGGCCAGCTCGGTGGCGGTCGCGGTGCCGCGTTCGTACAGGGCCTGGCACAGCCGCATGCGTACGGGGTGGGCGAGCGCCCGCAGCTCGCGCGCGTCGCGGAGCTTCCTCTCTGTCCCGTCCATGCGAGGGACAATACAGGTGAAAAGGAACTTTCGAAAGACTCTTTCGACGATCATGGGCTCCAGCCGCAGGGCGCTGCTGTGTCACCCACGTCGGAGGCCCTCTCCGCGTCGCCGTAGGCGAGAGGTCGAGTACCAAAAGCTCGGGTAAGGCGCCGTCGCGACGCCCAGATGCGGCTTTCGTTGGGTTTCAGGAGTCGATCCCCGAGCGTTCACCGAGCATTCGGTCCGGCCCCCTCGCGGGGCGGGTCGGCGGGGCGAACGGAGGCAGAAGGCGCCCCGCTCCGGCTCGGGGTCCGGTTCCGTTTCCGAGCATTCGGCTCACCGGAATCGGCAATGCACCGGACAGGCCGTACGACCGAGGGGCCCGGCTTGCGCGTGGGCCCCTCGGTGGTTGCGCCGGCCACGTCTACCCGGACGGTCCGGTAGGCGTGCCACAGGGGCATGCCGGGTTACTTCGAAGGAGATCACCATGTCGGGATACCTGGGCCCGCAGGCCGGTCGGCAGCAGCCGCAGCCGCAGCCGCAGCCGCAGCCGCAGCCGAAGCCGAAGCCGAAGCCGAAGCCGCGGACCGACCAGACGAAGACGCAGAGCCCGCCGCCGAAGGCCGCCGGCTCCGACGAGTAGTCGCGACGAGTAGTCCTTCAAACCGGCCGCTGAGTCGGTCGGTGTCGAGCGGCCCCCTGATGGGGGCCGCTCTTCTGCCGTCAGGCGACGGTGGCGGACGGCTTGACGGTGAGGGTGTCGGAGCCGAGGTCGGTGTCGACGATGACCTCGTCGCCGTCGCTGATCTCGCCGGACAGGAGCTCCTTGGCGAGCCGGTCGCCGATCGCGCTCTGCACGAGGCGACGGAGCGGGCGGGCGCCGTACGCCGGGTCGTAGCCGGTGAGGGCGAGCCACTCGCGGGCGGCGTCGGTGACGGTGAGCGTCAGGCGACGGTCGGCGAGGCGGCGGGCCAGCCGGTCGATCTGCAGGTCGACGATCTTCGTGAGCTCCTCGGTCGACAGGGCGTCGAAGACGATGACGTCGTCGAGCCGGTTGAGGAACTCGGGTTTGAAGCTCGCCCGCACGGTGTTCATGACGGCGTCACGCTTGGCTCCGTTGTCCAGGGCCGGGTCGACCAGGAACTGCGAGCCGAGGTTCGACGTCATGATCAGGATCGTGTTGCGGAAGTCCACCGTGCGGCCCTGGCCGTCGGTGAGCCGGCCGTCGTCGAGCACCTGGAGCAGGACGTCGAAGACCTCGGGGTGGGCCTTCTCCACCTCGTCCAGCAGCACGACGCAGTACGGCCGGCGGCGGACGGCCTCGGTGAGCTGGCCGCCCTCCTCGTACCCGATGTAGCCGGGAGGCGCGCCGACGAGGCGGGCGACCGAGTGCTTCTCGGCGTACTCGCTCATGTCGATGCGGACCATCGCCCGCTCGTCGTCGAACAGGAAGTCGGCGAGCGCCTTGGCCAGCTCGGTCTTGCCGACGCCGGTCGGGCCGAGGAACAGGAACGACCCGGTCGGCCGGTCGGGGTCGGAGACGCCCGCCCGCGCCCGGCGTACGGCGTCGGACACGGCGCGTACGGCGTCGGTCTGGCCGATGAGGCGGCGGCCGAGCTCGTCCTCCATGCGGAGCAGCTTGGCGGTCTCGCCTTCGAGGAGCCGGCCGACGGGGACGCCGGTCCAGGACGACACGACCTCGGCCACGTCGTCGGCGCCGACCTCCTCCTTGACCATCGTCTCGCGGGTCTCGGCGGCCTCGGACGCCTCGGCGAGCTGCTTCTCCAGCACGGGGATCTCGCCGTACATGAGACGGGCGGAGGTCTCCAGGTCGGCGTCGCGCTGGGCGCGTTCGGCCTGGCCGCGCAGATCGTCGATGCGCTTCTTCAGCTCACCGACCTTGTTGAGGCCGGCCTTCTCCCGCTCCCAGCGGCCGTTCAGGGCGTTCAGGCTCTCCTGCTTGTCGGCCAGCTCCGCGCGGAGGCGTTCGAGGCGGCGCTTGGACGCCTCGTCGGACTCCTTCTCGAGGGCCAGCTCCTCCATCTTGAGCCGGTCGACCGAGCGCTGCAGCTCGTCGATCTCGACGGGCCGCGAGTCGATCTCCATGCGGAGCCGGGAGGCGGCCTCGTCGACCAGGTCGATGGCCTTGTCCGGCAGGAAGCGCGCGGTGATGTACCGGTCGGACAGCGCGGCGGCGGACACGAGGGCGGCGTCGGAGATCTGCACCTGGTGGTGCGCCTCGTACCGGCCCTTGAGGCCGCGCAGGATCGCGATGGTGTCCTCGACCGTCGGCTCGCCGACGAGGACCTGCTGGAACCGACGCTCGAGGGCCGGGTCCTTCTCGATCCGCTCGCGGTACTCGTCGAGCGTGGTCGCGCCGATCATCCGCAGCTCACCGCGGGCCAGCATGGGCTTGAGCATGTTGCCCGCGTCCATGGCGCCCTCGGCCGCGCCCGCGCCGACGACGGTGTGCAGCTCGTCGATGAACGTGACGATCTGGCCGTCGCTCTGCTTGATCTCGTTCAGGACCGCCTTGAGGCGCTCCTCGAACTCGCCGCGGAACTTCGCGCCCGCGACCATCGCGCCCAGGTCGAGGGAGACCAGGCGCTTGTTCTTCAGGGTCTCCGGCACGTCGCCGGCGATGATCCGCTGGGCCAGGCCCTCGACGACCGCGGTCTTGCCGACGCCGGGCTCGCCGATCAGCACGGGGTTGTTCTTCGTACGGCGGGACAGCACCTGTACGACGCGGCGGATCTCGGTGTCGCGGCCGATGACCGGGTCGAGCCTCCCGTCGCGGGCCTGTGCCGTCAGATCGACGCCGTACTTCTCCAGCGCCTGGTAGGTCTCTTCGGGGTTCTCGCTGGTGACGCGCGCGTGGCCGCGGACCTTCTCGAACGCCTCCAGCAGGGCGTCGGGGGTCGCGCCGTTCTCCTTCAGGAGGGTGGCGACGGGGCCGCCGTCGGTGGCCAGGCCGACGAGGAGGTGCTCGGTGGAGACGTACTCGTCCTCGAGCCGCTTGGCGCGGTTGGCGGCGGTGTTGATCACCTTCAGCAGCGGCCGGGAGGTGTCCGGCGCGTTGACGGTCGACCCGGCGGCCTTCGGCAGCGCGGCGATCTGCTCCTCGGCGCGGCGCCGGACGGCCTGGGGGTCCGCGCCGACGGCCTCGAGCAGGGGCCCGGCGATGCCGTCGGACTGGCCGAGCAGCGCGACCAGCAGGTGCACCGGCTCGACCAGGGGGTGGCCCTCGGTCGAGGCCCGCCGGACCGCGACCGAGACGGCCTCTTGGCTTTTCTGGGTCAGCTTGTAATCCACTTACTCCTCCCCCCGTGATCGCCACAGCACCACGCTGGTCTGCCGGATCGGCACGAGGTCCGCTCCAGTGTCAGAACCGTGGCCACTCTTCAACTTGACGAGCCGGGCCGCGACGGCGCGCGTGGACTCCAGCTCGTTGGACAGCTCCTCGACCATCGCCCGGAGGCGTGCCACCTCGGTGCGGAGTGCGTCGGACTCACGCTGCAGGTCGAGGATGTGCTTGATGCCGGCGAGGTTGATGCCCTCTTCCTGGGAGAGCCGCTGGATCTCCCGGAGCATCACGATGTCCCGCATCGAGTAGCGGCGCCCGCGCCCGGCCGTACGACCGGGGGACACGAGGCCCAGCCGGTCGTACGTGCGGAGGGTCTGCGGGTGCAGCCCGGACAGCTGAGCCGCCACCGAGATGACGTAGACCGGACTGTCGTCGCCGAACGGATCCATGACCGTCACCCCTCTCTCGCCAGCCCCAGCAGCTCGCTGCGCAGGTCGTCACCGTTGTTGCTCGCGCGGATCTTCTCCAGCGCCTCCCGGGTGTCCTCGTCGACGTGTTCGGGCACCTGCACCTCGACGGTCACCAGCAGGTCGCCCTTGGTGCCGTCGCGGCGCGTCGCACCCTTGCCGCGGACGCGGAACGTACGGCCGTTCGGGGTGCCCGCCGGGATCCGCAGGGTGACCGGCTGGCCGCCCAGGACCGGCGCCTTGATCTCCGCGCCCAGGGTGGCCTCGGGGAAGGTCACCGGGACGGTGACGGTGAGGTTGTCGCCGGAGCGGCCGAACACCTTGTGCCCCCTCACGTGCACGACGACGTAGAGGTCACCGCTGGGCCCGCCGTTCTCTCCGGGCGCGCCCTTGGCCTTGAGCCGGATGCGCTGGCCGTCGCCGACCCCGGCGGGGATCCGCGCCTGGATCGTGCGGGTGCTCTGCGCCCGCCCGCTGCCGTGGCAGGTGGTGCAGGGGTCGTCGACCACGAGGCCACGGCCGTGGCACTCGTGGCAGGGCTCGGAGAAGGCGAACCCGCCGGCGTTGCGGCTCTCCTGCCCCGTGCCCTCACAGCGCGGGCACACGCGGGGCACCGTGCCGGCCTTGGCGCCGGTGCCCCGGCAGGTGGGACAGGCCGCTTCGCTGGTCAGCCGCAGCGGCACCGTCTTGCCGTCGAGGGCCTCGCTGAAGCTCAGCGTGACCTCGGTCTCGACGTCGGTGCCGCGGCGGGGCCGCCGGGCGGACTGCCCCCGGCGGCCGCCGCCGAAGAGCCCGCCGAAGAGGTCGCCGATCCGCTCGCCGGTGCCGGTGGTGCCCCCGGTCTGGCCGCCGAAGAGGTCGCCCAGGTCGAAGCCGAAGCCGCCCTGGGCGCCGCCACGCGGCCGAGGGCCGCCGAAGAGGCTGCGCGCGTCGTCGTACTCCTTGCGACGCTTCTCGTCCGACAGCACGTCGTAGGCCTCGGAGATCTCCTTGAACCTCTCCTCGGACTCGGCGTCGCCGCGGTTGGCGTCCGGGTGGTACTGACGCGCCAGCTTCCGGTAGGACTTCTTGATCTCGTCCTGCGTCGCGGTCTTCGGAACACCGAGGACCTTGTAGTAGTCCTTCTCGATGAAGTCCTTGGTGCTCACCGGCGTCCCTTACCTCTTTCGCTGTGGGTCTTCGTCTCAGTCCTCGCCGGCGCCGTCGCCACCGGGCTCGGCGTCCGACTTCGCGCCGTCGGCCGCACCCGCCGTCTCCGGCTCCGGCTCCGGCACGGCCTCCGCGTCCGAGCCGAGGTCCGCGGTCGGCTCGGCGACGGCCACCCGGGCGGGCCGGAGGGTCCGCTCGCCGATGCGGTACCCCGACTGCAGAATCTGTACGGCCGTCGGCTCGGTGACCTCGTCGGAGTAGGAGTGCATCAGAGCCTCGTGGACGTTCGGGTCGAACGGCTCCCCGGCCTCCCCGAACGACTCGAGCCCGAGCTTGCCGACGATGCCCTCCAGGGACTCGGCGATCTGCTTGAACCCGCCGGTCAGCTCCTCGTGCTCCCGGGCGCGGCCGATGTCGTCGAGCACCGGAAGCAGCTCGCCGAGGACGTACGCGAGGGCCTGCTCGCGTACGGCCGCACGGTCGCGGTCGACCCTCTTGCGGTAGTTGGAGTACTCCGCCTGCAGCCGCTGAAGGTCGGTCGTGCGCTCGGACAGCTCCTTCTCGAGCTTGGCCGCCTTGTCGGCGTCCGCGCCGGAGGGCGCTTTCGCGGTGGGGGACTCGGGAGCCGGCGTGGCCGCCGGCTCCCGAACCTCACCGGTCTCGGGATCGATGCGCCGCTTGTCGCGGATCACCGGGCCCTGGCGCTCCTCGGCGTCGTCGCGACGCTCCGTCACGCTTCCTCCTCGAGTACCAGTTCGTCACGGTGTGCGGGGGACGCCCCGGTCACGCCGCGCCGCCCTTGGTGTCCTTTTCGTCGTCCACGATCTCGGCGTCGACGACCTCGTCGTCCTTCGCCTGCTCGCCCGCGGCCTGGCCGTCGGCCGGCCGGCCCTCGGCGCTCGCCTGGTTCTGGGCGTACATCGCGGCGCCCATCTTCTGGCTGACCTGGGCCAGCTTCTCGGAGCTGCTGCGGATCGCGTCGACGTCCGTACCCTCGAGGGCCTTCTTGACCTCGTCCAGCGCCGACTGGACGTCGGTCTTCACGTCGGCCGGGATCTTCTCGTCGTTCTCGCGGAGGAACTTCTCCGTCGAGTAGGCGAGGGTGTCGGCGTTGTTGCGGGTCTCGGTCTCCTCGCGGCGCTTGCGGTCCTCCTCCGCGTACTGGTCCGCCTCGCGCATCATGCGGTCGATGTCGTCCTTGGGCAGGGCCGACCCGCCCGTGATGGTCATCGACTGCTCCTTGCCGGTGCCGAGGTCCTTGGCGCCGACGTTCACGATGCCGTTGGCGTCGATGTCGAACGTGACCTCGATCTGCGGGACACCGCGCGGCGCCGGCGGCAGGCCGGTCAGCTGGAAGGTGCCGAGCTTCTTGTTGTACGCCGCGATCTCGCGCTCGCCCTGGTAGACCTGGATCTCCACGGACGGCTGGTTGTCGTCGGCGGTGGTGAACACCTCGGACCGCTTGGTCGGAATCGTGGTGTTGCGCTCGATGATCTTGGTGAAGATGCCGCCCTTGGTCTCGATGCCCAGGCTCAGCGGCGTGACGTCGAGCAGCAGGACGTCCTTGACCTCACCCTTGAGCACGCCGGCCTGCAGGGACGCGCCGACCGCGACGACCTCGTCGGGGTTGACGCCCTTGTTGGCCTCCTTGCCGCCGGTCAGCTCCTTGACCAGGTCGGCGACGGCGGGCATCCGGGTGGAGCCGCCGACGAGAACGACGTGGTTGATCTCGTTCACGCCGATGCCGGCGTCCTTGATGACCTGCTGGAAGGGGCCCTTGCAGCGGTCGAGCAGGTCCGAGGTCATCTTCTGGAACTCGGCGCGGGTGAGCTTCTCGTCCAGGTGCAGCGGACCCTCGGACGAGGCCGTGATGTACGGCAGGTTGACGCTCGTCTCCGAGGAACTGGACAGCTCGATCTTCGCCTTCTCGGCGGCCTCGCGGAGCCGCTGCAGCGCCATCTTGTCCTTGGACAGGTCGACGCCGTGGGCGTTCTTGAACTTGGTGACCAGCCACTCGACGACCTTGTTGTCCCAGTCGTCGCCGCCGAGGTGGTTGTCGCCGTTGGTCGCCTTGACCTCCACGACGCCGTCGCCCACCTCGAGGAGGGAGACGTCGAAGGTGCCGCCACCGAGGTCGAAGACGAGGATCGTGGCCTCGCCCTCCTTCTCCAGGTGGTAGGCCAGCGCCGCCGAGGTCGGCTCGTTGATGATGCGCAGGACGTTGAGGCCCGCGATCTGGCCGGCCTCCTTGGTGGCCTGCCGCTGGTGGTCCGAGAAGTACGCCGGAACGGTGATCACCGCGTCGGTGATCTTCTCGCCGAGGTAGGCCTCCGCGTCGCGCTTGAGCTTCTGCAGCACGAACGCGCTGATCTGCTGCGGCGTGAAGTCCTTACCGTCGATCGTGGTCTTCCAGTCGGTGCCCATTTCGCGCTTGACCGACCGGATGGTGCGATCGACGTTGGTCACCGCCTGGCGCTTGGCGACCTCGCCGACCAGGACCTCGCCGTTCTTGGCGAAGGCGACGACGGACGGCGTGGTCCTCGACCCCTCCGCGTTGGCGATGACGGTGGGCTCGCCACCCTCCAGGATCGCGACGACCGAGTTGGTCGTTCCAAGGTCGATACCGACCGCACGTGCCATGAGTTGGTTCCTCCGACTGTGAGCTTGCTAAGCCGATGAAGCTGAGTCCAGCAGACGCAAGGTTGCCAAACCGCTCCCATAGTGTCAAATGACTTGAGTCCAGCTGACTCAACTTTGCTGACTGGTACAACGAGCGGCGCCCCCGCACTTGTTCCCGTCCACGCCGAAATCTCGGGATCCTCCGTGAGAACTCGGTGAGAACCGGTGCGATCCGCGCGGCGCCCTGGACACTCCTCTGACAGCGGGACCGGGCGC
The DNA here is from genome assembly GCF_040679475.1 of Actinoallomurus sp. NPDC052274. NCBI lineage: Bacteria > Bacillati > Actinomycetota > Actinomycetes > Streptosporangiales > Thermomonosporaceae > Actinoallomurus > Actinoallomurus sp. NPDC052274. The sequence continues at coordinate 46,846 of NZ_JBFAUT010000050.1, forward strand.
CGCGCGCCTGGGGAAGGGGGCTTGACACGTGACCGACCTGACGCGGGTCGTCGGTGAGATCGACGAGAACCCTCCGCCGACACGGGAAGAGACCGACGAGAACCCTTCGGCCGATGGGGAGCTTTCGCCGGATGGGAAGCCGTCGTCCGACGGGAAGCCGTCGCCGGCACGGGACGAGACCGCGTCCCCGTCCGGGCGTCGGCGTGGCCCGTCCCGCATGGGCGTGGGGGTCCCCCTGGCGCTGGCCGCCATCGGCGTGGCCGTCGCGGTCGCGCTGTCGGTCGGGTCGGCGACGCCCGAGCCACGGCGGCACGCGCCGACCGGACGCGACCTCCTCCTGGCGACGGCCACCGCCGTGGACAGCCGGACGGACACGACGACCGGCCGCTACTGGCACGTGGTCAAGACCGGCCGGTACGCGCTCCCCGCCGGGAGCAGCGTCGGCAAGGACCCCATCGAGGTCCGCGTGCGGGATGAGATCTGGATCGCCGGGCGCGGCGGAGGGCGGAGCGTCGCGTACCGGCAGTGCCTCGGCACCCGTCCCCTCACACCGGCCGAACGGACCGCGCACCTGGACCGGCCCTCGCAGGCGTGGCCGGCGGACTCCGCGGCGGCGCCGATCTGCACCGCGGGCTCCGGACCCGCCGTGCGGAACGCCGACCTCACGGCGGCCACCGACTACCGCCTCGCGGACGTCGCCGTGTCACCGACCTGGCTGGACCACCTCTCCACCGAACCCGCCGTCCTGCGCCGGCAGGTCGAGGCCAAGCTCGCGACGGCGCACCAGGGCGGCCTGGGCGTGTACGGCCACGTCGTGCTGCCGCAGTTGACGACCGACCTGCCGCTCCGTCCGGAGGTCCGCGCGGCGGTGCTGCGGATGATGGCCGGGCTGCCGGGCGTACGGGCGGAGGGCACGGTGCGGGACGCGCTCGGCCGCACCGGAGAGGGCGTCGCGATCGGCGGGCTCGGCCTCACCACGACGGAGCTGCGCTGGATCGTCGACCCGCGCGGCGGCGGCGTCCTGGGCGTGCAGGAGGTCGCCACCGGTCGCGGCCGCCACCCGGCCGGGGCGGTGGTCGCCGAGAAGGCGTACGCGTCGGCGGCCTGGACGAACGACGCTCCGGGCGGCTGATCAGGCCCTAGGTGTAGATGTAGTAGAGGCCGGAGGGTTGGAGGGCCTTGAGGAGCGCCGAGGCCCGCAGCGTGTGGGCGCCTCCGGTCGGCCGCCACGGGTCGAAGACGGTGATGGTGCCCTTCTTCCGGTCGTAGCCGTACGCGACGATCAGGTGCCCGACCTTGCGGCGGGACCCGATGCCCCTGTTCCAGGGCAGTCGTTCCCACCAGACCGCGACGAGAGGTGCGCGCCGCAGGACACCGACGTCGTACGACACCTCCTTCATGATGAATTCCGTGCCGCTGCCCGACCAGCCGTCGAACGTGAGCGAGTAGGGCGTGTCGCGCAGGTATCGCGTGAGGGCGGTCATGGCATTGTCGCCGGTGGTGCCCTTCGGGTACTTCGTCTTCATCTTCCGGGCCAGGACCGATTGCCGGACCTTGATGTGGAACGTCGACAGGCTCATGACCCCGGCGGCGGGCGCACAGTTGTACGACGTCGCCTGGTACTCCTTCGCCATGGTGAGCCGGTGGGACACCGGCGGGACCGCGACGGCCGGGGCCGTCGACGCGCTCGGCGTGGGCGCCGGCGCCGACGCCGCGGCGATGGGGCGGGTGCGGTCGGCCGAACGCCGGGTCTCCCCGGCACCGGTGGTGCACCCCGCCAGGGCCAACGCGGTGGCCGCCGAGAGCCCGGCGACCCACCGACCACGCACCACCCTGTGCAAGTTTGCTCCCATGCGACGGATCGGTGGCCAAATGATGGCACGCTTCGCCATTCGCGGCATTGATTTCTTCAAGGGGGAACGTCCGGAAAACCGCGATACGGCGACCCGCAGGGAGCCGTGAGCAGATCGGCAGCAAGGACCGCACGTTGACGACCGGTCGACAGGCCGGCGTACGCCATGTGAACAAAGCGATCGCCCCGCTGAAAGGCGCGGTGTTCACCTTGCTGGGGCCGGCCTGTTGTGAACGGTCGGCTCTTGCAAGAGCACGACCGGCACAACCCAGAGCAGAAGAAGCAGAGGGGCGCGGCTCAGCCGCGTCTTTCTCACACACTCAGGAGCACCCTGATGAGGAACAGGCGCACGATCACCGTCACGGTCCGATCCGGGGACCGCAAGGAGGCCGACGCGATCGGCCACAGCGCGATGGGCCAGGTCCACGGCGGCCTCTCCTCCGGAGAGACCGTCACCAGCACGACGCACCGGACCCTGCGCGGCGGCAAGGGCGCGAAGCTGACCTTCCGGGTCGAGCGGCGCCGGCGCTGACGCCGACCGCCGGCCGTCGCCCGCGATCAGCGCGGGTGGCGGCCGGTACGCGGGCCGGAGGCGTCACCGATGCGCCCCCGCGTGATCGACGCCACGACGCCGGTCTTCCCGGACGACCGGGGCAACTTCGGCAAGCCGTACGGGACCTGCCCGAGACCGAGGACCGGGTGCGGCCCCATGAGCACCGTGATCTGCCCGCGCTGCGCGTACAGGGGCGTCGACCACGTCGCCGCGTCCGCCCGACCCCCGGGCGGCGACCCACCGGCTACGCGGCACCCTGCCCAAGACGACGGAACGATGGGCGAACACGGCACGTGCCCACGTTCGGGAAAGGGGATGGGGATCCGCCGTTGCGGGGGAGAAGAGGTGACCGTCATCCACGCCCATAGATAAGGCATCAGATGAAGGAGCCCCCCATGGTCGCTCCCCCCGACGCCGGATCGGATCTCCTGACCGACGCGTCGGTGATCGAGCGGTCCTGGCAGGACCCGGAGCGATTCGGCGTGATCTTCGACGCGTACTTCGCGGAGATCCATCGGTACGTCGGACGCCGGCTCGACGTCGAAGTGGCCGACGACATCGCGGCGGAGACCTTTCATGTCGCGTTCCGGCGGCGGAAGAGGTACGACCTGGCCCGGGACAACGCCCGGCCCTGGCTGTACGGCATCGCGACCAATCTCATCGCCAAGCATCGGCGTACGGAGGCGCGGAGGTTCCGCGCCCTGGCGCGTCTCGGCGACGACGGTCCGGCCGGCGGCCACGAGGACCGGGTCGCGGCCCAGGTGAGCGCGGAGCACGAGCGGGGCCGCCTGGCGCGGGCCGTCGGCGCCCTGTCCGCCGACCAGCGCGACGTGCTCCTGCTCGTCGTCCTGGCAGATCTCACCTACGACGAGGTCGCGCAGGCGCTGGACATGCCGTACGGCACGGTCGCCTCGCGGTTCAGCAGGGCTCGGAAGAAACTGCGGAAGGCGCTGGGCGGGGTCGATCCCATGCTCGATCAGGAAGGACCCACCGATGGATGAACTCCAGGCCGTACGAGCGCTGTTCCCCGAGACCCCGCCGCCGGATGCCCGAGTGACCGCCCAGGCCCGGCGGTGGGCGACCGGGGCCGCGCGGCACCGCCTGCCACGGCTGCGCTGGGCGCTGCCCGGCCTCGGCCTGGTCGCCGCGGCGACCGCGGTCGCGCTGGCCGTGGGCTCGACCGGCGGTGGGCCCACACGGCCCGCCCCGACCTCCTCGCTGCCGCTCGACGGCAAGGCGGTGTTCCTGGCCGCGGCGGAGAAGGCCGAGAACCAGCCGATGGGCGGCTACTGGTACTCCGACCAGGTCTCCGGGGCGTCGTACCTCATCAAGGGCGGGTACGCCGTCATCGGCGCGCACAGCGAGACCTTCGAGTGGACCAGTGCCGCGAAGGGGGACGGCGGCCGCTTCTACGGGCGGGACCTGCCCATGCGACCGGCGACCCCGGAGGACGAGGCCGCCTGGCGCCGGGCGGGGGCGCCGACGAGCGTCCGCGTCATGTCCAACGGCCACCCCATGACGTACACCCGGGAGGCGGGTCGCTGGCAGGAGGACAAGGGCGGGCGGCGGCCCGGCGGCCGTTTCCTCGTCGGCCGCGGCGAGGGGTTGACCATGCAGGAAGTGCTCCGGCTCCCCACCGACCCGGAGACGCTGACCAGGCGGTTCCTCGCCTTCGCGCCGAGACGGCGGGCGGAGGGACCGCCGGGCGGGGGGAACCCGGGACCGGCTCCGATCAGCAACGCGTACCAGCTCGTCCTGGCGGCGAATCTCCTCAAGGACGCGCCACTGCCGCCGAAGGTACGCGCCGGGGTGATGCGGGCGCTCGTCGCCCGGCCCGGCGTGCACACCATCGAGACGGCGACCGACGCGCTGGGCCGTCAGGGAGTCGCGCTCGCCGTCGACCAGCCGTCGTGGGGCTGGCGACCCGGGCCCGGCGGGAAGCTCGTCCGGAAGGACGACGGCTACCGGACCCAGGAACAACTGATCTTCGACAAGGAGACCGGGGCCCTCCTGGCCGAACAGTCGGTCCTCCTGACACCCGGTGGTGAGTACCGGAGCCGCAAGCCGGGATTCGTGATCGATTACCTGCTGATGCGGAGCTCCGGCTGGACGGAGCGCAAGCCGTCCCCGCCGTCGGCCCTGCCGTTCCGGTAGCCGATCGCGGCTGGTCACGTACGCGTCCCGTGCCTCGTCGAGGTGCGGGACGCTCGTGTTGTCGGCGTACGGCCGCGAGAGGCCGGGCGGTGGTGACCAGGAAAGCTACTGCTCGGTAGAATCCGGAGTCCCATGTCGATGGCTGTCAGTTGCCGGCCGTACGCTGATTGCCAACGCCGTACCCCAGGAGGACGGAACATTGGTTCTCAGGTTGATCATCGGCCTTGCCGCAACGGTGGTCGCGCTGGTGTTCGCGGTTCGGCGGGTCCTGTTCCTCTACAGGCTCGCGACGAACGGCCAGCCGGCTCCCGAACGCATCGCGCTCGCCAAGGCGAGCGTCGGTGAGGACGTCAAGCTCCAGGCCGTGGAGGTCTTCGGGCAGCGGAAGCTGCTCAAGTGGACCGTGCCCGGCCTCGCCCACTTCTTCGTCATGTGGGCGTTCTTCATTCTCGCCACGGTCTATCTCGAGGCGTACGGCGCGCTGTTCTTCGGGCTCGACTTCCACATCCCGCTGATCGGCAAGTGGGGCGTGCTCGGCTTCCTGCAGGACTTCATCGCCGTCGCGGCGTTCCTCGGCCTGATCGTCTTCTCGATCATCCGGTTGAAGAACTCCCCGAAGAAGCTGGACCGCAAGTCCCGCTTCAAGGGCTCGCACCTCGGCGGCGCCTGGCTCGTCCTGTTCATGATCTTCAACGTGATCTGGACGATGTTCCTGTTCCGCGGCGCGGGCGTCGCGACGGGCAACTTCCCGTACGGGAACGCGGCGTTCATGTCGCACCTGGTCGGCAACGGCCTGAAGGGGCTGGGCCACGACGCCGGCGAGGTGCTGGAGTCGGTCGGCCTGCTGCTGCACATCGGCGTGATGCTGGCCTTCCTGATCATCGTGCTGAACTCCAAGCACCTGCACATCTTCGTCGCCCCGCTCAACGTCCTGTTCAAGCGCCGCCCGGACGGCCTGGGCGCGGTGCAGCCGATGATGAGCGACGGCAAGCCGATCGACTTCGAAGAGGCCGACCCGGACGAGGACACCTTCGGCCGCGGCAAGATCGAGGACTTCACCTGGAAGGGCTACCTCGACTTCGCCTCCTGCACCGAGTGCGGCCGCTGCCAGTCGCAGTGCCCCGCCTGGAACACCGGCAAGCCGCTGTCCCCCAAGTCCCTCATCATGGACCTGCGCGACCACGCGCTGGCCAAGGCGCCGTACATCTTCGCGTCCGAGGAGGAGCAGGCGAACCTCCCCGAGGACGTCCTCAAGGAGGCGGGCCGGCCGCTGGTCGGCGGCGCGGACGTGAACGGCGTCATCGACCCCGACGTGCTGTGGTCCTGCACCAACTGCGGCGCCTGCGTCGAGCAGTGCCCGGTGGACATCGAGCACATCGACCACATCGTCGACATGCGCCGCTACCAGGTCATGATCGAGTCGAGCTTCCCGTCCGAGGCCGGCGTGATGCTCAAGAACCTCGAGAACAAGGGCAACCCCTGGGGCATGTCCGAGATGAAGCGCCTCGACTGGATCGAGGAGCTGGACTTCGAGGTGCCGGTCGTCGAGGAGAAGATGCCCGAGGACACCGAGTACCTCTTCTGGGTCGGCTGCGCGGGCGCCCTCGAGGACCGTGCCAAGAAGACCACCAAGGCCATCGCCGAGCTGCTGCACATCGCGGGCGTGAAGTTCGCCGTGCTCGGCCCGATGGAGGCCTGCTCCGGTGACCCGGCGCGCCGCCTGGGCATGGAGTTCGTCTTCCAGATGCTCGCCCAGCAGAACGTCGAGACCCTCAACGAGGCCGGCGTCAAGAAGATCGTCGCGTCCTGCCCGCACTGCTTCAACACGCTGGCCAACGAGTACCCGCAGCTCGGCGGCACGTACGAGGTCGTGCACCACACCCAGTTGCTGTCGCACCTCGTCGAGACCGGAAAGCTCACGCCGGTCACGCCGATCGAAGAGAAGATCACCTACCACGACCCGTGCTTCCTCGGCCGGCACAACAAGGTGTACGCCCAGCCGCGCGACATCATGGCCCAGGTGCCGGGCGTGCAGACGCAGGAGATGCACCGCTGCAAGGAGCGGGGCTTCTGCTGCGGCGCCGGCGGCGCGCGGATGTGGATGGAGGAGCGCATCGGCAAGCGCATCAACACCGAGCGCGTCGAGGAGGCGCTGGAGACCGACCCGGACACCGTCTCCACGGCCTGCCCGTTCTGCCTCGTCATGCTCGGCGACGCCATCAACGAGAAGAAGAACAGCGGTGGCGCCAAGGAGTCCCTCGAGGTCGTCGACGTCGCTCAGCTGCTGATCAAGTCGGTCAAGGGTGAGGCGGAGCCCGAGCCCGCTCCGGCGGCCGCCGAGTAGGCGTCCCGCCCGCGTCAAGGGCCCGTCACCGGGTGAGCCGGTGCCGGGCCCTTGGTATGTCGCGGCATGAATAAAGGCGGTGCCATCTCGGGGGAGCGGGGATTTGAGATGGCACCGCCCTAACGTTCCCCATCAGGTGTGACGAAGGCCACAGAGGCGGACGTCAACCAAACTGATCGGTAACGCGTCGTCCGAAACTATCGGCTTTGCTGATAGTTGGCCACCGTTTGTGGAAAGAATCACGGGCGGTCCCGGCGCAATCACCGGGACGGCCCGTGCCGTACGTCAGAGCGCAGGCGGCCGGATCAGGAGGTCAGCCGCTTGACGACGTCCGGATGCTGCTTCTCCCACTCGGCGACGCCCTGCGCGGGCGTGTCCTTGTACTTGTTGATCACCAGGTCCTCGAGCGGGAACAGCTCGGCGTCGGACATCGTGAAGTTCTTCAGCCAGCCGGTCAGCTGCGGGAAGTCCTTGGCGAAGCCCGCACGGCCGAGCACGTGGACCTGCTCCGCCGAGCCGAAGGCGTTCTGCGGGTCGGCCAGCGGCTTGATCGGGAACTTGTTGTACGCCCAGTGCGGCTTCCACAGCGTCACCACGATCGGCTGGTTGCTCTTCGCGGACCGGTCCAGCTCTGCCAGCATCGCCGCCGTGCTGCTCTGCAGCAGCTTGTAGTCGCCGAGCCCGTAGCCGGGCAGCACCTTGTTCTTGACGATCTTCATCTCGCCGGCGCCCGGCTCGATGCCGACGACGCGGCCCTTGTAGCGGGCGCTCTGCCCCTTCAGGTCGGCCACGGAGTTCGCCGGGTCGTTCTTCAGGACGGCCAGCTGCATGCTCGCGTTCTTGTACCAGACGCCGATGTCCTGGAGCCTGTCCTTGTACTTGTTGTAGTAGTCCGCGTGCGTCGCGGGCAGCCACGCGTCGAGGAACAGGTCGATGTCGCCCTGGCCGAGCCCGGCGAACAGCGGGCCGGCGTCGACCTGCTTGAGCGTGACCTGGTAGCCCTTCTTCTCCAGCTCCGACTTCCAGAGCTGGGTGACGGCGATGTCCTCGTCCCACGGGATGTAGCCGATCGTGATCGGCTTGCCCTTGGTGCCGCCGCCGGAGCCCATGACGCCGAGCGTGGTCGCCAGCAGCGCGAACACCACGACGCCGGACAGGGCCAGCGCCGGACGCGGACGGTACCGCAGGACGGAGGACACGCCCCCGTGCGCGGCCCGCTCGGCGTGCCGCCGCGCGGCCGGCGCCAGACGCTGCCCGAGGGCCCCGGTCATGCGGTCCAGGATGATCGCCAGCAGCACGACCGCCAGGCCGGCCTCGGCGCCCGCCCCCAGGTTGTACTGCGTGATCGCCCCGAAGACGTTGGCGCCGAGCCCGGCGGCGCCGACCATGCCCGCGGTCACCACCATGGACAGCGAGAGCATGATGACCTGGTTGACCCCGGTCATGATGGTGGGCAGCGCCAGCGGCAACTGCACCCGGGTGAGGATCCGCGACGACGGCGTGCCGAACGCCTCGGCCGCCTCGACCATCTCCCGGTCGACCTGCCTGATGCCGAGCTCCGTCAGGCGCACCCCCGGGGGAATGGCGAAGACCAGGCACGCGGCGATGCCGGGGACCTCCCCGAGCCCGAAGAACGAGATCGCCGGGATCAGGTAGACGAAGGCCGGCATGGTCTGCATGAAGTCCAGCACCGGCCGGGCCACCGCGCCGACCGCGGACACCCGCACGCAGAGGATGCCCAGCGGGATTCCGATGACGAGGGCGGCGACGCTGGAGACCAGCACCAGCGTGAGCGTCTGCATGGCCGCGTCCCACTGCCCCAGCCCGTCGATCACCATGAGGCCGGCGAAGGTCAGGACGCCCGCGAGCAGACCGCGCAGCCACCAGCACAGCATCGCGATGACGGCCGCCAGCGCCAGCGACGGCGGCGCGGTCAGCAGGTGGTCCATCCCGTGGACGACGCCGCCGACCACGTCACTGATCGCGTTGAAGACCGGCCTGCCATGCCTGGTGAGGAAGTCGACGGCGTCGGTGACCCAGGCACCGAGGGGGATCCTAGGCATCGGCGGCCACCTCCCGAGTAGCGGTCTCCTCCGGCGGAGCGGTCTCCTCCCGCACGACGGGCATCTCCCCGGTGTTGCCCATGTGGCCCAGCGCGGCGAGCAGCGTCACTCGCGGGATCACGCCGATGAGCTTGTCGTTCCGGTCGGTGACGGGCACGGGCAGCGGGCTCTCCGCGCACGGCAGGAACAGGTCGGCCACGGGAGTGTCCGGGTCGACCGGATGCGTGCCACCCTCGACGAGACCGTCGAGGGTGTTCCGCCCCGCCCGTACGGCCTTGGCCGCCGGCTCGGCGAACACCACGCCGGCCAGCCGCCGGTCGCGGGTCACGACGAACGCGAAGGACGTCTGCTGCTCGCGCATGACGCGTACGGCCGCGCGGGGGCCGCCGTTCGCGTCGACCACCGCGATCGGCTTGTCCATCACCGAGCGGGCGGTGAGCACCCGCGTACGGTCGACGTCGGCGACGAACTGCGCGACGTAGTCGTTGGCGGGGTCGGTGAGGATCTCCTCGGCGGTACCGATCTGCATGACGCGTCCGTGCCGGAGCATCGCGACCCGGTCGCCGAGCCGCATCGCCTCGTTCAGGTCGTGCGTGATGAAGACGATCGTCTTGCCGAGCTCGCCCTGCAGGTCGAGCAGCAGGTCCTGCATCTCCCGCCGGATCATCGGGTCCAGCGCGCTGAACGCCTCGTCCATGAGCAGGATGTCCGTCTCGGCGGAGAGCGCCCGGGCGATGCCCACGCGCTGCTGCATCCCGCCCGACAGCTGGTCGGGGTAGCGGTCCTCCCAGCCCGCGAGACCGACGTGCTTCAGGAACTCCTTGGCCTTCGCCAGCCGCTCCTGCTTTGGAACGTTCCGAGTCTCGAGCCCGTACGCCGCGTTCTCCAGGACCGTGCGGTGGGGGAAGAGCGCGAAGTGCTGGAAGACCATGCTGACCTTCTCCTGGCGGAGTCGGCGCAGTTCCTTCCCGCCCATGGCGGTGATGTCGACACCGTCGATCTCGATGCTGCCGGCCGTCGGCTCCAAGAGGCCGTTGAGCATGCGGATCAGGGTCGACTTGCCGGAGCCCGACAGCCCCATCACGACGAAGATCTCGCCCTCGTTCACCTCGAACGAGACGTCCGCGACGGCCGCGGTCACGCCCATCCGGCGCAACTCGTCGGCGTCGGCGCCCTGACGGATCTTACGGAGGGCCTCAGCCGATCTGCGACCGAAGACCTTTGACACGTGTTGTGCGCGGATTCTGGGCACATCGTCCTTCCGGTCCGGCCGCGCCGCCGTCCCGGGAGCCGTCGTCCCCGTCGAACCGCGCGGCAATCTGCGCGAACCGCCGTGCCCGCCCCACTGCGGCTCGCTCTGTACGACCCAGTGGAACCAAGATGTGACACATGTCACTCTCGCGGTCGCCAACCGACCGAATGGGTCATGCGTCAAGGCACTTTATCGTCCGGTTAAAAGCAGTGCACGTTCGTGTGTGAACACTCACATTCCGCAATGATTGGTTTGACCTGCGGAGATGAGGGCATTGCGGGCCTCTCGAGCAGCCTCGAACGCTCCATCGACACGGTCGCACAGACGAAGAACCGGACCGCGGCGAGTCATCGCCACGGTCCGGTGAGTTGAGCGGTCCGACCGCCGGCGCCGGGCCGGCAGCCCCTGTCAGACGCGCGTCTGGTGGAAGTTCAAGTAGGACCGCGACGGCGTCGGGCCACGCTGATCCTGGTACCGAGACCCGTGCCGCTCGGAGCCGTACGGCTCCTCCACCGGAGAACTCGTGCGGAACAGGCACATCTGCCCGATCTTCATGCCTGGCCACAGCTTGATCGGCAGCGTCGCGACGTTCGACAGCTCCAGCGTCACGTGGCCGGAGAAGCCCGGGTCGATCCAGCCCGCCGTCGAGTGCGTGAGCAGCCCCAGCCGCCCCAGACTCGACTTGCCCTCCAGCCGCGCGGCCAGATCGTCCGGCAGGCCGAACACCTCGTACGTCGAGGCCAGCACGAACTCCCCCGGATGCAGGATGAACGCCTGGTCCGGCTCGACATCGACGAGCCGGGTGAGGTCGGGCTGCTCCACCGCCGGATCGATGTGCGGATACCTGTGGTTCTCGAACACCCGGAAGTAGCGGTCCAGGCGCACGTCGATGCTCGACGGCTGGACCATCCCGGGATCGTACGGATCGATCTTCATCCGCCCGGACTCGATCTCGGCCTTGAGATCACGATCAGAGAGCAGCACGACAAGAAACTACCGGGTAAAGCCGCCCGACACGTAAACGCCGGTCCCGATCACCCTGGACCGCGCTCCGACGTACGGAGGTGATCACGCCTGGAGCCGAACCCCTGGGCGCGAAGGGCGCGGGTTCCGGTAGCATGTGCGGGCGGTCACCTGAGAAGGCGGCCGATGCGGGTGTAGTTCAATGGCAGAACTCCAGCTTCCCAAGCTGGTAGCGCGGGTTCGATTCCCGTCACCCGCTCCACACGCGAAAGCCCAGGTCGGGGCGATGATCCCGAACCTGGGCTTTGATCTTGTTAGGGCCGATTCCAGCTCGCCGTGCCATTAGCGTGCCATTAGGCCACAGGCACCAGTTTCCCCGGCGGCCCGCCGTCGTCTTGGTCGTCGTCGGCCTGGTCGACCGGCCGCGCGGCTTTCACCAACGCGTCGAGGCCGTCGGCGATCTTCCGGTCAGCCTGGTTGGAGGCGTGCTGATAGATCAGCGCGGCACGCTCGTTGTCGTGGCCCATGCGCGCCATCAGGTTGCGGAGCGAGACGCCCATGTCGGCGGCCAGGGTGTTGCCGGTATGCCGAAGGTCGTGGAAGTGCAGGCCGGGAACGCCCATCGTCCGCACGAGGTCAACCCAGCGCGTCAGCTTGTTGAAGCCGCTTCGTCGCAGCGGCCCGCCTTTGATTCCGGTGAAGACCAGGGCGTCATCATCGCGTTCGGTGTACTTGTCCAGATGCGCCCTGACCTCCGGAACGATGGCCGCGGGGATGCTCACCGTTCGTCGACCGGCGCGAGACTTGGGCGGTCCGAGCAGCATCTTGCCGTTGTCCTGCTCGGTGTAGGCGAAGCGGACGTGGACCGTTCCCGCCACCAGGTCGATATCCCGCCGCTTGAGGGCGGTGACCTCGCCCCAACGCAGACTCGCGAACGCCGCCAGGAGCACGAGCGCGCGGAACCGGTCGTCATGCGTCGAGTCCGCCTTGCCTTCCACCGCCAGGTCCCAGAGCGCACGAGCAGCAGCCGAGCGAGTCGGGAAGATCTCCGGATGCCGACGCATCGTGCCGCCGGCCGCGCGGTACCGCAGCCGGTAACCCCCGGAGTCGAGCTTGCGGATGTTGCCGACCGGCCGCATCCCGACCTTGTCGGCCAGCTCGAAGACCTGCGCGACCGTGAGCACGGGACGTTCGGGAGCCTGCTCGGTCCCGGCACCGCGAACCCGACAGGGATTCCGAGGAAGGATCTTGTCGTCTTCCACCGCCGTCATGAGTACGGCTCGCAGGAGCCGGTATGCCTTGGCCTCCATCGTCTGAGATACCCCAGCGTCGAGTAGCGCCGCCCGCCACTCGCGGACCATGGGAGTGGTGAGCCTGCCGAGCTGCACCGACCCGAGACCCGGAGCGATGTACTTCCCCAGGAGCCAGCGGTACAGATCGACCGTGCGGGGACGCAGGCCCGCGCGCTGAGCGATCCACCGTTCCGCGTAATCGGTGACGGTGATCTTCCCGAGGAGCGGGTCCGTCCACTCCCCGTTGATCATTTGGGCTTCGGTCAGAGAGAGGAATCGTTCCGCGTCCGACTTGCGGTCAAACGTCTCCGGAGCCGAACGCAGCCGACCATCCGGACCGGGATATCGAGCCTGGAACCGCCCAGAGAGAAGCTTGCGCACATTGCCGAAACGACGGTGCTTCGTCTTGTTCGCCATCAGGCGGCCTTTCTCCCACGCCATACGTCGGACGCGGTCATGGGCTCGACTAGGCCAGCGGCGATGAACTCGCGGAGCGCCGACTCAGGGATGCGGACGAACCGGCCGATCTTGACGAAGCGGATGCGTCGTTCGGCGATCAGCCGGCGGGGGAAGCGTTCGGAGGTCTTGAGCAGTTCGGCGGCCTCGGCCACCGTCAGGAGCGGGTCGTCAGCGAGGTTGGTCACGCGGCCTCCTGAGTTGCCGAAAGATCGAGGGTCGTTCTGGCGTGGTCGAGTTGGCGTCGCATCTCCAGCCGTTCGGCGATGGAGGCGAGTAGGCGTTGTTCGACCGGTTTGACGTCCGGGTCGTCTGGGGGTGCGAGTTCCCAGGCGTAGCGGCCGGGTTGAGCCGGGTGGCCGGTTGCCGAAACGCCGGCCTCGGCCAGGCGGGCGAGGACCCAGTTCTTCCGGTCGGCCTTGTGGTCGGCGAGGGTCTTGCCCGACCACTTACGCGAGACGAGGACGCGACGTCCGGCGTAGCCGAGGTATTCGCGGCGGTGTGCTTTGGCCTTGCAGTAGCCCGGCGTCAGACCCGGTCGCGGGTTCTTGGGTTGGATGCCGTAGCGCAGCCAGTTCGCGCACGTCGGCGAGCAAGGCTCATACCGCAGCGCCTCCAGCAGCCGGTCAGCGTGATCGGCCTGTGTGGAAGTCTCGGCGTGGCGGCATTCGGCGATGTCCTTGACGAGGTACTTGGTCAGGTAGCCGATCAGCCGGGAGGACTCCGGCGTGCCCGCCATGACGCCCTGGGCGTCGATCTGCCGCCCGAACCGGCCGACGTGCAGCGGTTCGGCGTCATCGTCATCCAGCGTCCTAAGTGCCTCTTGCCAGGTGGCCAGCGGCAGGTGAGTGTCCGGGTCCAGGTAAGCCCGTTCCCGTGCGTCCCAATAGGGCAGGCGCTCCCCCGCGTACACCACCCGATCGGTCGAGGGCCACCACACCTGCGTGTAGGTCGCCGCGACGACCTGACGCAGCTCAGCGCGGGAGATCGTGCCGCGGATCGCCATGTGCAGGTGGGGGGCGAGCCGTCGCTGTGGTTCGACGGCGGCGAAGTACTGCACGTCATAGCCGACGAACCGGCGCAGGTTCTGCACGAACCGGTCCACCAGCTTGGAGAAGTGCAGCGCATCCCGAGCTGCCCGCGCGTAGTCATAGGTCCCTGGGTCGACCGGCGTTCCGTCCCCCTTGACCTTGCCGTAGGAATCGAGGGTGAGCGTGAGGAACAGCGACGGCCGGAACGTCTTGCCGTCCGGAGCGGTGTAGACCTTGCCCACCGTCCGAGCCGCGACCGGCCGCCGGGGAAGGTCGGGCACGTCCTGACGCCTCTTGGTCGACCGCTTAGGCCGCTCTGGCTTATCGACCGGGAGACGGCCGACGACGCCGGTCCGGGTCAGTTCGGCGTTGATCTCGGTCAGCAGCTCCCGCCACTCCGAGGCATCTTCACCGGCCGCCTCAGCACGGTCCGCCCAGCCTTGGACCTCGGCGCGCTTTTTCATCCAGAAGCGTTGTTCGTCGTCCGGGTCGGCCCGCTCGATCACCGGCTCACTCTCGAGATGCCAGCCCTCCCGGCATTGGGTAGCCCGAAGCTTGCGCTTGCGTTCCGCGCACGGTGGGCAGACCGAGGCGAGCGTGTGCCCGCACGGCATGTTCACGATCGCGGTCTCACCCGTCGCCAGGTCAGTCCGGCGCATGGCCACGGGCCGGATGCACACGCCGTGTTCGACCGCGATGGCCTTGACGACCTCACGAGCCAGCGGCGGCCGGACCTTGTGAGGGGCTTCCGGCGTCGTGTGGTCGGTGCTCATGCGGCCTCCGCGAGGTAGCCGGCCATCGCTGCGATGTCGGTGTCGGCGACGAACGCGGCCCGCACGCGCACCGGGTCGGGTGAGTCCTCCAGCCGGATGTAACCGACGCCCGCGCCGACCTCGGGGATCGGAGAGATCTGGTCGGCGAGGGCGCCACGGTCCCGCGCTCCGTCACCGAGAACCATGTCGACCTGTTCGGCCTCATCCAGCCGCAGCGCGATCCGGGTCGGGAAGAGGTTGCGGATATTGATGACGTCCTTGCGCGGGTCCTGCAGAGCGCCCACGACGCATATCCCGACCGACCGGCCCTGAGATGTGAGCGTGGCCAGCGCCGCATCGGCCCGCTTGCGCAGGTCGCGTTCGGGGCAGTAGGCGGTGAGGAAGGCCAGTTCGTCGACCATGACGACGATGAACGGGTCAGCCGCGGTCGCGATGAAGGTCCGGGTGACTCCGCCGAAGCGCGCCGCGCGTTTGTGCATCTCGGTGACGGCGGCCTCCAGGAGGTCGACCATGCCGCCGGATGCGTCGTCGCTGTAGCGGTTGAAGATGTCCCGGCCGAAGGCCAGTTCCATGCGCTTGGGGTCGATCCCCCAGACCTGGACGAGCCCCGCGCGCATGGCCGGGAGCAGTGCCCGGATCAGTCCCCACAGGATCGAGCCCTTGCCGGCCCCGGTCGCGCCAGCGATCAGGACATGCGTTCCGAGGAGCCGTAGCCGCCAGGTCAAGCCGTCTTCTCGCCGTCCGATCGGCAGAGACGACAGGTCGACCGCGTGGCCGTCCTCAGTGCCGACCGGGAGCGCGGGCAGTGGTTCGGCGAGCGCGTCGCGGCGGACGAGTTCGAGCCAGAGGTATCCGGGTCTGCTGGCGGTGCGGATGCGGCACAGGGCAGCCCCGAAGCCGTGGGCGAGGTTTTCGGCGTGGTCCCGCCAGATGCCCGGTGCCTGCCCGGACAGCATCTTGACCAGCACCCGGTCCGTGGTCGCGGTGACAGCGACGCACTTGATGACGGGCAGGTACTCGCGGGCGTTGCGGTAGAACGCCAGCCCGGACATCACCATCACCGGCTGCCAGTGCCGCCGGTAGACGAACAGGTGCCGCCAGCGGGCACGGGCCGGGTAGCCGACGAGGCGGACGAAGGAGTCCCACCAGTAGGCGGCCCAGCAGCCCAGGCACACCGCGGCGAACGCGGCCAGCACCGCGACGAGCCGCCATCCGAGGGCGTAGGTCAGCCCGCCCAGGCAGCCGACGACCGCCACGGCGATGGGGTGGCGGGCGAGGAAGCCGACCAGGCGCACGAGGGCGCGGACGAGGTTGACCACCAGGACCAGCGCCGGGGGCATGTGCCAGATGGGCGGAGCCCACTTGGGCGATTCGAACGGGTCGGCGGTGGCGGGCACCATCACGTTGTCCGACGGAGCGTCCTTGCGAAGGCCCATCACCGGCCACCCCCGTCGGTGCGCGAGGCGCGGGAGAGGCGTTCGGCGGTGCGCTTGGGGAACAGCACGGTCTGACCCACGCACGGCGGGCACTTGCCGTTCTTCGTGTTCTCGGGCAGTGGATTGCGGCATACGACGCAGCGCGGCCGCTTGGTTCGGGTAGACATGAGGCGATCTCCTCCAGGAGTAGAAGCCGTGGGGTGATCACAGGGGCGGCCGGAAGGGTGAGAGCTTCCAGCCGCCCCGCTTCGCATCAGGCCGCAGCGTGGCCGGACTGGTCGGCCCGTTCGGCGTGCAGGCGCTCGACCTCGGCCAGCAGCTCCGCCGACGCCTGAGCGAACCGGCGGATCACCGCGACGTCCTCGGCCGTGATCTCGCAGGTGGAGCGCGGTCCGATGTTCACGCTCACCTGGCCGTGGTCGATCCCGATGAACGGCCGGCCGTCGCCCGCGCCGTAGAGGCGGATGCTCGTGGTCGGGTCGAGGTAGAACGAGGTGCCGATGGTCATGGGCTCACCGGGCCGACCGGTGATCGTGGTGTAGGTGTAGCCGGTCTCCGTCATCGGGTCCTCCTGTCGGTGTTGCCGTTGCGGTAGATGCGCTCGACCTCGGTCGCGTACGCCGCCGCCTGGTCGGCCAGGGCGCGAGCGAAGGCCACGTGGTCGGGCAGCAGCCGGTCCGGGAGCGTGAGCGAGACCAGCACGTGACCGGCGCGGAAGGTAAAGATCGGGTTCGCTCGGGGGTAGCTGCGGAACTCCGCGCCCGAGTGCCCGTTGATCGGCAGCGACAGCGCAGGTCCCCGTCCCATCAGGCCGCCGCCTTACCGGCCGAAGGAGCCGCAGCCGCCTTGCCGCCCTTGGGCGCGGTGATCGCGGTGGCCCGTAGCGAGAAGGCCATCCGGCCCTTGTCGGTGACGTACGGGGTGACCGTCATGCCCTCGAACTCCACCGGCTCGAACGGCGCACCGGTCGGCGCGACCGGCTGAACGTCGGCGAGGATCTTGACCGCGATCTCGCGGGACCGGCCGTCCAGTTCGGGGTCCATGTCCATGACCCGGCAGGAGAACACCCGCTGACCGGTGACCTTGTCCTTGGCCGGGGACCGCCGCCCCGACCGCTCGTCGAAGTCCTGCGCCTCCACGATCGAGGCCGGAACGAGGTGGCAGCCGTTGGGGAAGACGTCGGCCATCGTGACCTTGAAGCGAGTACCGCCTCTGAGTGCCATGCAGCGCTCTCCTTGATGTCGACCCCCCTAGACAGTTGTAAGTCCATCGATCCCTTCGATGGTGTCTAGGGGGCTATGCATCCAAGGTACGACTGCCTCGGCGAACTGTCTAGGGGGGTCGACAAAATCTCGGTTGGCGTGTCAGAGCACGCAGTACACGGCCGTGGCGTCGTCACTGGCCTTGCCCCGCGGCCACCGCTCACCACGCGGATCGCTGTCCTCAGCGGCCCGAACCCGGCGGATGAGTTCGGCCGGCCCGTCATCAGCGAGGATCTTTAGAGCGTCGGCCCAGTCGGTGAGGCTGAACCGGTCGACCAGCCGGCTCGCGCCATCGCTGAGCAACGCCACTGCGCGGAGCCGGCCGAGCGGCACTGAGCCGGTGACGGCATGAGCGGCGGCGGCCGGGTCGGTGCTGGCGACCCAGAAGCCGCCGTCAGTGTTCCGGTAGGAGCCCAGCGTTTCGGCGTATGCCCTGCGGGCTTGGGTGTGTTCCGGGCTTCCGGTCGGCAGCGCGTCCATCTCGGCACGCAGGCTCCGACTGGTCCGGGCCAGCCGATCATCGGTCACGGCTACCGGATCGCCGTCGAGGACATCGAGCACCAGGACGGAGTCCGCGAGCACCAGGTATTCCACGTCATCACCGGTCCGCCGGACGGCCGTGACGGTCGCGGACGGGGTATTCGGGTCGCTGAGGTCGCAGGCATCCCCGTGCATGGCGGCCACCCGCTCAATCGCCACTGCGAGTACGTCGACGAGAGGCCGGCGGGGCATGGTGCCCGCTTCGACGAGAAGCTGGGCGCCGAGCTGACGGGCGTACCAGGCCACCCCGTGCGAACAGCCCGACTCGATCCCAGGGGGAGTACCCGCACCGTCAAGCAGCACGACGACGTCATGAGACGCTGCGGCGAAATCCTCATTCGACCGATCGGGCGAACCGGGGACCGAGACGAGCGAGACCCGCATCTACAGGTCCTCGTGCTGATACAGCGGCGTCAGCAACTCCACCTTGGCTGGCTCGTGGGTGTCCGGTTCGTAGTCGACCCCCACGACCACCGAGAACGGCCGGTCACCGACTTGCCCCCACAACGTCGCGATCTCAGTGCTGAGCAGGTGCACGACCCCGAGCGAACCGGGCGGGTGAACGCCAGCAATCGTCAGCACGGTCCCTTTACCGTCCGGGCGGGGGAGCCTGCCGAGGTAGCCGATGTCATGCAGCCGAGCCGGGTTGCCGTCCGAACCGGACCGGAGTGTCTTGCCTGCCCTGGCGTCGTACAGCGTCCACGTCCCCTCTGGAGAGCGTCGCCAGGACAGGACGGGGTCCTTCTCGTAGGTCTCCCGGACAGCCTCGGACATGCGGGGACCGCAGATGACCAGCAGGCCCGAGCGGTTGAGGTCGATCTCGCCGTTGACGCCGACGTGTTCGGAGCCGACCTCCAGGTCGAAGGTTCGGGCGAGGTCTTCCAGCCGCTTGCCCGCGGTCAGGTCATCCAAGGTGACATGGCTGCGGCCAGTGTTCGGGTCCGGCCGCAGCGGAGTCACCACGGTCACGGAACCGGTACCGAGGAACGCGCCTTCCGGCGCCGGTCCGGTATGGCGGATCTGGTGAATGCGGCCCCGGCTCAGGCCGGCCTGCTTGGCGATCTGCGCGTATGACAGGCCCTGACTGTGCAGATCCTGGATGACCCGCCGCCGCAACCGCGCGAGTTCGGTCACCTCTTGCTGTGCGGCGGCGAGGCGTTCGGTAGCGAGGCGGAGCAGCACGAATGGGTCCTTGGTTGCCGCTATGCGGTCGACCTCATCCGACATGCCACCCTCCTCGATCCACTGGACCGAGTCTAGGGGGATAGACAAAACAGGCGAAGAAGAAGGGCCGATCAGACTTGTCCGGAGCCGAGGGACGCCCCGCGGACTCACGCCCGATCGACCCCGTCGACCACCGCCCACACCGTGCAGTGCGACCCCTGGTAGTGGTGGCCCCAGTCCTTGACCACCATCCCCAGGAGCGCCAGGCCCCGACCGCCCTCAGAGCAGTCACCGGCCACCACGGCGGTAGGCGCCGTGACGCCTCCCTGGTCGGTCACGGAGACGCGGACGGCGGTGTCGAAGATGGTGACGGTTACCCAGAGCATTCCTCCGGGGAGACCACTGAGGGTGTGCTTGATCGCGTTTGTGGCGAGTTCGCTGACGACGAGCTCGGCGCGCATGGTGATCTCGGGATGGAGATCGCGCAGGTAGGCGGTCACGAAGCGGCGGGCTTCGGTGACCGAGGCGGGCAGGCCGGGGAGACAGCGGGTCCAGGGTGGCCTCACGGCGCACCTCCCTGTCTAGGGGGCTATGCACTGGACACCGAGAGTATTCCTGCCTATGCCCCCTACTCAAGGAATCCGAGGCATTATGCCTCTACCTTCTGAAGGGCGACTGGTCGTAATCCCGGGCGATCCGGGACACAAGCTCTCGCATCGCGTCCCCGAAGAGTGCGACCTCGCGGAAGGCTGCGAACGTCTGCCGGTAGATGGCGACGTCCTGTGCATTGCTCAACAACAGTTCGCTGGTGAAAGTCTCCACGGTGATGGCCGACTCGTCGTAGATCACGAAGCCGTGCAACGGGAACGTCGGCACAGTCGCTGACCAGGGGACGACACTGACTGAGACGTTTTCCAGGGTCGAGACGTCCAAGATCTTCGCCAACTGCGCCCGCATAACGTCCGGAGAGCCGGGCCAAGTCCGTAGCGCACCCTCCGTCAGAACGAATGAGAACCGCCGGCCCCGCTCGTACAGCACCCCCTGACGCTCGACACGCGCAGCCACCGCCCGACCAACATCACGATCATCCTCATGCCCAGCCGCCTCGAATGCTCGCCGGGCATACTCCGCCGTTTGCAGCAGGCTCGGCACCATCGCGCACTGAAAGGAGTCGACCGCCGCCGCTCTCTGTTCCCGAGTGCTTATCGCCTCCTGCTGCGCCAACGCACCGTTGCCTGACTGACGAATGTCCGCCACCTCGGTATGGACCTGCTGAAGCAATGCGAATAGCTCAGCCCGCTCGCCTTGATCGATACCGAGAGCCCCAGCCAACCGATCGAACACTTCGCTACTTGGCAGCATCCGTCCGGTTTCGATCTTCGACACCGTCGGCTGCGTCACGCCAGCGCGTTCGGCCAGTTCAGCCCCACTCAGACCCGCACCCTTTCGCAGGCCCCGCACTCTGTGCCCCAGTTCTTGAAGCCGCTCCTGCCGAAGGTCATGCATACCGAGGGTCTACACCATCGGCGGGTGATCGCGCAGCGTGATCGCCGAGGGACTTGGAGTGGCCAGTATCGGCCTATCTCGTTAAAATCCCCACGGAACCACGGCCACGCTCGTAAACTTCCACTCCCCGTTATCGCGTCAAATCAAATCGTAGGCTTCCTTCTGCACAGTTGGGAATTTCAACCGTGACCACCGCCACCACCACCAAAAGTGAGATCCGGCAGAGCGACATCAGTGCACTCGTCGGGCGAGTGAATAAGAAGGCTTACGACAAGTACCTCAGGCGTGTTCGACTGGTAAAACTCCGTGGCTTCACGAACCGAGAAGTTACTTTTGATTTCCCGGTAACTGCTCTAGTGGGGCCGAACGGGGCAGGAAAAACGACGGTCCTGGGTGCTGCAGCACTAATCCATCGCGACGTTCTCCCGCGACGATTCTTTGCGAAAAGCGGTAAATATGATGAAAGTATGAAGAACTGGCGGGTAGAATATGAGATAATCGACAAAAAAGAGCAGAGTAGTACGACAATAAGCCGTACGGCAAGTTACCTGAAAGCTAAGTGGAATCGCGATGCAGTCGAACGCGAAACCCTTATATTCGGCGTCAGTCGAACCTTGCCGGCGAGCGAAAGGAAAGAGCTTTCAAAGTTCATCGGTACGACTTTCGAAGGCTTCTCTGAAGAGCAACTCACGGAGCCGGTCGTCGAAGCCGTTGAGGCGATCCTGGGGAAGGATGCTGCGGCCTATCTTCGTGTGAACGTAGGTCGCAGTAGCGACCTCTCAATCTTCGCGTCTCAGCCGCTAGGCGATGTCGACGGTTATTCGGAATTTCATTTTGGCGCAGGTGAAGCGAGTGTTATACGGATCGTTTCTCAGATTGAAGCAAGTGCTGATAATGCGCTTATTCTTATTGAAGAGATCGAGAATGGCCTACATCCCGTAGCCACAAGAAGGCTGGTGGAGTACCTAATAAAGGTCGCCAAGCGGAAGGCGTGCCAAGTAATTTTCACGACTCATTCTAATGACGCGCTCGACCCGCTTCCGAACGAGGCGGTTTGGGTCGCTTATCGGGGTGAGATTAAGCAAGGGAAGCTCGACGTTACCTCGCTCCGTGCACTCACTGGTCAAATCAATGCCAGCTTGGCCGTGTTCACAGAAGACCGCTTCGACGAGCTCGTAGCAGATGTCACACTGCGCGCTTATTGTCAGAAACACGGATTGGATCGTGCTGGTATCGAGATTCACAAGCTTGGTGGTGCCGCCCCGGCGCGAGACCATACGAGGTTCCACAACGCAAGTCCCGCGCGCAAATTTCATGCGGTGTGCCTCCTCGATGGAGATAAGAGGCAGGAGTCTGGATTTGAACCAAAGGATATCGAACTCTCCGAAGTGATTGATGGTGGAGAGAGTGGCCAAACTCAATCCAAGGATATCCTGTACATTCCGGGAGAGGATTCACCGGAAGCTTACATAATAGAAAGAATCCTAGAAGGGCTCGACAAAATCCCAAACCTCCTCGGAAAGCTTACGATTTGGCTTCATCTCGACACATTTATGCAAGAGCGTGTCCGAACGTCGCTCGTCCAGAGGGCCTACACGAACCACGATCGGCATAATATATTCGCGCAGATAGGAGAAGATTTGGACTTCATCAGCGAGGAGCTTGTTCAGCGCGCGTTTATCACCACATGGGCTTATTCGTATCCCGACGATGTCGATGCTATATGGAATCCATGCCACGACATCTTGGCGGGTAAGGATCGCAACTAGCTGATCACGGGATCGCTCGTGCTCGCGAGTTCCGGTAGGTACTTGTTTGGCACGTCCAGGGAACTAAGCCGGTCGAGCATCGTTGGTCCCATCAATCTTTGCTGAATTCTGCTGTACTAGATCAAGGCGGCGGCGCTCCGAAGCCGAGCCGGACGACGGTGTCGTCGGTCCCGGAGGACGTCTTCTTGTCGTCGCCAC